>DXCU01000066.1 GCA_019115845.1 Candidatus Rubneribacter avistercoris | reverse complement strand
GCTATTATTCTATTCCTTTCATCATCTTTTTTGCCAACTGCTTGAACAGGTCGGCAGTTTCTTCATCCATCGGCGTAAGCTGTCCGATCTGTCCGGCAACCATCGCCGCTACATCGTCAATGGAAAGCGGTCTTTCCCATGTGACACCATCGCTAGCACCTCCCCAGCAGGTTGTCGCCGAGCATCAGGTTCCTCTTCTTGAATTCGTCGCAGGTCGTACCCTCGAAGTACCGACGGGCATTTTCGTCCCGGCCGCACACCCCTGGCAGCGCCCAGACGGGCTCGGCGAGGTAGTAAGACGGCTGGTAGACCCAATCGGGCACTTCGAGCGAGTACGTGTGCGACAGCAGCTCAACCAGGGCGGCTATCCTCGCGTCGAGGATAGGATCGCCAGATGCCGGAGGCTGCTCATGTACCATAGCTGTGCGCTCGGCGTCGCCAGCGTGGAGGTAGTCGTCCAAGAACTGGTTGTAGGCGTTCTCGCGGTCGCCGTCGATAGCAGCCACATCGCCCACCCTCATTCTAGCGGGTGCCATATGCAGCCTCCTTTGACTTGTCTGGGACTCGTTCTACCTCCCGAAACTTACCCTTCATCGTCAACCTCTTTCCAGTCGATCAGTTCCGTGCTTCGATCATGCGCCACGAGGTCGGCGACGGCGCGCTGCTTGGTGGCGATGGGCAGCGCGTTGAACTCCGTCCTGTCTACCACGAACCCGCCGAGATCCGGCAAGAAGTCGTCTGTATGCTCGTAATCGATGACGCCAAAAGGCGTCGAGACCTCCCCGGCGCGCCCGGTCGTCACGCAGGTGACCCGCCCGAGGGGGACTTGGGAGATGACGCCCCACTGAGATGCGGCGGACTCAAGGCTTTCGTAGGTGAACTCGCCAGGGCGCAGGAACACGGCGATCTCCCCGATAAGGCTTCGGTCCAGATGGTTGAAGGCGTAGAGGTACGCATCATGCGCAACCTTCACGAGCACCCCGTCTTCGATGAGCCTTCTCAGTGTTGAGCGCAGGGTGTTGCCCTGCTCGTTGAAGATCAGGCCGAGTTCGCGCGAACGGAAAAGGCACCGCTTCTTTTTGTCCCACTTGTGCAGCAGCTTGACCGCCTCGATGCTTTTCACGGCACCTCCTGGATGCGAATAGTTCAAAAACGCACCACTTATTATACGCCACATTTTCCGAAACACCATCCGTAGCCGAAAGAGGTCTACGCTAAAACAAGAGCCGACCCAAAAGGATCGGCTCTTGTGTCGTGCATCCGCCATCGCTGCTTCTTTGGCCTTAGCTGGCCGGCAACGCTACATCTGAAGCACCCCTTGGGACTCGGCCGCGCCGTGGGCGCTGTTTGCGGATGCAACTTTGGCGAAGGCACGGGCGGCGTCGTTCATGGACGAGGGGTTGCGCTCCGGGGAGGGGGAGGGTGCGTCGCGCACCGGCTGCGGCGCGACGTCCTTCTCGGCCGCAGCTTCACGCGCAGTCGCGGGGGCGAGCGGGTCCTTGACAGCGGCCTCGCGGGCGGCGCGGCGCGCCTCTTGGACGCGCTCGAATCCCGGGTCGTCCTTGTACATGCCGATGAGGGTGGAAGCGTCCTGCTTGGTGGGGTTATCGCCGAGCGTGGCCACGTCCTCGTCGCTCACGACGCCTGCGGCGCGCAGGTCTGCGATGAGGTCGAGCTGGCGCTCGGTCGCCGGGGCGAGCGGGTCCTTGATGGCGACCTCGCGCTTTTCGCCCTGCGCCGAGGCCACCACCGGCGAGATGGCGTTGCGCCGCTCGGCCTTGATGGTCGCGTCCAGCCGGAAGATAAGCCCCTCGGCCTCGTTCTTGATCGCGCGGCAGTACTCGTTGAGCGCCTTGGCGTCCTCGAGGAGCACGGTCGAGGGGAGCTCAGGCACGGTGTCGTTGGGGATGCCGTAGCGGGCGTTCACGGCGTACATGGCCGTGTCCCCCGCTTGGGCAATGTCCTCGCCCCATTTCTTGCACGCGGCGAGGTAGGCCGGGCCGTCGATCTCGTCCTCGAGGTCGATCTGAGGGGGCAGCCCGCGATAGCGCTTCTCGTCCGCCCCCTCCACAGCCGACGCAGGGTAGAGGATGTCGCAGAACAGGTGCCCGGCCTTGGAGCGGTGCACGGTCGGGATGCCCGGCTCGCCCTCCTTGATTGAACCTCCGAAGCGCGCCCATCCCTCGGCGTTGCGCAGCTCGCGGGTGTCCTCGTAGGGGCTCGCCATGATGGCGGCGCAGTTGAGCGCCGACTCCTTCGGATGGTTGCCCACGGTGGCGAGCCACTGCGCCCAGAGGTCGGGGTCGGTCACCGCGCCCTTGAGCGCGCCCAAGTTGCTCTCGTAGATCTCTTCGGTGGTGATGCGCTTGCCAGCCATGGTTCTCTCCAATCGTCGGAATGCCGCAAGACGCATCCACCATACACGAGGCCGAAGAGGACGGGAACGGCGGTTGCCAAACGGAGAGGAGGGCCATTGCGGGGCGCGGACACTCGAAAAAGAGCCGACTTCGCGTATGCGGCGCTGAGCGCCCGGATACGGGCATGCGCGCACCGGTCCGGTACCCGGCTAGGGTCGCACCCCGAAACGCCCCGCAGAGGCGGTTTCAGAAGGCCGTTTTTTCTCGCTCCGTCTCAGGCCTCGGATACGCCAGCTAAAAGTTCGCCGCGCCCTCATCGACGGGGCCGACAACGAGCGCCCGCCGCGCCCATCTGCTGCGAGATGCGCAGCGCAACGTCAGAGGCTTCTGCGTGCTGCCGCCGCAGCCGCCTCGGCAACGGTGCGGGGCGCGGTCTCGTCTAGGAACCTCTCGGCGGCGGCGCGGTTGTCGGCGCACGATGCGGCGGGGGCCTCCTCGGGCGCTTGGCGCTGCGGCTCGGGACCCTCCCCCAAGCCGGGGGCCTGCGCGAGCTCGGACTTGAGCGCGTCGTACTCCGCTTGGAACTCCCAAGTCTCGCACGCGGCCTTCTCGGCGGCGGCGAGCTTCTCTTGTGCGCCGGCGAGCCGCTCCTCGCACTTGGCAAGCCCCTCGGCCACGCCCTCCACGACGCGCTCGGCCTGCCGCAGGCAGGTCTCGGAGCCGGTCAGCTGAGCGGAGAGGACCTTGCCGCTCAGATGGCGGTGCGCGCCCGAGACGGCGAGGTACGCCGTGAGCTCGCGGTCGATATCGAGAGACAGGCCAAGCCCGTAGTAGGTGCCGAGCTCGTAGGTTCCCTCGGAGCGCATCCTTAGCCTGGCGTCGAGGATAGCGCGTACCGCAGGGGCTTTCTCGAAGAAGCGCCGCCCGCCCACCTCCACGTCGCAGGCTCCCGATCCGGCCGCGTTGTCTCTCCGGATGCGGGAGAGGGCGGCCTTGAAGGCCTGCTCGTCCTCGGCTACCTCGCGCGCCCGGGCAGAGAGGGTCTCAACCATCGGCGCGTACTTGCAGGCGGCGTCGGCGCGCGCCGCCTCGACGCCGCGCGCCCATCCCTGCCGCTGTAGCTCCAGCTCGGAGAGGCGGTTTTCCTTGAGCAGCCTCTCCCGCACGGCGGGGTCGCCCGACGCCACCGCCTTGATGGTCGCGTAGTCGAGCACCGTCTCGTCCAGATCGTCGCCCGAGCGAGCCGGGTTCTTGTTCGTGAACACCTGGCTGATGAAGCGCTGCTTGCGCTCGACGGTCTGGTAAAGGTAGGAGTCGAAGGTGCCCGTGGTGACGTAGCGGAAATCGCGCACCTCCTTGAACATGTTCCCCTGCCGCTGTATGCGGCCCAAGCGCTGATCCAGATCGGCGGGACGCCACGGGCAATCGAGGTCGTGGATGGCCGCGAGGCGCTTCTGGACGTTGGTGCCGGTGCCGAGCTTCTGCGTGGAGCCGAACAGCACGCGCACCTCGCCGTCGTTGACCCTCTCGAACAGCTCGTCGCGCCGCTTGGGGTCGTTGCCGGCGTCGTGGACGAAGGCGATCTGCCCCTCGGGCACGCCCATGGCCACAAGCTGCGCCTTCACCTCGTCGTAGACGTTCCACGCCTTCCTCCCGGGCGTCGAGGTGTCGCAGAACACGAGCTGCGCGCCCCGCTCGGCAGCGGTCTCCTCCCACACGCGCAGCACGTTCTCGGCGCAGGCGGAGAGCTTTCCCTGCTCGCCGCCGTAGGACGCCTCGTCCTCGCCGATGCCCTCCATAAGCCTTGGGGACAGGGCGAGCGCCCTGCCTTCGGAGGTGATCTTCAGGAGGTTGTCCACCGCAGGGTCCACGCCGCCCCGCCGGATGTCCTCGGCGCGCATCGACAGAAGCTCGACGAGGTGGCGCTGCTCGTCGGTGCAGGGGATGGCGACCGTCTCCGATACGACCTCGGGCACGTCCAAATCAAGGTCGTCGGCCGTCATGATGTCGGCGAAGGAGTGGAAGGAACTCATGAGCTCGGGCAGGTTGTGGAACCTGGCGAACCTCTCCTTGACCTGGAACCCTTTGCCCTCGGGCTTCACCTCCACCGACTGCATCGTCTCGCCGAAGCTCTGCGCCCAGTCGGAGAAGTAGAACACACCCTGTGACGTAAGCAGGCCGGGCGCGAGGTAGCGCTCCATATTGTAGAGCTCGCTCATGGTGTTGGACACGGGCGTGCCCGTCGCAAACACGATGTTGCCGCCTTTTCCCTGCTCGCGCATCCAGTCGCATATGTCGATGAGGTTCTCGCACTTCTGGGACGAGGTTGACGACATGCCCGCCACGCTCCTCCCGACGACGGCGAGGTTCTTGTAGCCGTGGGCCTCGTCAACGAGCAGGAAGTCGAAACCGACCTCCTCGAACGACACGCCGGCCGTGCGGTTGCCGCTGCGCAGCTTGTCGAGCTGGCGCTCGACGCGCTTGCGCATCTGCTCCAGCTGCTTGACGGAGAAGTCGTTGCCATTGCCTCTGGAAAGGGCGATGGATGTCTCTATCTCCTCGATTCTGCGCGTCAAGGCGGCCTCCTTGCGCTCATGCGACAGCCCCAGCATGTCGAAGCGCGACTGCCCCACGATGACCGCGTCCCAATCACCCGTGGCGGCTCGGCCCCAGAAGGCCCTGGTGGCGTCCTGGCTGCCCATGTCGGACCTCGTCATGTAGAGCACGCGCGCACCGGGGTAGAGGCGCAGGAAGTCGCCCGCCCACTGCTCGGTGAGGTGGTTGGGCACCACGACAAGCGGCTTTGACGCCTTTCCGATGCGACGCGCCTCGTAGACGGCTGCCACCCCTGCGAAGGTCTTGCCGGCACCAACCGAGTGGGCCACGAGCGTGCCCTCGTCCGATTGCAGGATGCGGGCCACAGCGTCCCTCTGGTGCGGGCGGAGGCGGATCTCCGGGTTGGACCCGGGCAACGTGAGGTAGCCGCCGTCGTAGCGGCGCGGGGCGAGGTTGTTGAAGCGGCGGTTGTAGAGGTCCGCGAGCTTGCGGGCGCGCTCCGGATCGGCGAACGCCCAGTCCTTGAACGCCTTGTCGACGACCTCCCTCGCCCGGTAGGCGGCGGCGGTCGCAGCGGGGTCCTTCACGCGCGCGTCGGGTTTGTCGGCGGGCGGGTTCGGGTCGGGCTTGGTGATGTTGATGACCGACCCGTTCATGGCGGATTCCATGAGGGCTATCGGGTTCATCTCGGCGGTGCCGAAGGCGCGCAGCACGTCCGGCATCAGCTCGGGCGCTCCCGAACGGTTGAAGCGCCAGGTCCCCGTCCCGTCGGAGCGGGAGAGCTCCCACTTCGACACCGACGTCTCGGAGGCGGCCCCGGCGCTCGCGGCGGCCGCGAAACCGAAGGTCTCAGCGGCGAACTGGAAGTAGATAGCGGGTGGCACCCACGGCGCGCCGAGGCCGATGCCTATCTCCGACGGCTCAAGGCGCGCGGGCGCGGCCTGGCGCAGGCGCGTGCGCAGGGAGCGAAGCTCGGCCACGCGCTCGCGGTCGATCTCGACAGGGTGTGCTTGCTCGAACGCATCGCGTTCGCGCTTGAAGGAGGCAAGGCCTGCCGCATCGGCTTCAAGAAACCCCTCATCGTCGCCCGCGCCGTAGCGGTAGCCATAGCCCAAGCTGCCGCGCCGCCCGGCCTCCTCGGCCACCTGCCTGTCGCGCCGCTCGGAGGCGAGCAGCAGGTAGTCGAGCACGTCGGGGTCCTCGCGCAGAGCGCGCGCGAGCGGCAGCGCGAGGGCGTTTCTCTCGGCGGCGTTGCCTCTCAGGTTAAGAAGGGCCTGCTCGCCCGGCACGTCGATGTTGGGGAGCATGTCGGAGAGCGCCTCGGCAACGGCTCGCTTTCCGACAAGCGCCCTCTCGGCGATCAGCGCCGCAAGAGCCTCGTCGGAGACCGTATCTCGCGGGGCGAGCGCTGCGGCGCGCACGAGCTGCACCTGCGCTGCCATCGACACGCCGCTGCGGTAGTCGCTCATCTGCGCGGCCAAGCAGTACCGCTTCCAGAGCCCTTGCGGAGCCCCCTCGCCATCCAGGAGGACGCAGCCCGGCTTCAGGTCATCGGTGAGCCCCATCACGGTCGAGGACAATCTCCAGCCGTAGTTGCCCCGCCTGAACCGGGCGAGTGAGGCCTCCTCGGCGGCGTCGGTGTCGACGGCAACCTTGGCATGGAGTGGGTCGCAGAAGGCGTTCCACGCGCCGCCGACCTTGTTCATCTCCTTCTTGAACCCGTCGTCGGCGACCTCTTCGCGAAGCGTCTCCTCCACGCCGGCAACCCCGCAGACTTCAATCCAGGCGGCGCGGCGTGCGCGCAGCCCGCCGCACTCGGCCTCGTCGAGGAGCACGTCCACGTGGTCGAGCTTGTCAAGTACGTCTCCTGAGAGGTACGCCTCGGCAAGGAGGGGCTTGCGCGTGTCGGGGTCTCGCACCAAGGCGTCCCCGAGCGCCTCGGCAGCGTCTGCCTCCGCCATCCCGCAGAGGCGGGCGATAAGGGCCATGTCCACGCCGCCCGTCTGGTCGAGCGAGATGGCGAGGGCGTCCCGGACGTCGTCCACGCGCTCGGGCAGTGCCCGCGCCGGGGACTGAACGCGCCGGGAGAGGATGTCACTTTTCGAGACAAACCGTCCGAGGGAGTCCGTGACCTCGGTGTTTCTCAGAAGCGAGATGCTGTAGTCGCTGCGCTGCCCCCAAAGCGAGCGGTTCTTCCTGTCCGAGATGCGCCCGAACCGCCCGACGAACTCGTCATAGCGCGCGTCAAGTTCAATGATGCGCTCGCCGACGAGCGCATCATCAGAGCACTCTCGCTCGAAAGAAAGCAGCCCGCGCAGGTTGTCGCGCAGGCGCACCATGGCGGCGAGCCGCTCGGCGTCCGCAGGCGGTAGCGCGACGGCCTCCACCGTCTCCCCGTCGCCGTACCAGAGCTGGCCGGAGCCATCCAGCATGTACTCGAGGGCGTTGCCGCCGTCCTTCGGCAAGACGGCGCACACCGGCTCCTCGGCCCGCCGGCCCAACTCGTCGTGGGCGCGCGCAAGCCCTAAGACCTGGGCCGACAGCACCTCGGAGAGCCGCTTGCCAATCTCATCGGCGTCAAGGCCGCTTCTGAGACTGTAGGAGTACCCGTAGCGTCCAAGCTCCAGGGTCGGATTCCCGATGACGCACTCGGGGTGGTCGAGCAGCCATGCGTTCACCGGCACGGAGGAGCTGTCCGGCGCGTCCAAAGTGGCTGTCCGCACCCATGCATCCTGCGGGTCGGGCACGACCTCGGCCCGTTTGCGGAACACGAGCACGTCGGACACCGCCTCGGTGCCCGCTTGCCGCGCGAAGGTCTCCTCCGGCAGGCGGGCCATGCCGACGAGTTCGGCGCGTTGGGCGATCCAACGCCTCGCGGCCTCTCCCGCCTTGTCCATGGTATGGCGGCTCGTGAGCAGGATCGCCACGCCTCCGGGGCGCAGCGCGTCCACGCTCTTCTGGATGAACCAGTCGTGGATGGGGACACTTTCGCGCCCGTCGATGCCGTCGAGCGCGATGGCATCGGAGTAGGGGACGTTGCCTACCACCGCGTCGTAGGAATCCGACGAGACGTAGCACTCCTCGAATCCCGCGTTCACCACATGGTCGAGCGGGTGGAGGTGGCCGGCGATGGTCGCGGAGACTCGGTCGACCTCAATGCCGTCGTAGGAGAACCCGAGCCCCATGGCGTCGGACACGGCCATGAAGTTGCCTGTGCCGCACCCCGGTTCCAGCACGCGGTCCGCCTTGGAGGCCCCCTTGCGCGCCGCGCCGAAGCCCATGGCCGCGAGCGCCCCGTGCATGGCGCGGGCGACCGAGGCGGGGGTGTAGAACGCCGTGAGGGTGCTGGCTCGCGCCTCGGCGTACTCGTCCTCGGACAAAAGCTCGCGAAGCTCGCCGTTCACCTGCGAGAAGCCGGGGAGTCCCGCACCCTCGTAGTTCTCGCGGAAGGCATCGGCGGCACCGCCCCATCCGGAGTAGGCCGCAAGCGTCGCGGCCTCCTCGCCCGCAGGCTCGCGCCCCTCGGATAAGAGCGCTTTGGCGATGCGGATGGCCGCGACGTTCTTGCGGGCGCGGTCGAGGGGTCCGGTCGCCCGCTGGGACTCGATTCCCTCTAGGCCAGCGCCTCGGCCGTCGCCTGCTCTTTGGCCTGCTCTTCCAGCATCCCGATGCGGTCGAAGAAGTACTGGTCGCCCTGATGCGTCTTGCCCGGCCCCATGTCGTTGCGCTCCATGAGCTGCTCCAAGATCTCGCTCGTCCGGGCCGCCCAGCGCTGCTCCACCTGCTTCAGGTACTCCTCCAGCTCCTCGGGGTCCGCCTTCTTCACCCATGCGGGGTTCGTCTCCAGAAGCTGCTCGTATTTCATCTGCCTCACGCCGCTGAACGGGCGCTTCGTCGCGAAGGTTGCCATGGCCTGCCTCCTTTTCTACGTTGACGGCGGTTGGGGAGCTAGATAAAACCTCCCCTAATCTATCATTATTGTCAATGCCTCGGGTTTCGTCAACGCCGTTCGCGGCGGACTCGGAGCTTGCCGGCGGGTCGAACAGGCCGAGCTGCCCCTCGGCGACGGCGGTCCTTCGGACCGTTCGGCGCGGCCTGGCCGGCGCGCTGGCCAGGGGATCGGGCATCTGGCGCAGCACGCGGGGCGCGCTTTTCCGCAGACTCCCGCGCAGGGAGGCCGTCCATGCCGCCTTCCCGAGGCGGGCGGGGTTCTCGGCGGGATCGGCCATCGCGGCCTCGCGGATTCCTTGATCGACCCATTGCAGGGCCGAGAACGCCGGGCTTCCCGCCGAGATCGCGAGGACGTCGGCCCCCGCGTCGGCGACCATGGACGGGCCGAACGCGCCGAGCGCGTAGCGCATCCTCTGCGCCGAGGACGCGGGCAGCAGGGAGGCGTTCACAAGGCAGACCCGCTCCGTCCCGCCGCCGGCCGGGGCCATCTTGGCGTAGGGCAGCCCGCCAAGCGCCCTGGATCCTTCGGTGTCCCACGAGATGGGCAGCATGCTGGTTCGGGACAGGTCGGGGTAAGGGGTCGACGGCATGGCGGGACCCTCCTTTCTGCATCGGGGCGGCTACCTTGCGCGCAGGCTCGCGACATGGGCGTGCTCGCGATCCTCGGCCGACGCTTTCGCGGCGAAACCGGCGGCGGCGTCGCGCAGCAGGGTTGGCTTGGCGTAGGCGAGCGCCTCCCTGAGGGCGATGGGCGCGTTTTCGCGCGCGTCCTCGATGAGGGCCTTGGCGAGGCGCTCCCGCACGGAGGCGATGTTGGGCTGCGTGAGGGGTATCCCCTCCTTGGCCATGGCCTCCTCTATCATGGAGGTGGAGTAGCGGATGACGGCGAACGCCTCCTCCGAAGCCGCGCGCCCAGCATGCTCGGTCGGCGCGGAGCGCGAGTCGGCGCACAGCAGGTAGTCGTAGCCGTTGCAGTCGAGCGTCATCGTTCCCGCGACCGTCTCCTGCGCGTGGCGCGTCGCCGCCCGGTAGCCCGTCACTTGGCGGTGGAGCTCGTCTCTGAAAAGGTCGTCGTCCGCGCCGAGGGCGGCGTTCACCCTATCGGCGATGCCCCGCGCGTCGTCTATCGACAACCCGTGCTCCTCGCCGTAGAGTCCAAGCACGTCGTCGGGGGTGCAGCCCGGGATGGACCAGCGCGGGTCGGGGTTGCCGTGGAAATGTGCGATGGCAGCGTTTGCGTCTGCGAAGTACCTGCCCGAACTCCAGCTCATCGTGGCGGCGTCGAAGTTGCTTGCGACAATGAGCTCGGAGTTGGCGAGGTTGTAGATCAGCGCGTCTTTCGCGTCCTCGCCCCAGCCGCGCGACGTGCGCTCGCTTAAGACGATGAGCTTGCTCTTGTCCATGTGGCCCCTCCTAGGAAAGCCGTCTTGTCGCAGACGCTGCGTGCGCGCGGGCGCCATCCAGATGGGAACTCGCCCGGGCGGCCGCCTCGGCGGCGCGGGCATTGCGGGCAGACGGCTCCTTCTCCGCAGCCGCAACGCTTTCCCTGGCGAACGTATCGAAGTCCGGTAGGAAATCGTAGATCAGCTCGTAGCCGAACTCGGTCGAGCGGTCCTGCAGGGTATCGCCGATGTCGGACACCACCGCGTCGATGTAGTCCTCCACGACCGCATCGCCTCTGCCAAGCCTCACGCCCTGGCAATGCTCGTAGGCGGCCACCACATCATCGCGCACCCAGCGCACATCGCAGATCTCCTCGCCGTCTGCCGCCTTCCGGTCGTATAGGGGGGATGGCAGGTCGATGAGGGCATGGAGCGTGTCGGCCGGCGGCATGGACGGGTTGCCAAGCGCTTCGCCGACCGCGTCGAGAAGCTCGTCCGCGTCTGCGCCCGCAAGCTCGTCGATGGCCGCGAGCGCGTGCTCCCTGATGCTTCGGAAGTCCCTTTCCATACGTTCCCCCTACAGGCTCGGCCCGGTGACGCGGGCGCTCTCGTTGGGGTTTTCGCCCGAGTGCGCACCCGAGGCCTTCTTGGCGAAGTCGCGGGCCGCATCGTAGGATGCGAAGATAGCCTCCCAGAGGGCCTTCGCCTCCTCGTAATCGAGCCGGGCGGTCCCACGGAAAACGTACAGGGGCATGGCATACCTCCAATCACCGAGAGTAGATGGCTTAGATGGTATGCACGACAGGTGGGAAGAGGAACGGGGGTTGCCAAACGGGAACCCCCGCGCCGCACGCGAACGCCCCCCTTCCCACCCTTCCAACAGCGCGCGGGATTAACGCGGGATCCCGCGATGCGCCGTTGAAAGCGTGGAAAGCGGATGTTCGTTCAGGAGCTTGGCGAGCCTGGCCGCCTCGCCGTTGCGGCCCTTTACGCCCAAGGCGCTTACGGCCGCCTGAAGCCGGGGGTACTCGCGCACGGATTCCTCCGTGAAGAGGTCGGGGCGGTCCTTTGCGAGCTCGGCAAGCTCGCACTCGTCGAAGTCGTCGGGATAGGCCTCGGTGTAGAACACGGCACCGCCTTGCTCGATGTACTCGGCGGCGCGGGAGGCCAGCCACGGGGCGTCCCCGGCGTGCGCGGCGATCTCGGACAGGGGAAGCGCGCCGCCGAGGCGGTCGCAGTCGCACAGGGCGTAGTACAGGTTGAGGTCGAGTGGGCCGGAAAGCGCGTCGAGCACGTCCTCCTCGGTCGCGTAGCGCGCCTCGCCCACGCGGAACTGCCCGCCCCAGCACGCCGGCCAGTAGCGGGCAGCCGCCATCACCTGAGAGTCTTTGTCGAAAAACCACGACAGCAGCCCTTCGGCGTCGCCCGCCGTGGGGGTTTGCCTGGAACCAGGGTCATTGCGGGTGTCCGGCATGGTTCAGCCCTCCATGGAAATCGGTGGAACTTTGGCTATGGAGGATACGGCCAAGCGCTCCGCGCCGAAAGGGGGCTTGCCAAACAGGGATCGCGTCACCTATCCCAAACGCCCTCAGCGCCGGGTGATGTAGAACACGTTCTGCTCGGGCACCGCGTTTTTCTTCCTGCGGCCGAACAGGGAGAACCGGCGCGCCTTCTTCTCCTGCTCGGCGGGCAGCATGCCGTTCGCGCGCATCTCGTCCTCGGTGAAGCCCTCCCAGGTGTCCATGCCCTCCCACTGGGTGGCGGGTAGGCCGTACACGCGCGACGCGGCGCGCGGGATCTCGCTGTAACGGTCGGTGAACAGGAGGTTGGCGGGCAGGGGGTCGTCGGGCGCGAGGGAGTGGACAAGTTCGATGCCGGCGCTTTTGAGCAGGCGGACCTCGAAGAAGCTCCTCACCGTGTCGTCTCCCGCCTCCCATGCCTCGCGGCTGTAGCTCGCCATGTACATGCGTCCGTTCTCGTCCCAGCATCGGAAGCAGGGATTGTAATAGCTGACGACCTCAAGGCGCGCGCGGTAGAGGTTTTCTACGACGAACGACTTGTCCTCGTAGGTCCCGTCGTCGCGCAGGAAGGTGCCCACTCCGACAAGGGGCAGGTGGCACAATTTGTTCTCGACGGTCTTGCTTTCGCGTCGAAACTCCCGGTTCTTGCAATTCACGACATAGGTGTGCAGGTAGGTCTGCCCGCCGCCCGAGTCTGCGGAGAGGTCGCCGTCGAACCTCTCCGAAAACTCCATCCAGTACCCCGTGGCTTCGCTGCGAAATATCGACTCGTCGAAGTAGTTGGCGTCATCCCAGACGGTGCGCTTCTTGGGCGCTCTCTCCTGCATACGGTCCTCCAGTCCCGGCCAAAGCAGCCATCATGGGTGTCCGGTTGCATGGGCATCTGCTCATATGGCCATGTTCCCTGCATGGCCATTGTACCCGCCCCGCTTAATTCTAACAGGAAACTTGGCGAGCGAATGCGGTGCGGTGAAAGGTGGCGGGCGGCCTCGAATCCGAAAAAAGTTCCGAATCAGGGTTTCAATTCAGGGTCTTTGGGTACAAGCACGATAGGGACGAGCACGCGGGAGGAGGTGGAAGATGGAAAACGTCATCGGAATCACGGAGGCCAAACGGCGCCTCAATGACATCTGCAAGTACGTCCAAGCCAGCAGCGAGGAGGTGGTCGTGCTCCGTCACAACACGCCGGTCGCCAAGATCGTGCCGCTTGGGCACGGTCGGACGTGGCATGCAAGACCAGCGAACGGCGCGCCGAAACGGGAAACGAGGGACTGAAAGGAGGTTGAAATGGGCCAGGTACCCTCGTCCGGCACGTGTCCCATGTGCGGTGCCAAGTTCGAGCTCAGAAACGCGGATCATGTGTTCTGCTCGAAGGCGTGCTGGAATAAAGCGAGGTACAGGAAGTGCAGGTGGCGGATGATATCCGCCGTACTCGCCGAGCGCGTGCCAAGGAAGTTTGCGTGTGCCCGCTGCGGCAAGGAGGTCACCGTCAGCAAGCCGAACGACAAGAGGACGCGCTTCTGCTCGGAGCGCTGCGAGAAGCTGTACTGGAAGAAACCACACAGGAAGGTGGGTTGAAGATGGTGGAAACGATGGTCGAGAACGCCGGCAGCCTGCGCGGTTGCCTGACCGACGAGCTGGCCGAGAAGTACCGGATGCGCCTGGGCACGGGGTATCCCATGACGAGGACGGAGCTTCGGCTCATCCCGTACCTGCACTACCTGGTGGTGAACAGGAAGCGCATCGAAATGGAGAAGATCGACCACAACGAGTACGCGGCCATGTCGGTATGGATATGCCGAGGATGGCTTCTTGACTACCCCGGCAAGCCGGTGGCCGTCTCCAAGGAGTTCTGGGACACCATGTGCGACGTGCTCTGGGACGCCTACGCGCTGCACCTGGTGCCCGCCGAACCGAGCCGGGGGTGAGGCATGAAGGAGGGAGATGTCATGAGAAGCCCTTTGCCGGCGATGAGCGCCGAGGAGCGCACTCGTGCGCTCGAGATCGCCAACCAGGCGCGTAGGGAGCGCGCCGAACTCAAGAGGAACATGAAAGCGGGGCGCATCACCCCGAAGACGGCTTTGGATGCCAAGGCGGCCCAGCGTATGCGCGTCGAGGATTTCCTGGCGAGCCTCCCCGGCATTGGCAAGGCTAAGGCGCGAAAGATCATGGTCGCCGTGGGGATCGCGCCGAACCGGCGCGTGAGGGGGCTCGGGCGATGGCAGCGGGAATGGGTTGTCGATGCGATCACCCACGCGGATGGCTTCAGGCAAAACGAAAGAGGTTAATCATGAACTACAGCTACGATGACAACGGCCCGAGCGGGATGATCGTCGTCTACGCGGCGATGATCCTCGTGGGATTCCTGATGGGACTTGCCGTCGGCGCGATCTTTCTGTAGCAAGACGGCGTGAAAAGAGGGCGCGTCCCTGGTAAGGAGCGCAATTCGACACTATAATCACCTAATCGAAAACAGCACGAAACGAGGCGATAAGCATGAAAGACAATAACAGCGAGAGCGCATACGGCGGTAACTCCGAGATTTTGGACGAGACGCAGGTCATGCCGGGGACGGCGGCGGTGGATGCGGAGAGTTCCGGCGCTGCTGAAGAGAACCCGGTTGCGGAGAGCGGCGCACCCGATGCCAACGGCATCGGTTCTGAGGGTGTTGCCGAACCCGAAAGCGCTGAAGCCGATGCCGATAGCGGAGACACCGAGGGCAAACCCAAACGGAACATGAAGAAGATGGTTGCCGTCGGGGCGGTATGCCTGGCCATCGTGGCCGGCCTCGGTGCAGGAGCCGCCTGGTACAGCGACCGGCAGGCGCAGATCGCGACGCAGGAGCAAGCGGAGGCCGAGGGCAAGGCCAAGGCCGCCCAGGCCGAGAAGGAGGTGGCCGAGCGCCTGGCCAAGGAGCCGCGCCCCGTCTCGGTGTCCGTCAAGGCCGAGGGCTGGGCACCCGAAAACGGCGTGTTCACCCTCGTTGTCAAGGATTCCGACGGCAAGGAAGCGGCGAAGCTCTCCGTCATGCCCGAGGGCAACGGCGGCATGAGCGCAAAGGACGCCATCGAGGCTTTGCCCGAGGGCCAGTTCGACGCCGCCAAGGAAGCCTACACCGAGGAGGATGTGGAGGGCCTGTCCGAAAGCCCCGTGCTTAAGCTCGCACCCGGCGACTACACCGCAGAGCTCGCCGCGCTGCCCACGCTCGCCGACGGCACCACCTACAAGCTGCCCGAGGCCGTGGAGTTCTCCGTTAAGCCCAAGGAGGACGAGGGAGACGATTCGGTTGCGGCGAAGATAGAGTTCGCGTTGGAGACGGTTGACCCCGAGGACGCGGAGGCCGTCGAGGCCGCCATCGAGGCCCTGCCCGAGGAGCAGCGCGAGGCCGCGCGCCAGACGTACCAGAAGAAGGCCGAGGACAAACAGGCCGTCGTGTCCGGCAACGCGTCGTCCTCATCGAGTAGTTCAAACTCTAGCGGCGGTCCCAGTTCCGGTAGCTCCAACCCGGGAAGCAACGGCAACACCAATTCCGGCGGCAGCTCCAACTCAGGCGGCAGCTCGAACTCGGGCGGTTCCAGCTCGGGCGGCGGTTCCGGCTCCGGTGGCTCCAACGGCGGTGGCTCCAGTTCCGGCGGCGGGTCGTCCACGCCCTCGCAGCCTTCGCACACCCACGACTGGGTCGCGCAGACCACGACCGTGCATCACGACGCTGTAACAAAGACAGTCTTGGTGTGCAACAACTGTTATGCGCAGTTCGAAAATCAAAGCGATTGGGATTCTCACAGCATGAACAACTTTTTTAACGGATGCCAGAGCTGCACACCGAAAACCGTAACGGTGCAAAACGCTTACGATGAGACGGTGGAAACCGGCAAATATGTTTGCTCTTGCGGCGCGACCAAGTAGCGGGCTTTGCAACGACCGGGAGGGATGAGGCCCATCCCTCCCTTTTATTTTGCAGGGCTGCTGACGACCACCGTGCGCTCGTTCCAGCTCCAGTAGTTGTACGAGCAGGAGACGAGCGATACGGTCTGCTCCGGCTCGGTTTCCGCATCGAGCACCATCGCCGCCTCGCCTAGGCATGAGCTGTACCATGCCCGGTAATCCTCTTCGTTGGCGAAGGTGGTCCGCTTCACCGGCTCCCAGCCCTTGATGATCTGCGCGAAGCGCACCCCGTAGGCCATCTTGGAACCAGGGGTCTGTATGAGGACCAAGGCGTGGTCGGCCGCGTAACCCTTGTCGGAATAGCGCTTGATGTGCCCGAACCCAGAGACGTCCTCGCCGATGCCGTAGTGGTGCCCGAGAATGACGGCGTTGCGGCTCGCAAGCCCCATCTCCGCGCACTCCGCATCAAGGTACACCGCCCCCCGGGGGTTGTAGTTGCGGTACACGTCGTGGCTCAGGTAGTAATCGGGGTCGTCCGGGCGGGCCTGCACGATGGGGGAGTCTATGTCAGTGCCGGGCACGGTGATCCAGCCGATGACGTCGGGGTTGACGCCCTGCCAGTATTCCCAGTCCACTTCGGGAAACCCGTTCCCGTCCGTCTGTGTCTCACCGGTTGCGATGAAGCCGAGCATGGTGCCATCCGGCGACGGGGCCGTCCGCACCGCCAGCCGGCTGTAGATAAGGAGCCCGCCGATGGCGACGGCGGCGAAGGCGGCGAGGACGGCGGTGGCCGCCGCGATGCGGGATTTCGTTCTCCGTTTCATAGCACGCCCCTCTCGAAAAGAACGGGAAGGGGCGAGAAGCCGACCCCTTCCCAATGGCGTCGATGGCGCGGACCGTCTGTCCTAGTTGTCCTCATTTGCCGAGGGTACGGGCCTCTCCTCGCCGCAGATGGTGCAGACCATCTTGTCGGCGACCGTCTCGTCGTAGGCGGGGGTGTCCGTGACCTCGCGGGTGTAGCCCTCGCTCACCAGCACCTCGTCGGTGATGGGCACGTTGGTGGAGTACCCGGAGTGCCCCGTGTCCTTGATGTGCTGCGTTGCCACACCGTCGATGACTTCCTCGCAGTCGTTGCAGACGGAGTGGTAGCTGGTCTTCGTGTCGTACGCCGGATCCACCGTCTCGGTGTGCGTCACCGCATCGTGGTGGACGCTCTTGTAGGTCATCGTCCAGTCGTGCTCGCACTCCCCATCATCGACAACCGTGCCGATGACCTCTCCGTCTTTGTCCACAACCTCCTTACCCGTGGGCGCTTGCTCATCGAGAGCGGTGTCGTCTTCCACGGGAGCGGGGGAATCGGAGACTGAGGCAGGGCTGAAGGCGGTGCCTGCACCGAACCCGACGGCGGCGACGAGGGCAAGACCAGCCACCACGGCGGCACCTTTCTTAAACAAGGTTTTTCGCTTGCCTGCTTCATCCTGCTTGTCCTTCTTGGAGGTTCCTTCATCCTTCATCTTGTAGCTCCTATCTTTGCAGTCGATCCTTTATCGAACGGTTTCTCTCGCCCCATTTCCTGCGAGGGCGGTCCCGCAGGAGTTTTGCGGGACCGCCCTCTAGCTGGCCGATCTATCGCTGACCGCCCTCGTCATCGGATGCATCCGGGGCATTCGCAGCTTCGGTGCCAGCGTCGGCGTCTTCGCAGGCGTCCTCGGCCTTTCCCGCATCTCCGTCGGAAACGGCGTCCTCGGCGGCCTTCTTGCGGCTCCTCACCGCGTAGAGGGCCGCGCCGCCCGCGAGCGCGGCAAGGACCGCGAGGGCGATGAGGGCGGCAAGGTCGCTGCCGCCGGTCTTGCCGAAGAAGGAACCCGGGGGCGTGGTCGTCACCGTGACGGTCTGACCCTCGTCCTCGATGTCCTTGTGCTCGGCCACGAGGATGTCGGTGGCGCTTCCCTCGGCATCGAGGTGCTGCTTGTGCAGCTCCTCGAACACCACGAGGTCGTGGCCGTCCAGCTCGCTCGTGTCGAACTCGCCGAGCTCGATGTCGATGGTGCCGCTCTGCGCATTCGGCGTGAACTTGAGCTCTGCGGTGACGGTCTTGTCGGCCACCGTCAGGGGTTCGCCGGCCTCCTTGTCCATGAGCGTCGCCTTGAGCGTGTACTCTTTGCCGGGGATCAGGCCCTCGTACTCCACCGTGTCCACGACGACGGAGTCCTTGCTGGCAAGCAGCTCATGGTCTCCGTCCGACTTGTCGGTGGCCGTGGTGGAGATGGTGCTCGGAACGAGCTTGACGGTCTGCTCCTCGTTGTCGAGATCGCACTCGGAGGCGACGATGACGGGCGCGCTGCCCTCATCGAAGCCGCCCTTGAGCATGACCTCGAACACCACGATATCCTTCGTCTCGCCGCCGATGCGGTCGATGACGGCGTTGGCGTCGAAGGTGTAGTCGATGGACACAGTGCCGTCGTACTTCTCAGGCGTGAACGAGGCGGTTCCGTAAACCATGTGGGAGAGGAGGTCGGCGTTGTCGGCGGCGAGTTTACCCAGGGCCTCCATGTCGATGCCGGCGGGCAGCTCCCCGCAGCCGGAGTAATCGAGCACGATGCCCGCTTCGGGAATCGCCACCATATCCGAGACGGCGGCCTGCTGCTCCTCGGTCAGCTCATCGAAGGGGACCTTGCCGGAGGTGCCGACGTTGGCGAAGCCAAGGCCGTCCTCGTCCATACCGGTCTCGGAGTCAACGACCTCGTAGGTGCCGTCGGAGAAGACGCGAATGCTCTGGGAGATCGCGACGTCCCCCTCGGTCTCCTGGGACAGCGGCACCTCGAGGTAGCCCTCGCCGCCCTCATACGTGCTGGAAAGCCCGAGCACGTCGAGGAGCTGCTGCATGAACGCGGCCACATCGGACTGGCTGTACTTCTCGCCGCCCTCTCCGGTAAGGATGGGCAGGCCGGTGCCGGCGTCGATGAGCAGGCCGGCCATGGTGTAATCGACACCGGTCAGGGCGTCCTTATAGGTAACATCATCGGTGATGGTGGTCTCCGCATCGGCGATGACGGTCTTGTCACCGTCGAGGCCGTCTGTGGCCGTGGTGCCGATGGCCGTCACGTGCGAGGTCGTGGTCTGCCCCTCGTCCTCGATGTTCGTGTGGACGGCGATCTCCACGCCCACGCGCTCCAAAGCCTCGAAGGCCACGAGCTCGGTGCCGTGGGGCACGGCGGTGGAGTCGAAGGTGAAGGTCACATCCACCGTACCCTCGGATTTCTCCGGCGTGAAGACGGCCTCGGCCGTCACCGGCTCGCCGTCCACGAGTAACGGTTCTTCGGTGATCACGCCGTCGCCATCCTCGCCCTTGATCATGAGGGTGCCCTTGAGGGTGTACTCCTTGCCCGGGATGAGGTTCTTGTATGCCACGGTGTCGACGACGGTGGTCACGCTGTCGGTGATGACGTTCTTATCGCCGTCGTGGCCGTCGGCGGCCGTGGTGCCGATGGTCGGATGGATGACCGTGACGGTCTGCCCCTCGTCTTCAAGGTCCGCATGGTTGGCGATTTCCACGCCGTTGCGCGCAAGGCTCTCGAAAACGACCAGGTCGGTGCCGTCCTCGATGGCGCGGGTGTCGAAGGTGAAGGTCACGTCGACCTTGCCGTCGGCGGTCTCCGGCGTGAAGGTGGCCGAGCCCGTCACGGGTTCGCCGTCGATCTCCAGCGGCTCGCCGGTCTCCTTGACCATGAGCGTGCCGGAAACGGTGTACTCCTTGCCGGGGAGCAGGCCCTTGTACTCCACGGTGTCGATGACGGTGGTCTCGTCATCCGTGACGACGGTCTTGTCGCCGTCCACGCTGTCGGTGGCGGAGGTGGAGATATGTGGGTGCTCCGCTGTGACGGTCTGGGCCTTGTCCCTGATGTCGGCGTGGACGGCGATCTCCACACCGGCACGCTCCAGGGACTCGAACGCCACGATCTCGGTGCCGTGGGGGATGAGGCGCGAGTCGAACGTGAATACCACGTCCACCGTGCCGTCTGCCTTGTTGGGCGTGAAGGTGGTCTCGGAGGTGACGGGCTCGCCGTCAACCAACAGGGGATCCTCGGATGCGCCGCCCTCGTCGGTGATGCCCTTGACCATGAGCTGGCCCTTGACGGTGTACTCCTTGCCGGGGATGAGCCCGGTGTAGGAGACGGTGTCGGTAATGACGGTCTCATCGTCCACGACGATGGTCTTGTCGCCGTCGAGGGCGTCCACGGCGGTGGTGCCGATCTCGGGGCGGGTCACGATGACAGTCTGACCCTTGTCCTCGATGTCGGCATGGGCCG
This sequence comes from Candidatus Rubneribacter avistercoris, assembly GCA_019115845.1. Lineage (GTDB taxonomy): Bacteria > Actinomycetota > Coriobacteriia > Coriobacteriales > Eggerthellaceae > Rubneribacter > Rubneribacter avistercoris. The sequence continues at coordinate 35,061 of DXCU01000066.1, read as the reverse complement.
TAAGCTCCACGCCGGCGCGCTCAAGCGTTTCGAACACCACGAGCTCTGTCTTGTCCTTGATGCTGCGGGCGTCGAAGGTGAAGGTCACGTCGACCGTGCCGTTGGAGGTCTCCGGCGTGAAGGTGGCCTCGGCCACGACCGGCTCGTCGTTTACCTTAAGCGCTTCCCCGGAGACCTTGCCGTCGTAGCCGGTCTTCTTGACCATGAGCTGGCCCTTGACGGTGTACTCCTTGCCAGGGACGAGGTTCTGGTAGGCCACGGTGTCCACGATGGACGCCTCGTCATCGACGACGACCTCCTTGTCCGCATCCATGCCGTCAACGGCGGTGGTGCGGATATGAGGCTGGGTCGTGATGACGGTCTGGTCCTTGTCCTCGATGTCGGCGTGGGCCGCGAGCTCGTTGCCGTTGCGCTCAAGGCTCTCGAACACCACGATCTCCGTGCCCTCTTCGAGCGCGCGCGAGTCGAAGGTGAACGTCACGTTGACGGTGCCGTCGGCGGTCTCCGGCGTGAAGGTGGTGGAGCCTGTCACGGGTTCGCCGTCGATCTCCAGCGGCTCGCCGGTCTCCTTGACCATGAGCGTGCCGGTGACGGTGTACTCCTTGCCGGGGTTGAGGTTCTTGTACTCGATGGAGTCCACGATGGTCGCCTCGTCGTCGGCCGCGAGTTCCTTGTCCAGGTCGGCGGCATCGTAGGCGGACGTGCAGATGTCCGGGGTCTTCACGGTGACCGTCTGGTGCAGGTCCTCGATGTCGGCGTGTGCCGCCACCACGCGCCCGTTGTGGTAAAGGGTCTCGAACGCGACGAGCTGCGCCCCGTCGGCGAGTGCGAGAGAGTCGAAGGTGAACGTCACGTTGACGGTGCCGTCGGCGGCCTCTGGCGTGAAGGTGGCCTCAGCCGTCACCGGTCTGCCGTCCACCTTGAGCGCCTCCTCGGAGACGTTGCCCTCCTTGTCGGTCTTCTTGACCATGAGGGCGCCCTTGACGGTGTACTCCTTGCCGGGGATGAGGCTCTTGTAGGCCACGGTGTCGACGACGGTCACCTCGTCATCGGTGGAGACGGTCTTGTCGCCGTCCGCGCCGTCCTGGGCGGTGGTGCCGATCTCGGGCTCGATGACCGTCACCTGCTGGTTCGTGTCGTCCTTGTCGGCGTGCTCGGCGATGAGGGAGCCGCCGGCATCGTAGAGCTTCTCGTAGACCGTGATGGTGTCCCCGGCGAGGTCGTAGGTGGAGACGGGGAGTTCGATGACCTCGATGCCGCTGGCCTCCTTCGCGGTGAACGTCTTCTCAACGGAGATGGCCTTGCCGTCCCCGCCATTGATGGCGTCTCCGGTGACGGCGTCGTGGAGCTCCGCCACGAGCTTGTAGCCGCGGCCGGGGATGAGGCTGGCGTAGGTCACCTTGTCGACGACGGTCACGTCGCCGACGCCGACTTTGCTGTCGCCGTCGAGGGCGTCGTAGGCGAAGGTGGTGATCTCGGCCATCACGTCGTCAAGCGTGCCGAAGTCGTAGACCTTTCCGTCGCGGCTGACGACGACCGAGGTCTTGATGAGCTGGTATCCCTCGTTGGAGGTGCAGCGCAGCTCCTCGATGGTGTACGTGTCGTAGGGCAGCGCGCCGAGTGCGTCGTCCGCTGCAGTCGTCCAGCCCTCGGTGGTGAGGCCGAACCAGATGCCTGCTTCCATGTCGAGCTTTGAGCTGTCGATGACGCCGTCCGCCTCAAGCGCCCAGTCGTTGCCGTTGGTGTTCTCGGTGTGCTTGTTCCAAGAGGATGCCGAGGAGAAGTAGCCGTTCTCGTCCGTCACGCCCACATGGCTCTCGCCGGTGGCGTTGGAGGTGATCTTGAACGGGATCCCGGCAAGGCGGTCGGCGGTGTCGGTTCCCTTCTTGGTGAACTCAAGGTCGGAGCGCTTCACCTGGTTCTGCGCGGCCCCGTCGGTGCCGGCGAAGGGGTTCACGAGCGCGCCGTCCTCGGCGATGGAGAACTGAACCAGCGCGCCGTTCAGGTTGTAGCCCTCGGAGGCCTTGGTCTCTTTCAGCGAGTAGTCGCCGTAGGGCAGCAGATCCGCAGAGGTCGAGACGTGGCCGTCCTTGACGACGAGGGTCTTCACGACGTCACCCTTCTTGTGGGTCACGCCGTCGACGATGACGGGGTTGTCGTTGAGGGAGCGGATCTCGAACTCGGTGCCGTCGAAGGAGGCGGCGGCGCCCAGCGTGGTGTCAAGGCCGCTCTCGATGTCGCGCTTGTCGAACTCGATACCGCCGCGCACGATGTCGTCGCTGGCGACGAAGCTGTAGACGGTTCCGTCTTTGCTGACGGTGGCGCGGATGTCGCCGGCGGTGATGAGGTAGGCGTCGTTGGTGGCGGTCTCCCGGATGATGTAGCTGCCGTAGGGCAGCGCATCGTCCGCCGTGGCGGCGCGCCCCTTCTCATCCGTGGTGATGGTGGCCACGACCTTGCCGCTGGCGTACTCCTTGCCGTCTACGATGACGGAGTTCCCGTTGTCGTTGATGATGGAGAACGTGATGCCCTCGAGCGTGCCGCCGCCCTGCGGGATGGTGCCGGTCTCGGTGTCGCGCTTCTGCACGGAGACGCCGCCGCGCATGACGCTCTCGGGCACTTCCGGCATGTTGTAGGTGATGACGCCGGTGGTCGGGTTCTCTTGGATCTTCTGGAAGCTTGCATCCTTGCTGTTCAGGATGTAGCCCTCGGGGGCTTTGGATTCGTAGACAACGACGGTGCCGCGAGGCAACGTAACAAAACCGTTCTCGTAATAAAATGCATCGCCGCTGACAAGATAGCTGGCAGACAAAGAGGCGTATCCACGTTCGTTTGTGGCAACAACCCAAGAGCGGGTCGGCTTCACACCGGCACTTTTGAGGGCATCGTAGCTGTCGTAGGCGAGGGTATCGTAGTACTCGACAGTGAACTCGGCGCCAGCGAGAGATGCGGAACCCTGTGGTAGGTTGCCCTGAAGCTCGGTATAAGTCTTGTCACCGTCATACTTACCGACGACCATTGTCATCGGGTCGCTCGCAGGTGGGTCCTCCACCGTGATCGTCAGGGTCTTGCTGTTCGTGACGGTGAAAGTCTGGTCGGCAGCCTTGAGGTAGCCGGCGGGGGCCTTGGTCTCGCGCAGGGTGTAGGTGCCGGGGAGCAGCGCGAGGGTGCCGGTGTTGCCGTTCGCGTCGGTGGTCAGGGTGCCGACGGAGGAGTTGTTGCTGTCGTACACGGTGAACTCGGCTCCTTTGAGGGAGTAGCAGTCGTTGCCGTTCGTGATGGAGGGGTTGGCGCTGACCTTGACAACCTTCACCTCTGCCTTGACCCGGGCGAACCAGTGGGCCGTGGTGTAGGTGCGCTGCACCTTGTCCAGGTTGTACAGCGCGCCGGGGACGGGGGCGGCGTTCTCGGTGTGCATCAGGATGAAGTAGCCGCCGTCGGACTGCCGCGTCGCGGTGAACGGGTAGGTTCCGTTGGCCGGCACGTTGTAGTCCCCGTGGTTGGGGTTGTTGATGTAGACCTCGTAGCACTCGGCCTTGAGCACCGTGCCGTCGGGCATGGTCATGTTGCCGTACCTGCCGACGGGGACGCTCGTGTCGTACCAGTTGCCCGACAAGGTGGCGTACCCCGTGATGGTGCTCCCATCGGAGCTCACCCAGACGGAGTTGCCGTTGTCGAAGGTGAAGGTGTAGCCGTCGTCGGCGTAAGCCGCCGCAGGTGCGAGCATGCCGAGCACGTTGCCCAGCGCCAACACCAGCGCCATCGCGGCCGTGAGCAGGCGACGCGTCCCCTCTCTCACCTTCTTCCGTGTTTCGCGGTTGAGGAGCTTGCGTTCAGTTCCCATGGTCTTTCCTTTCCTTCGAGCGCCCGGACGCTCCGGGCGCTGTCGATCTCATCGCGTCCTCCAGGTGCCGCGCCGTCGGGCGGTCGAGTCCGAGCAGCCAGTTCGAGGAGACGCGCAGCACGGGGCACAGCGCGATGAGCGCATGGGTGGAAACCATCCGCTCGCCCCGCACGTACCGGCTGAGCGCGGAGAGCGACACGCCGCTCTCCTGGGAGACCTCGCTCAGGGTGAGGCCCGAGCGTGCGACGGCGACAGAGAGCCGTCCGGACACGAGCGCGAGGCGCACGGCGTCGGGTAGCGCCGCGCCCGGGCTGAGGGATACCCCATATCCGGCCACCTCCTAACCTTTCCGTCCGCTGTTACGATTGTTCCCAGAACGGCGCTTCTCCCTCACGAAGGAGACGCGCCCGTCTGGCTCGAGTACGCACTTGGCGTCGAAGGTGCCGCCGGCGCGCTTCCTCATGCCCTTGACGGCCACCGTCCCGCCCGAGAGCAGCGAGCGGGCCTGCTTCTCCGTGAGCAGCTTTCCCGCGACGTAGCCGATTCTGAAAACGCAGCTCCCGGCCTCCTTCCAGTCGTCCCCGTCCTTGACGGAGCGCTGGTTTACGCAGTGCCAGCCCTTGCCGGAGCGTGTCGGCACCACCGCGCCACCGCATAGCGGGCACTTCCCGATGCTCGCAGCCGAGAACCGTGCGGGGTCGAAGCCCTCCCGGGCCTCGGCCACCACCTCGCGCGCGTAGGCCCCGATGTCGGCGATGAACTCGCCGAGGTTGGCCCCGTCCCGCTCTATGGCGGCGAGCCTCGCCTCCCACTCGGCGGTGAGCAGGGGTGACTTGAGTCCGTCCGCGACGGTCTCCACGAGCTGGATGCCCTTGTCCGTGGCTAGGATCGAGCGGCCCTTCCGCTCGGCGAACCCCTTGGAGATGATGCGCTCGATGGTGTCGGCGCGGGTCGCCGGCGTGCCGAGCCCGCCCGAATGCGAGCTGTCGTCGGCGATGGCGGCCTTGAGCTCGGCGTCCTCTATGTCGCGCCCCGCGTTCTCCATGGCCGAGAGAAGCGTCGCGTCGGTGTAGGGCTTCGGCGCGGCGGTCTTGCCCTCCCTGACCTCGGCGTCGCCGACCTTGAGCTCATCGCCTTCGAAAAGGTTCTCGGGGACCATGCCTGATGCAGGTTCGGCTCCGTCCTCGCCGCCAAGATCCTTGAGGGCGCGGCGGCAGGCGTCGTCCACGGCCATCCATGAGGCGTCCTTGACGGACGTGCCCGACGCGGAGAAATCCAGCCCCGCTATCTTGATGACGGCTTTCGCGTGCGCTCGCATGCCCGGCTCCATGACGGCGGCGAGCAGCCGGCAACACACAAGCAGCATGACCGCTCGCTCCGCGCCCGTGAGTCCCTCCATGGCCGCCTCGTCAAGCTCTCCCGTGGGCAGCACGGCACCGTGGCCGCTCACCTTCCCGTCGTTGACGACGCGCGCGATGTCTGCGCGGGACGGGTCGAAGGCCCCCGCCGCAGCCTCGCCCACGATGCCGGGCGAGGCGATGCGCGGAATGAGGGCCGCCGCCCCGTCGGCGTCGTCGGCGGTGATGTAGCGCGAGTCGGTCCTCGGGTAGGTTGCGAGCTTCCGCTCGTAGAGCGATTGCAGAGCCGCGAGCGTCTCATCGGCGGTGAGGCCGGCACGGGTCGAGGCGTCGCGCTGCAAACTGGTGAGGTCGTAGAGCAGAGGGGGCTTCGCCGCCGCGTCCTTGCGCTCTACGGAGACGACCGTCGCCCGGGGGTGCGCGAGCACGTCGGCGAGCAGGGCGTCGGCCTCCTCGCGGGCGTCGAATCGCTCGCTTTCCACGGCGAAGCCGTCGAGATGCGCGATCACGCGCCAGAAGGGCTTGGGCTTGAAGCCCCGCGCCTCCAGCGTGCGCGCGGCCACCATGGCGAGGACGGGTGTCTGCACGCGGCCGACGGACAGGGGAGGGCGGGCGTCGTAGACGAGCGTGTAGGCGCGCGTGCCGTTCATCCCGACCAGCCAGTCGGCCTTGGCGCGCCCCTCGGCGGCATCTCCCAGCCCGTCGTAGTCGCTGCCCGGCCTCATGCGAGCCAGGTCCTTGCGGATGGCCTCGTCCACAAGCGAGGTCGACCACAGGCGCAGGACCGGTTTGGAGCATCCCAGGTGCTCGTAGACGCGCCTGAAGATGCCCTCGCCCTCGCGGTCGGCGTCGCAGGCGTTGACCACCTCGTCCACGTCGGCGCGCGCCGTGAGGTCGGCGATGACGCGGAGCTGCCGCGCCGCCCCCTCCTCGGCAGCGGGCCTCCACAGCCAGCGCTCGGGTACCATGGGCAGCTTCGCAAGGTCCCAAGGGCCCTCCCACTGCTCGTAGTCGCCCGGCTCGGCGAGGTCCACCAGGTGCCCGTGGCACCACGTGACCACGTAGCCCGCCCCCTCGATGTACCCGTCGCCTTTCGATTTCGCGCCCACCGCCCCGGCGATGGCCCGCGCCACACTCGGTTTCTCCGCTATGACGAGCCTCATTTCTTCCTCCTTGCTGTGTCGTGCGCCTCGGTTCGGGTTCCCGTCTCCGCTCCCGCATGCAGAGTGCGGGCGACGTTTGCCGCGCGCGCGTTGCGCCTTGCGGGGTCCTCGCGCGTCGCCTGGTCGGGGAATCGGGTATAATAGAGGCTGAGCAGGCGCTGGCGGGTGCCTTCGGAGATGCTTGGCAAGCCCATGCTGAATCGAGTCCCCTGCGCTTCCAGCCATGCGCCTGTTCGCTCGCTCATGAAGAAGTCCTTGCCACCGTCGAGGGCGGGATCTATGAGCTTGTCGAGGTCGGCCACGCCGTGCACGCTCCTGACCTCGTTCACCTCGACCCTCTTGAGTTCGATGTTCGCTCGCACCAAGGTGATGTACTGGTTGCCCTTCTTCGAGTACTCGTCGAGCACGAAGAAGAACGCAGAATCATCCAGCGCGTCCTGGAACGCGAGCACGTTGCCGACGAGCTCGGTTGCCAGCGCGTCCAGCACGCCTATCTCGGCGCGGTGCTTGCTGACCACGTGCTTCACCGAGGCGCTTGTCATGCACAGGGGCATACCGGAGAGGGGCGGCACGCCGAACACCGACGAATCCATGGAGAACACGAACGGCGTGTACTCCCACATGGACTTGACCCCGGAATCCTTGGCGAAGGAGTATTCGCCGTACTGCTGGGAAAAGGTTTTCAGGCTGCCATCGGGAAGCACTGCGTGCCTGTTGAGGGCCATGACCTTCTCCACCGGTGTGAGCTCTCGGGAACCCATGCCTTCCTCCTTACCTTCGGACCGACCTATCGGCGACGGTGCGCCGCCCGTGCGACTTCGAGACCCTCGCGGCATCCGCTTGGAGCGCCGCAGGCGACTCCCCGCGCACGTCGGCGGCGAAGATGCGCATATGCCCAGATAGGCACCCGCACACCTTCTCCGCGTCGTCCACCTCCACATCGCTTGCATGCAAAAGGCGCTTGATGCCGTCGCGGTCGAGGACGCCCTCGCGCACCGCGTCGCGCACGCCGGCGAGGGAGGCGGCGTATTCCCGCTCTCCGTACTCCCGGACGCTCACCGTGGCGGCCTCGAAGCCGAAGGCGCACGGCGAGGCGTCCACGAGCTCGACGCGTGCGTGCGCGCAACCGGGGGACGCGAGGTACAGCGCCCGGGCGTCCTGCCCGTCGAAGAAGCGGCGTGCCTCCTCGGCGTCGGGCGCGGCGAACAGGACCGAGGGGGATTCCCCGTCCTCGTCCGAGATGACGGTGCGCACGGAGAAGCGGGCGGCGTCACGGGCGGCGTCCCAGCAGCTGGAAGCCTTGACAAGCCCGTCCTGCTCGCAGACGACGGCGAAGCCGAAGGAGGCGCACCCCGTCTGCGCGCGCAGGGTTCGGAACGCCTCGATGGGGTCGAGTCCTTCCCAGGCGTAGAGCGCCCGGGCAAGCTCGCTTCCGGCGTACCCGACGCGCCCGCCCTTCTCCGAGGCGGGGTCGTCCAACGTCATGCGCCATTCCACGCGGTAGGTGGGGTCGTGGCCGCTCATGAGGCCGCCCCGCCTTTGGCGGCATCGGCCGGGTCGCTTTGCGCGAAGCTTTCCTGGACCTCCGTGCCGCCGTTGGCCCCCTCGTTCTTCGTGCTGCTGTCGGCTTCGAGCTGCCTTCTGAAGGAGTCCTCGTCGCCGAACAGCATGACCGAGAAGCCGCCCGCCGCCTGCGGCATGAGGCGCAGGTAGCTCGCGCCCTCCACGCCGGAGACGATGTAGTAGGCCCCGTCCTCGGCCACGGAGGTGACCCAGAACGCGCGACCGCTGACGTCGAATCCGTTCGCCTCGCAGGCGCTCTTCACAGCGTCGGCGATCTCGCGCCCGGTGGCGTCGAGGTCGCGCCCGGCGCGGTTCTCCACCGACACGCCGTCGCCCTCGTACACGGCCCCTGTGCCCAAGGACTCCTCGTCGGCCCCGGCCTTCGCGCCGGACGTTTCCTCGCCGGCGGCCTCCGCGCCGGATGCTCCCTCGGTCTCGGATGGGTCCGAGGATTTCTCGTCTAAGGCGGGTCCGGGCTGCACCTCTTCGGCGGTCGCCTCCTCGGCCCGCTCGGCGTCGAGGCGCGAGAGAGCCAGATCGACCGACACGGACGTGGCGACTATGAGCGCCATCGCCGCCACGGCGGTGGCAAGCTTCTTCTGCGCAGGGGTCAAAGGACCCCCGCCTTTTCCGAACAGCTTCACGATTCCTCTCCTTCCTGATTGCGCTTCCCCTGCGGCTCGCCTAGCCCCGAAGGTCTACGCCGCCGTTGAAGCCCCAGCCCATGTAGCCCCCGAGTCCGTAGTTGTCCATGAAGCTCTCCAGCGTCTCGATGTAGGGCGCATTGCCCCCGCGCCGGCTCGCCACCTGGCCGTCTCCGATGTAGATGCCGACGTGCCCCGCGTCGCGCCCGCAGTCGCACTCGACGCCGCCCACCGACCTTGACACGTAGACGGTCGCCCCCACGGGGATATCGGAGGCCGAGGTGGACACGATCCACGCATCTCCTGCGGAGTGCGCGCAGCACGAGGTCGCATCGCATATCCCAGCGGCGACGTAAACGTGGTACACCCACGCTTGGCACAACCCGGTGTTCACTCCGTAGGTGCTGGCGCGAGCGGCGTCGGCCACGGCCCTCTGCCTCGCGGAGGCGGAAGCGTAGTCCTGCCCGCCGGCCGTGCCGAGGCCCGATTTGAGCTGCGCGAGGTAGCCGCGTGCGTACTCGATCCGCTGGTCCATCATCGGCAGGCTCGCGCGCGTGAACACGCGCTCGAAGGCCTCTGTGGCCCAGTCGAGGTCGTCGATGGCGCACCACTCCTCGAAACTCACATGCTGCCCGAGGCCGGCCACCGCCCCGGTTCCGTAGACGTAGAGGAAGTCGGAGTAGGTGTCGAACATGCCCGGGGCCTCGCTCCACATGAAGTCGAGCTGCACGCCCACGTCGGTCCAAGAGCCTCCCTGGGCGGCGGCGAAGGCCAGAAGCGACTCGAAGCGGCCGCCCACCTCCCACTGGAAAAGCCCGCGCCCCGGTCCGCCGCCACTTTGGTTGCAAGCTGGGTCGAACCCGGACTCCTGGGCGATGTTGCCCATGATCGCGGCGATGGACACGTCGGAGAGGCCCTTGCCCCTGAAGTAGCGCGCCACCTCTGCCTCCACGCCGGAGAGCGAGCCGACATCGGCTTGCTGGGAGCTTGCGGCCGCTGCGGCCGAGACGACAGAGAGGGTCCCGGCGACGGCCGCCCCGGCCACGCCGAACACGAGGGCGGAGACGAGCAGGATGGGCAGCGCGAGCCAGGCGGCGCGCGTGCGCAGGGTGGACGCGGCGGCCTCGTTCGCCCCGCGCCGAAACCGCATGAGCGTCCCGACAACGCCGCCTTTCTCGCCGCGAAGCGTCTGCGCTCTCTCCCGCGAGGTGGACGCGGCGGCCCACAGGCGCTGGGCCGAGCGCTCGCGCCTCTTGGCCGCCCCGCTTTTTCCGAGTTCGAGGAGGTGTTGGGCATCGTCGGCGCGCGCGGCGGCCCTGCCGTCCAAGCGCAGCGCACGTGTCTCAAACCCCTCGGCGCGCGCGTCGAGGCGGGTAAGGTGCGCCGTGGCCCTAGCCCCTGCCTTCCCGCGTGCCCGGTCTGCGGCGGCAAAGGCCCTCGGGACGCCCGAGGCGCCGACTCCCATGTCGCCCATGGCCTCGCGCTCGACTGAGGGGTCGTCTCCTTCCGGCTCCCAGGCGCTCCTTGTCTGCTCGCGCAGCCAGCCCCAGGCGGCCTTGGGGCGCTGCCTGAGCCACCCTCCGAAACTTTGAGCGACCTCGTTGCCAAGCACCCTGGCCGCGCCGCGCGGGTGGCTTTCCGCCGCGACCGCCGCAGGGGCCGTGACCTTCTCCGAGGCGGGCGTCTGCGGGCTCGCCTTAAGAGAGCGTGCGGTGCCGAAGGCCGGCGCAGCGAAGGTCGGTGGCAGATCAGCTCTGAGGACCCTGCCGAGGCCGAGGGCAGCCGGGGCATCCGTCTTGGGCGCTGCGAGCCACTCGGATGCGTCGAAGGCGCGCGCGGCATCGAATGCCGACGACAAATCGGTCCCGAGGACCCTGCCAAGCCCGAGGGCGGACGAGGCGTCAACTCTGAGCACGGCGAACCCCTCGGTCGCGCTCACGCGGGTGACCGAGAAGCCCGAGGATGCGGTCTCGGGGACGACGGCGCGCATTCCTTCGAGGAGGTCCAACTCAAGCCTCCTTCCGCGCACCGAGCGGCTCCCCGCCGCCATGGGCCGCCTCGTCCATGGCGGCGAGGTCGTCGATCTTGGTGGTGGTGATGCGGTAGAGCTGCGTGTTTTTGGGGATCCTGTTCTCGAACGGGATGATCTTGCCGTTGGCGACCAGCAGCCCCTCGCCGACGCCGGAGTTGCGGATGTAGCCCACCTGCTCGTCAGAGAGGGAGAGCACCTCGCCGAGCGCCATGGCGTCGGTGGCCGACTGCCCGAGCAGGAGCAGGAAGTCGGAGTTCGCGAGCATGAGGCGGGTCTTCTCGTTGTTGACGAGGCGCTCGACGTTCTGCGTGATGCCCGTGGGGATCGCGCCGTACTTGCGGCTGCGCGTCCAGAGCATGTCGAAGTAGTCCACGGCGTAGCCGTTGGAGAGCAGAAGCTGCATCTCGTCGATGAACACCCACGTGCGCACGTGGCGCTCGCGGTTGCGCACGATGCGCTGCCACGTGGCGTCGAGCAGGATGAGCAGCGCGAGGCCCTTCATGTTGTCCGCGAGGTCGCGCACGTCGTAGACCACGAACCGCGAGCTGGTGTCCACGTTGGTGCGGTGGGAGAACAGGTTCGCCTGCCCGGAGATGTAGCGCTCGATGGTGGTGGCGAGCAGCGCACCCTCGTCCTCGGGCTGGCCTTTGAGGATGTCGTGGAACTCCACGAGCGTGGGGATGTCGGCGGGGTCCTTCGTCTCGAAGAACCGCTCGTAGGCGATGGTCACCGAGCGGTCCACGAGCGTTTTCTGGAGCTCGGTGAGGTTCTTGGCCATCTGCTCCACCATGGAGATGATGGCGTCGGTCTTCATGGCGAGCGGCTGGGCCTCGTCCGACTCGACCTCAAGGTCGAAGGGGTTGATGTAGGTGCCCGAGCTCGCCGAGACGTCCACGACCTCGCCCGCGAACTCGCGCGCGGTGCCGAGGTACTCCCGCTCCGGGTCGATCACGATGACGTCGGCATCCGGGTCCGACAGAAGCACGTTTTCGATGAAGTACTTCGCGTTGACGGACTTGCCGCGCCCCGGCTTGCCCAGGATGAACCCGTTGGGCGAGGTGGCGGCCTTCCGGTCGTAGAAGATGAAGTTCTTCGAGATGCGGTTCTGGCCCATGTACATGCCGCCGGGCTCCATGAGCTCCACGCTCGTGAAGGGCATGAGCGCCGCCGCCGGCGCGGTGCACATGTTCATGCGGTACTCGTCGGGGATGCGCGACGCCCCCGTGCCGAGGGCCGCTTGGAAGCCTTGCATCTGCAAGCAGGTGAGCGGCGCGAGGCGGCAGTTGAACATGCGCGCGACGGACTTGATCTCCTCGACGAACAGGTCCCGCTCGTCGGGGGTGTCGCCCCACGCGAGCACGGTCATGGCGACGCTCCAGTACTTCTGCTGGCGGTCGAAGAGATCGCCGCGCAGAAGCTCGGCGTTCGCGATGGCGTCGCGCAGATCCGAGGGCAGCATCTCGTCGGTGATGAACATGCGCTGCGAGTGCTTCTGGATGTAGCTGCTCTTCTGGACTTTGGTGTCGGTGAGGTAGGTTTCCACCGTCTCGCGGGCCTTCGCCTGATCCCACCCCCGGTAGTCTATCGTGATGGCGACGTTGAGCGGCAGCTCGGTGATTTTGGAGAGCATGTCGGCGCGCACCGAGGTGGACCACTTCTGCATGTAGAGCGCCTGTCCGAACATCCCGCTCCACGAGCAGGAGGTCGATGGGTCGGCATTGCGCTCGAAGCTCGTGGGGGCCACGAGGTCGGCGGTGGTCAAGCCCGGCAGCGCCTCCAGATCCTTGTAGGACACCCCGCCCGTGCCGTCTTTGGGGTTGGTGACGGCGCACATGACCTCCAGCCTCTCGGTGCCCGAGAGTTCGCGCGCCCCCACGCCCAGAAGGCGCAGCTGGTCGATGGCCGTCTGGCAGGCGCGCGCGAGCGCGGGCTCGGCCTTCTCCTTCGTGGCCGCGCCCGTGCGCAGGACGATGAACCGCCGACGCCTGATGTTTTGCCGGGTCTCGTTCACGCGCGAGTCGATGATGTCGTTGATCTCGCGGCGAAGCGCGTTGCCCCGCTCGTCGCCCTCGACCATCGGCATGTACATCTCGCGCCTGAACTGCTCCTCGGGGATGACGTGCATGAGGATGAGCACCTGCATGCGCACCTCGGCGTCGAAGGAGTTCAGCATCGTGGCGTAGCGGTTGAAGAAGTCGTCCTGGTCGGTCTGCTTGGCCGCCTGGAAGTTCGCGTCGTCAAATTCGACGCAGCGCGAGTACACGCCCTCCTCGATGAGGCACGTCCCGTTGTAGAACATCTTCTCGTAGCCCAGGGCGGCCAGGCTTGAGGCGTCGGCGCGGGTGATCCGCGCCCCCGACGCCGCCGCCCTGCGAGCCGCCTTGCGCTGCTTGCGCGATGCGCGCACGCGCTCGCCGCAGCCGGGGCACTTCTTATCGCTCCACGCGAGCTCGCGCCCGCACTTCTGGCAAAACATTCGCTTATCCCTCCAAAGAACCGGGGTCGTACTCGCGCCGCTCGGCTTTGAGGGCGCGCCTGTCAGCGCGCGTCAGGCGGCGCTTCTTGCGCGGGCGCTCGGCGGGCGCGCCTAAGACCTGGGGGCGCGCGTACATCAGCAGGCGCGGCACGCGCCGCTCGGCGAGCGTGATGGAAAGCCACGTCTCGGGTTTGAGGCCGCGCGGGCGCCCTATCCCCACATACCCCACACCCGCGCCGACGGCGAACGTCGCGTACATGGAGACCGAGTAGGGCACGGGGCCGGCCACCGACAGCGCCGCGAAGGTCACCGCGCTCGCGGCGATCACGGCGATGCCGGTCATGAGGTGGCGCGTGGTGAATCCGAAAAACGGCTTGGGTTCGAACTCGGTTATGTCGCGTCGCAAGACGATCTCTATCATCGGCGGCTCCTTCCTTACGCGCCCACGACCGCGTTGGCGATCTCGCGGGACTGCTTGACCATGAGGAACATCACGATGCAGCTGACCATGGGGCCGACGAGCGACATGAACGACGCTATGAGCGTGTCGGGGCCGCTGGCCGTGAACAGCCCGACGGACTGCCTTATGAACACCGATCCCAGCCCCACGACGAGCAGGACGACGAGGGCCTGCACGCACACGCCCGCGAACTGCTTGATGTAGCGCACGCCGCTCTCGCGCGTGGACTGGTTGGCGAGCATGACGAACGCAAATCCCGAGAACACCATGCGCACGCACACCTCGAACACCCGCACGACGACCACCACCTGCACGTAGATGGCGGTTATGGCCGCGACGATGAGGACGACGAGGGCCACGAGGAGCATGATGAGCGCGGTCCCGCCGCCCTGCGAGAAGGTGATGGAGCGGAAAGACTCCATGAACGCGTCGTGGTAGACCGTGGCGTTGACGGCCCCCGCCAGAAGGCCGGTGTCCTGCATGGCCGCGCCGATGTCGTTGACGACCTCGAAGATCGCGCGCATGATGCGCACGCCGTGGACGATGGCGGTCTGAACGAGCAGGTACTTCACGGCTATCCACGCGTAGGACGCGAACAGGTCGGTGCCGTGGCGGCCCCCCATCCCCGCGTCGCGCCCGAAGCTCATGAGCGAGAACACGAAGGCGAGGCCCAAAAACCCGCCGGACACCGGCACGACGACCCTCTCGGCGACGTCGAGCACTATCCGGTAGGCGCTCGCGTAATCGCCCCCGGCGAGGTTGACGTCGAACATGTCGCCCGTCGATATCTGCGCCATGAACTCATCGGCCCACGACGAGAGGACCGAGGCCGCCTGGGCGCTGAGTCCGTAGAGGAAGTCCGACACGCACAGCCCGAAGTCGAAGTGGAAGTCGAACACGTTGAACGAGGGCGTGTAGTGCGTCGCGCTCATGAGGTCGTCGCCCGCAACGTCGCTCGTGTCCTCGCGCGAGGCGTACAGCCACGGCTCGTCATCGCTCACCTCGGCGCTTCCCCCCAGCTCGGATGCCGTGGTGGCAAAGGCGGTCTGGGGGAGGAGCGCCGAGGGCGCGATGAGCGCGACGGCGAGCGCGAGCGCGGCGAGCAGAGCGCGCAGCGCACGGCCGCGAAGCGGGGTCTTTTCGCCGAAGGGAGGCATGGGGCGTCCTAGAACGTTGGGAACTGAAGGACGCCGGATGCCAGCGCCGCGCCGATGGCGCACATCGCGCCGCCGACGGCGATGACCCACACCGCGCCCTCTTGGGTCGGCGCGTCGTGGCTCTTGCCGCCCGAGATCCATTTGAAGATTCCGACGGCGGCGGTGAGGCCGCCCACGAACACAAGCAGGCTACCGCCGTAGTTGAGAAGCTGGTTGAAGAAATTCATAGTGCTCCGATCTGTCGATGTTTCACGTGCGGCGGGCGCATCCGGGCCGCCCGCCGTCAGGCGGCGTTGACGACGTACACCTCCCTGACGCCACCCATGAACTCGCGCATCCGCTCCTGCATGGCTATCTCCTCGTCTGCGATGAGGCGCAGTTCGGCGCGCTTCTCCCTCTCCTTGTCGTACCTCCAGTCCTCCAGCACGAACTCGCCGGCTTCGGCAAGCTCGCGGTAGCGGGGGTGGTCTAAGGTCTTGTACTTCTTGTCCTTGAAGGGGCGCGCGCCGTTGATGAACACAAGGCAGTCGTCGCCCGCGAACTTGTCGGGGTTGTTGGAGAGGTCGGACGCCGACAGCAGGTCGCGCGCGATGCGCGTCTCCGAGTCCGAGTAGCCTCCCTGCCGCCCGCGGCTCTCGCTGCGGTTGCGCACGACCTCGGTGTATTTGCCGAGCTTCTCGGAGTAGTGCTTGTTCGTCTCGAAGTCCGAGCGCCCGAGGTAGAGGTTGGTGTCGCAGTTGCCCTCGATGACGGGGGCCTTGTCCCCGTAGAGGCCCTTGAGCTGGGCCGCGTTCTGCATGATGGGGTGCAGGTAGATCCAGCGGCTCCGAAGCGTCGCGATCTTCTTCTCCAGGTCGGGGATGCGGCCGATGTTGGCGAGCTCGTCCAAGATGCAGACGACGGGCAGCTTGCAGTGGCTGCCGGGGTTGCGGTCGGCTATCGCGGTGTTGCGGTCGAACAGCTGGTAGAGCAGCATCGCCAAGATGAAGTTGAACGTGGAGTCGGTGTCGGACATGACCAGGAAGAACGCGGTCTTGCGCTCGCCGATCTTGTCCAGCTCCAGCTCGTCTTCGGAGAAGAAGTCCTTGACCGAGCCGACCGAGAAGGGGGCCATGCGCACGTGGCACGACGAGATCACGCTCGCCTCCGTCTCGGGGGACCGGGCCGTGGACTTGAAGCCCTTGTACAGGCTGAGGACGAACCACTCGTCGGAGCGTCGCGCCGCCTCCTCGCTGCCGTGCCGCTTCACGCACCACTGCTTGTAGCCCACGAACGACTCCTCGGGCGTGGCGCCCTCGTACCCGAACATGAGGATGTCAAGCGGACTCACCGACTGCCCGGCCTCCTCGCCCTCGGTCATCTGGAGCAGGTTCACCATCTCGTTGAACGTGCGGGCCTCGGGCTGGTCGGCGTAGAAGAAGTGCAGGTAGCCGATGAGGGCCATGTAGAGCTGGCGCTCGGCCTTCACGAAGTAGTCCTCGTTCGCGTCCGGGTGCTTGCCCTCGCCGGTGGTGTTCTCGACGAGCAGGTTCACGATCTGGATGATCGAGGTCGAATCGGTGATGTACATGAGGGGGTTGTAGTGCATCGAGGCCGTGAGGTCGCGTCCGTCCTTCAGGGCGACCACCTTCAGGTCGTAGCCGTGGCGCAGGAAGAAGTTGCCGTACTGCTTGAGCGTGTCGCCCTTGGGGTCGGTGACGACGTAGGAGCCGTAGAGCTGGAGCAGGTTGGGGCCGACGTAGTTGAACGTCTTGCCCGAGCCCGATCCTCCGATGACGAGCACGTGCTTGTTGCGCTCGGTGAGCGGATCGGGGATCTTCGAGAGCTGCAGGCGCGCCGTCTCCGACAGGATGATGTTGTCGTCCTCCATCCGGTCGCACCATTCGGGCTTGGGGTTGGGCTTTTTCACCGCGATGCCGAGCTTGGCGAGCACGAATGCGCGCGGGTCGCGCAGGAGCGCGGCGCGTCGGGCGCGGGGCTGTTCGGGAAGCGTGCGCTTGACATGCGTCACGGTGCCCAGGTGCGCGAAGGCCGCCATCTCGTTCTCGGTCGCCCAGGCGGCCTCGCCGTACTCCTTGCCCTTGACCTCGCGGGCGCGCCGGCGCTCGCCGCCGTAGTCGTAGGTGGCCATGCCGGCGAACATGACGAGGGCGAGCGCGGCCCAGAACGCCCACATGAACCGAGGGTCGAGCCACAGCGGGTCGCGGGCCATCCCCTCGATGAGGGGATCGATGGAGAAGTTCGCGTCGAAGGAGATCGGATTGTCGGCGTAGTAGGAGGCCACGCGGTTGGCGAGCCATCCGGCGAGCGTGCCGCCGCAAAGCGACCAGAGCACCCACAGAAGCGCGTTCATCGGCGCGGCCCTCCTTCTCGGGAGGGTTCAACGACGATCTTCGGCGTCGCATTCGTCGCGGCCGACTTCCGCGCAAGGTCCTTCGCCCGCATCTCGCGGGCACGCAGCTCCGCGTTTTTTGGCGGTGCGGCCAAGGCTTCGCCTTCTGCGCGCTTCTCGGCCGTACCGCTCAATGCTTTTCCCCGCTTTGTCACCTGCTCCTCGGCGGCGGCCCGCTCTTCTGTTCGCCGCGCGCGGTCGAGGGCCGACACCGCGCCGAGCACGGCGCTCTCCAGAGGCTGGTCGGCCACGAGGAACACGTTCTCGTCTTGGCTTGAGGAGCTGGCCGAAAGCCGTCCGTTGCGGGAAATCTCGTAGGAGGGACGGCCCTTGCCGTCTACGCCGACGAATATCTCGATGCGGGGGTCGCGATCGTCTTTCGCAGCCCACATGCCGGCGCGCTCGTCCGAGCGCTCGAAGGAAAGCCCGAGGAACGTGAAGCTGCCCGGGTAGTTCCCGTGCGAATCCCGCCTGATAGGGGTCGCCTCCACTTCGTTCTTATCGAGCCCGTAGGCAAGGGCGGCGACCTTCACGGATTCGGCGAAGGAGTCGAGGTCGGCCCCGTTCGGCCCCTTCAAGGTGACCTCCACCAGGCCCTTGGGATCGCGGGAGAACATGACCGACGCCCCCTGCCTGTTGAGCTCGCGGCACATGGCCGCAAGGTCCTCGCGGCCCTCGAGGACCTTCGCCGCGTCGAGCGTGGAGCCCGCCCCGCCTGAGAGGGCCGGAGACGGGGCGTCCTCGCTGCGACGCTGCCCCTCGGCGCGCACGTGCGCCTCGTCGAGGTTCGCGTTGGGGGCCACGGAGGCGAGCGCCGAGAGGAACTGATCGCGCTGCCCCCTCGGCACGAAGAACTCAACCTCGCCCGCCGGCGTCTCGGGGGAGGCAAGCCCCGAGACGGTGGAGCGGATGCCCCGGCGCTTGCCGCCCTCGGTGATGGCGATGCTTAAGTTGCGCATCGTGAACTGCCTGCTCAGGGAATCGAGCTCGCCCGTGGTCAGCACGCCGGCTCCCAGGCGGTAGGAGAAGGACTCTCCGTCGGAGTTGGCGACCTTGACGGATACGAGTCCCTTCTTGCCGTGTCCAGGCAGCGCGTCTGCCACCTTGTCGGTCACGCCGTGGACGCTGCGCATGACGATGCCCTCCCGGCCCTCTTGGGCGAGGTGGGCGGCTCTTTGCCTCTGGGCTTCGGCGAGTGCTCTGAGGATGAGCATGAAAAGCTCGCTTGCCCCTTGCACCACCGTGTCGCCGACCTTGATGACCAGCCCGACGGCCTCGTCCTCTGCTGCCATGCCTATCCTCCCATCTTCGCGCGGCGGGCCTTTTCCAGCGCGTCGCGGTTGTCGTCGATCCAAGCTGCAAGAAGGTTGCGCCGGTGCTTCCTCTCGTCGGACTCCTCAGCGTTGCGCACGGCCTCGTTGAGCGCGATGGCCTCGCGCGTGAGCTGGCCGAGGTGGTTCGACATCGCGAAGATCAGCAGCTTGTCGTCGGGCAGGCCCTCGGCGGCTTCCGCCCGAAGCACCCCCTCCATCCGCTTTTTGTCCAGGTGCGCGCCAATGCCCTGCGGGTTTCCGGGGTTGAGCAGCCTCTCGGCGTGCGGGAGGTAGCGGGTGGGGCGGTCGGGGTACTCTGCCCGGATCGCCTTGGTCATGGCGCAGGCCGCCTTCTCGATCTCGTCTGCGGAAAACCCCATGGACCTGAGTTTTCGGTAGTTGTCGTATCCGTAGCGGTACCCCTCCGTCGAGGGCATGAAGGGGCGAAGCCTCATGAAGTCGTCGAGCAGGGGCGCCGGCTCGGAGGGTTTCTCCGCGTGCGCGCCATCGGATTCTGTTTCTGAATATGTTTCTGCTTCCCTTATCTGTGTACGCCCACGTACCCCCGGTACGTCAGCGGACGGGGGGTACGTGGGCGTACCCCCGGTACCATCAGGATCTTTGTCGTTTTCGCCATGGCAAGGGGGGTACGCGGGCGTACCCCCCTTGCCATGGGCGTACCCCCCGTTCGCCGCTTCGACAAGCTCGTGCTTGACGGCCACGGCGGGAGCGGAGGGGCCGAGGAGGTAGCGCGGGTAGATCTGCCCGTCCACCTTCTCGTGCGCGCGCACGATGCAGCCCTTCGCTA
Organism: Candidatus Rubneribacter avistercoris; assembly: GCA_019115845.1. Classification (GTDB taxonomy): domain Bacteria; phylum Actinomycetota; class Coriobacteriia; order Coriobacteriales; family Eggerthellaceae; genus Rubneribacter; species Rubneribacter avistercoris. Next base: position 15,851 of record DXCU01000066.1, on the reverse strand, counting down.
CGAGGGAGTCGAGCACCCGGTTGACGGTGGTTTTGGATTTGCCGAGCCAGTAAGCGAAGTAGCCGCGCGAGCAGCGGCACGCGCTCACGCCGTCCTGGCAGAAGCCGTAGATGATCGCGTAGGCCAAAAGCTCGTCGCCCGTGAGGTCGAGCTCGTCCACCATGAAACGTTGCAGCACGACGTAGCCGCCTTTGCTGGCGTGCTCGAAGCCGGGGCTACCCATGCCGCTCACCGGCCGCTGCGCGGGGTATGGGGCAGATGCCCGCCACCTCTCCGATGCTTTCCTTGGCGATGCGCCAGCGCCCGTCGTCGCGGCGCGTGCGGAAGGCCATGCGGAACCACGAGCCCTCTTCGAGCATTCGGTAGACCGTGCGCACCGACACGCCCAGGAAGTCGGCCGCCTCCTGGGGCGTAAGCCAGTCGTCGAGGGCTTCGTAAGAGGACATCACGCTCACGACACCCCTCCGTTCTCCGGTACGCCCGCGCACCACGCCTTGCCGACGAGGAATTCGCTTAAGGGGATGCCGAAGGAGCGGGCAAGGTTGACGAGGTGCAGAGAGTCGAGGCCATCCGCCTCGCCATGGGAGAGCCGGAGCAGCTTCGGGAGGGGGACGCCCGTCTCCTGCGCGAGATCGACGTAGGACGGCGCGGAGCGGTCCTCGCGTATCGTGCGCAGGGCCTCGATGAGGGGCGACAGGTCGATACTCGACCCGGTTGAGGGCATAGGGCTACTGCAAGCCATGGCGGCCTCCAAGCACGGGGGTATGTGGTCAGGTGGTCATACGGTCGGAAATGACATACTTGATTATGCCCGCTCATACGGAAATCAACGGGGCTTTTATCGCCTGTTCTGTTATGAAATGCTAATATGCGTTTCATAACTTTCAATATGGAAGGAGGTTGCGAGGTGAGGCAGAGGCTCAAACCGCTCGGAAGGAAGGAGCTGGGAAGGTACCTGCGCCATTACCGCAAACGCGCGGGGCTGTCCGCCAGGGAGGTGGCGGCGCATCTGGGGTACGCGGACCAGCAGAGCGTCTACAACGTGGAGTCGGGCAAGACATCCCTGTCCATTGAGAGGCTCTACGAGGCGTTGAGCATCTACGGCGTAGACCCAGACGAGGCTTTCACGGAACCCTTCGAGGAGGTGGACAACCCCAGCAAGGCCAAGCGCCGGGGGTCGGTGCGGGAAAACGAGCTGAGGAAGGTGTTCGCGGATTTGGACAACGAGAACCAGCGGATCGTGCTTCGGGTGGCGCGCGGGCTGCTCGCCGGCCAGTCCGAGAGCAGCGGCGAAGATAGGCATATGCCCCTATAGTTTTATGACCATAGGGGCATATGAACACAAGGCCACACAGGCCTATTCCCTTGGCGCGAGGGCATGTGTGCAAGTGCGCACAAAGGCATATGCCCGTATGGGTAGGTTGTTGAGTGCCCGGATATGCCGAAGCGGGCGGAGCTGACGTGCGAACCACGTGCCGCTTGCTGTCCCTATGCGCATATACCCCTATGGGCATATGCGCCGCTCACCTGAAGGAAAAACCGTTAACCGACCAGGAAAAAGAGGGAAGGTTATGAAACGTGCGGCGGGCCGGGGAAGCGGGCCGCAGGTTCGCAATCGGGGAAAACCTGTGCCATTTTCGGCCGGTTTCTGGTCACGACGCGCCGTGGACGAAAAGAGGCCGGAAGCAACTAGGCTTCCGGCCTCGCGTTTTCGTGGTGCCCTTGACAGGATTCGAACCTGCGGCTTTCTGCTCCGGAGGCAGACGCTCTATCCCCTGAGCTACAAGGGCGCAAGACGGGATTATACGCTATGATGGTGAAAATCGGAAAAACAATGCAAGGAAATATCACGAACATGAGGCAAACCGTTTCAATCGAGCGCATGGGGTACGGATCAGAGGCCGTGGGGCGCCTTGCCGATGGCAAGGCTGTTTTCGTGGAAGGCGCGGCTCCGGGCGATGTGGCCGTGGTGGAGGTGACCGAGGAGAAGCCCTCCTTCGCCCGCGCGCGCCTGGTGTCGGTCGAGGAGCCCTCGCCCGATCGCGCGCTTCCGGCGTGCTCGCAGGCGTCGCGCTGCGGCGGGTGCCCGTGGGCGCACCTGTCCTACGAAGCCCAGCTGTCGGCCAAGCGCGACAACGTGGTGGCCGCGCTTGCGCGCACGGCCGGCATGGACGCCGCGCGGGCCGAGGAGCTGGTGGCCCCCTGCGCGCCGAGCAAGCGGCAATGGGGTTATCGCAACAAGCTGGAGCTGGGCGTTGGCCGGGGGCCCGACGGCTCGCTGGAGCTGGGGATGCGTCGCGAGGGGACCGACGAGCTTGTCCGCCTCGATGTCTGCCCGCTTGCGAACCGCCTGATAGAGCGGGCGCCCAAAGCGCTGCGCGGCGCCTTGCGCTACGCCGAGGGGGCGCAGGATCTGGGCATCTTCCGCGTGGGTGTGCGCGGAAGCCTGCGCACGCGCGACGTGGAGGTGGCGTTGTGGGCCAAGCCGGGGCCGTTTCCCCGCGCGCATGTGGCGAAGCTCGCCTCGAGCGCGATGCGCAAGGCGGGTGTCGTGCGCGTGCTGTCCGAGCCCGGGCGGGCGCGCAAGGTCAAGGGAGTGGAGGCGCTCGAGGGCAGGGGATGGTGGTCCGAGGAGCTGGCCGGAGCGCGCTTTTCCGCGAGCGCCCCGTCGTTTTTCCAGGTGAACACTGCTCAGGCGGAGAAGCTGGTAGCCGAGGTGGTGGAGGCGCTGGGCGGGGAGCGGGGCCTGTCCGGGGCCTTCGTGGCCGATCTTTACGCAGGCGCCGGCACGTTCTCCGTCCCGCTCGCGGCTGCGGGAGCCGAGGTGGCGGCCGTGGAATCGGCGGGCACCGCCGTTCGCGACCTGCGCCGCAACGCCGCGGCCAACGGCGTGGACGTGGAGGTGGTGGGCGGCGACGCCGCGCGCGAGCTGCCTTCGTTCGGCGAGCTGGACGCGCTCGTGGTGGATCCTCCGCGAGCCGGCTTGGCCGACGGGGTGGTCGACGACATAGCCGCGGCGCGCCCTGCCCGCGTGGCGTACGTCAGCTGCAACCCCGCCACCTGGGCCCGCGACGTCGCCCGCTTCGAGGCGCGCGGCTACCGCCTTGTGCGCGTACGGCCGGTGGACCTGTTCCCCCAGACCCACCACGTGGAGCTTGTCGGCTCCTTCGAGCGTGCCTGACCGCCCCGTTCGCGCGGGCGGCAGCGTCACGTTTGCCGCAGCGCCGCCACCTGCGCGACAGCGCGGGCGCCTCGGCGTCCGCGCTGTCGCGCAGGTGGCGTGGATGTTCTAAGATTTTTCCCTCATCACGGGTGCGACCTGCTAGACTTCTCCTTCGGTATGCGACGATTCCGCCCGCCGCGCGCGGGCTTGAAACGGCAAGCGAGACAAGACAGAAGGAGCCGACATGGCGCAGTACACTCCCGAATACCAGCCCACCGGCGACGAGGTGGCGGTGATCAAGACGTCCAAAGGCGATGTTCGCGTGCAGCTGGCCGGCAAGGACGCCCCCATCCACGTGGGCAACTTCGTCGAGCTGGCGCGCAAGGGCTTCTACGACGGCCTGAAGTTCCACCGCTACGTGCCGGGCTTCGTCATCCAGGGCGGGTGCCCGAACACGCGCGATCTGACTCCCGACGAGGTGGTCAAGAAGGCCGGCAACCCCTTCGCGGGCCTGGGCACGGGCGGCCCGGGCTACACCATCAAGGAGGAGTTCTCCACCAACCCCAACAACAAGCACGCCGACGGCGCGCTGGCCATGGCGCGCTCGCAGGATCCCAACTCCGCAGGCTCGCAGTTCTACCTGTGCCTGGGCGCCCAGCCCATGCTCGATTCGGGCTACACCGTGTTCGGCCAGACGGTCGAGGGGATGGACGTCATCGGGCAGCTGCGCGTCGGCGACGAGATCCTGGGCATCGAGATCGAGAACGCGGCGGAATAGCCCTGCCGCGCATGCGCAGTACGCACAGACCGAAGGAAGCCGATGAATAACGACCTGTTCCAGCAAGCCCGCAGCGCCTACGCGCGCCGAGACTACGAAGGCGCGCTGGCCGCGTACACCCAGTGCCTGCAGGACGCCGGCAGCCCGCTTGCTCCCGGCGAAGCGGGCCAGCTGTATCATCAGATAGGGAACTGCCTGGTCAAACTCAAGAACCATGGCGAGGCCATCCAGGCCTACACGCAGGCGACCGCCGATGCGGCCTACGATGCGTGCGGCGCGGTGAACTACAACCTGGGAATGGCCTACGCGGCGCTGCACGACTACGAGGACGCGGTCAAGCACTTCGAGGTGGCCGTGTCCGACGCCAAGTACGACGCCGCCTACAAGGCCTACGCCGGCATGGGCAGCGCGCTTTTGAAGCTGGGCAAGTCGGCCGAGGCCGGCGTGGCGTTCCGCGAGGCGGCGCTTGACGAGGCCAACCCCGATCCCACGAAGGCCCTTTTGAACCTGGGCGTGTGCTTCATGGCGCTCGACCGCCCCTCCGACGCGGTGGCCTCCTACGAGAGCGCGCTGCAGTTCGACATGGCGCCCGACACGCGCAACAAGCTCTACGCCAACCTCGGCCAGGCGTACGTGGCCTGCGGGCAGATGCAGAAGGCCGCCGCCGCGTTCGAGGAGGCCATCGCCGACAAGACCTACTTCCTGTCGGATTCGGCCAGCGTGGACTACCAGCGCGCCGTGGCCGCCGTGGCCCAAGGCACGGCCGAGATCACCCAGGTCATTGCCCCGGTGTCCGCCGGCGCCGACATGTCGGGCCTAGACGTGGCCGCCGACGGTAGCGCGATGTACGTGGACCAGGACCCCTACGGCGACGCCCAGTCCGATCCGTACTATTACGCCGACCCCTACGCCCAGGCCGGCCCCTACGGCGCCGTGCCGGGCGGGGACGACCGCTTCTTCAACGCAAGCGACGAGGAGCTTGAGCAGTGGTCGCGCGGCCTGGCCAAGCAGGATCGCAAGCGCAGGAACGTGGGGCTGAAGATCCTGCTCGTCATCGTGCTGCTGGTGCTGGCGCTGTTCGGCGCGGCGGCCTTCCTGTACACGCAGGGCTGGGGCTACCCGTCCCAGGAGACGGTGGTCCGCCAGCTGTTCGCCGACCCGGAGAACGCCGCGTCCAGCGTGTTCTCGAAGGAGGTGGGCGCCGAGAGCGCCGCGTCCATGGTGGAGCCGGTGGTGCAGGACGCCGATCCGAACATCGACGGCATGGACCGGTCCATGAGCGACTCCACCGTGTACGTGACGGCCAAGACGGCCGAGGGCGGGGAGGTGCAGTACAAGGTCTCGCTCGTGCGCGACCTGATCGGCTGGAAGGTGTCCAGCGTGGAGCTGTACTTCGCCAGCCAGAACTGAGCGGACGTTCGCGTCGGCGCCTGACCGCGCGGGTTTGCCCCGCGCGCCGCGCCGCTTCGCGTTGTTCATCCGATGGAAGAGAGAAAGGGCAGTACCGCATGGCAATCCAGAAGACCTACACCATGATCAAGCCGGACGGCGTCCGCAACGGCCATATCGGCGAGATCGTCAACCGCTTCGAGCGCGCGGGCCTTGCCATCGAGCGCATGGAGCTTGGCATGGTGACTCCCGAGCAGGCCAAGGCCAACTACGCCGAGCACGAGGGCAAGCCGTTCTACGAGGGCCTCATCTCCTACATCACGAGCGGCCCCGTGGTGAAGATGGTCGTGTCCGGCGAGGGCGCGGTGGCCAAGTGCCGCTCGCTCATGGGCGCCACTAATCCGGCCGAAGCGGCCCCCGGCACGATTCGCGGCGATTTCGGCCTTGTTATGGACGAGAATGTCATCCATGGATCGGATTCTCCCGAGTCCGCCGAGCGCGAGATAGGCATCTTCTTCGCGTAGGGGCGCGCCTCTTCCGACGGCGCGCCGCGCGCCAAGGCCCCTCCGCCCGGCACGGTCGGAGGGGCCTTTCCGTTTTGCCGCAGACATCGCCCACCCAGACGAGAAACGGACGAGAGCATGCTCTACCGAGTCATCGATGCAAGCGAGCTGCCGGCGCTCGTGTCGGCGTTCATGGAGTCCTACGAGGTGGTGGCCCCCGTCAAGAGCGAGAGGGGGTACGTGTTCGAGGCCGTCTCGTCCCCTGACGAGATAGAGCTCTCCTACGACACCACCGTGTCCTCGCCGAAGAAGTACCTGCTGCCGCCGGTCGAGACGCTCATGACCTTCGACGCGCGCGACAACCGCGTGACGGACTTCGCGGCCGAGATAACCCCGCGCGTGATATTCGGCGCGCACGCCTGCGACATCAACGCCATCAACCGCTTGGACCTCGTGTTCCGGGACGGGCGCTACCCGGACCCGTACTACACGGCGCGCCGCAACGCCACCTTGGTGGTGGGCATCGGCTGCACGCCGTCGGACACGTGCTTTTGCCATTTGTGGGACGCCGACGAGGCGCGCTTCGGCTACGACCTGTTCCTGCACGATCTGGGGGACAAGTACCTGGTGAGCATCTCCAGCGTGGAGGCGGCCAACATCTTGGAGGCCGCCTGCGATCCGCGCGTGGCCACCGACGAGGACCGCATCGAGTTCCGCCACGCCACGCGGCGGCGCCAGGCGGCCTTCAACCCCGCCATCCCCGACGTCCAGGACGTGGCCATGCTCATGGACGCGTTCCACAAGGACCCGTACTGGGAGGAGCTGGGCGGGCGCTGCTTGGCGTGCACGGCGTGCTCGGCCGTGTGCCCCACGTGCTTTTGCTTCGACATACGCGACACGCTGGACCCCTCCGGCAAGACGGGGCGGCGCGAGCGGGTGTGGGACGCCTGCACGGCGCCGCAGTTCGCCGAGGTGGCCGGCGGCCACAACTTCCGCGCCGACGGGCGCACGCGCGTGCGGCACCGCATGTATCACAAGCTCAACGGATTCCTGGCCAACCACGACCGCATGCTGTGCGTGGGCTGCGGACGCTGCGTGAAGGCGTGCAAGGCCAAGATCAACCCCATCGAGGTGCTCGAGTTCTTCGAGAGGAAGGGGGCCGAGGATGCCCGGTAGCTGCGCTGTGTCCACCGTGCAGGTGCATCCGTTCTTCGACGAGCCGGCGCCGCGCTCCGGCGCCGAGATGATGATGGCGAACCCGTACCGGCCCTGGCCGGCGCGCATCACGTCCATCACCGACCTCACGGCCACCGAGAAGCTGTTCGAGTTCCGCCTCATAGACGAGCGCATACGCGACGCGTTCTGCCACGAGCCGGGCCAGTTCGTGGAGGTGAGCATCTTCGGCGTGGGGGAGGCCCCCATCTCCATTTCCAGCTCGCCGTCCAAACGCGGGTTCATCGAGCTTACCGTGCGCCGCACGGGCCGCTTCACCGAGGTGCTGCACCGCATGCAGTGCGGCGACATCGTGGGTTTGCGCGGCCCGTTCGGGCGGGGGTTCCCCTTCGAGGACATGAAGGGCCACGACATCCTGCTTGTGGCCGGCGGCCTGGGGATAGCGCCTTTGCGCTCGCTCATCAACAACATCCACGACGAGCGTTCCGAGTTCGGCAAGGTCACCATCATCTACGGATCGCGCACGCCCGCCGAGGTGATGTTCCGCAGCCAGTTCGAGATGTGGCGCCACCGCAAAGACTTCGACCTGTATTTGACCGTGGACCATCCCGACAGCACGTGGGATGGCGAGGTGGGCCTGGTCACAAAGCCCTTCGAGCATTTGGAAGTGGATGCGGGCAACACGTTCGGCGCCCTGTGCGGGCCCCCGGTGATGTATAGGTTCGTCATCGACGAGATGCGCAAGAAGGGCATCAGCTACGACCACATCTACTGCAGCTTCGAGCGGCACATGAAGTGCGGCATGGGCAAGTGCGGCCACTGCCAGATCGGGCACCAGTACGTCTGCATCGACGGGCCGGTGTTCAACTACTGGGAGGCCAAAAACATCCAGGGGTCGATGTAGGATGGAGGGGATCGAGATGAGCGGAACCTGCATAGCCTGCCAGGAGGGCCCCTCCGCGCCCCGCGTGGTGGTGGCGGGGCTGGCCAGCTGCTTTGGCTGCCAGCTGCAGATCACCAACGGAGAGGCGCACCTCATGGACGTGCTGGGGCAGATCGACGTGCGCTACTGGCAGCTGGCGTCGAGCGACCCCATGCCGGATGAGTTCGACGTGGCCGTCATCGAGGGCGCGGTGACCACCGAGGAGTCCGAGCGGACGGTGCGCATGCTGCGCGAGCGGGCCGCCACGCTCATCGCCATAGGGGCCTGCGCCACCACGGCCGGCATCCCGGGCATGGCCGCCGAGCGCTTCATGGAGCGCCCCGGTCAGGTGTACGACCGCGTGCCCGACGCCTGCGGGGCCATGATAGCGCCGCGGCCCGTGAGCGCGGTGGTGGACGTGGACTTCGAGGTGCGCTCGTGCCCCATCGACACGCTGGACTTCGTGGACGTGCTGCAGCGGGCGCTCTACGGCTCCAACAAGCAGTTTGCCACCAAGACGATGTGCGGCGACTGCAAGCGCAACGAGACGAGCTGCTTCTATGGCGCGCAGACGCTGTGCCTGGGGCTGGTGACCACGGCCGGGTGCGGCGCGAAGTGCGTGAACCTGGGCCGGCCGTGCAACGGATGCCGCGGGCTGTCGCCGGACGCCAACCTGGCCTCGGCGCGCGAGGCCGTTGCGCGCTACGGCGTGCCCGTTGAGGAGTTCGATCGCGCCCTGCAGATGTTCAACCAGGTGAATCCCGCCCTTGCGGCAAGCGAGTGAGGAAGCGAGCCATGACGAAGACCGCCATACACGTCGACCATATCGCCCGCGTGGAAGGCCACGGCAACGTGCACGTGGTCGTGGAGGACGGCCAGGTGAGAACCGTCGAGATGAACGTGGTGGAGCCTGCCCGCCTCTTCGAGAGCATGGTGCGCGGCCGGCCCTTCCACGAGGTGTCCTACATCGCCTCGCGCATCTGCGGCATCTGCTCGGCAAGCCATGTGGTCACCGACCTTCTGGCCATCGAGCGCATCTTCGGCGTTGAGGCGAGCGACCGCACGAACGCGCTGCGCGAGCTTTTGGTGTACGGCTCGTACCTGCAAAACCACGCGTCGCACCTGTTCGTGTTCGCCGCCCCGGACTTCTTGGGCCACAGAAGCGTGTTCCCCTTGGCCGAGACGGACCCCGAGCTGTTCGAGCAAGCGCTTGCCCTCAAAGCGCTTGGCAACGAGCTGTGCACGCGCGTGGGCGGGCGCTCCATCCACCCCATCACGGCGGTGGTGGGCGGCTTCACGCACGAGCTGGCGCCCGGGGAGTACCGGGAGCTGGCCGGCAAGCTGGACGCGGCCCGGCCGTTCGCGCTGGCCGCGGTGGACCTGTTCCGCTCCTTCGAGGTGCCCGCCATCCAGACCGCCGGCGACATGCTGGCCATGACGGCGCCCGGGCGCTACCCGGTGTGCGATTCGCGGACGGCGCGCTTCCTTGACGCGGGGGTGGAGTTCGACGCCGACGACGCCGCGTGCGAGGTGGAGGAGTACGCCGTGGGGCACTCCGCGGCGCTGTTCTCGCGGGTGCGCGCCACGGGGTCGCCGTTTTTCACCGGCGCGCTCGCGCGCGTGAACGCCTCGTGGCAGCATCTGAGCCAGGATGCGAAGGTGGCGGCGGCCAAGGCCGGCCTGCGCCCGCCCGAGCGCAACCCGTACCTGAACAATGTCGCCCAGGCTGTCGAGCTGGTGGACGCGCTGGAGCGTTGCGCTGCGCTGTGCCGTCGGCTGGCCGAGAAGGACGGCTTCGCGGGATCGAGCAAGCCTGCGCCTTTCGAGGTGCGCGCCGGGAAGGCCGCAGGCCTCACCGAGGCGCCGCGCGGGGCGCTGTTCCACGAGCTGGAGCTGGACGAGGAGGGTTGCGTCGTGCACGCGTCCATCGTCACGCCCACGGCCCAGAACTGCGCCAACCTGGAGGCCGACATGCGCCTTCTGGCCGAGGATCTGGTGCGCGCGGGCGCCGAGCCCGCCGACATACAGCTTCAGGTGGAAAAGCTCGTGCGCGCCTACGACCCCTGCCTGTCCTGCAGCGTGCACTGAGGGTTGGGCGCGCGTCCCGCGCCCACTTGTGCCCCTCGTGGATTTTCCCTTATGGGAAGCCCTCTGTGCTAGAATTCGGGTCTACTTGGAATTGAGACACAAGGGGTTTGCCTGTATGTCCTTCTTCGATATGTTTTCGGGTCTGACCGGCCAGATGTCCACCGACATGGCCATAGACCTCGGAACCGCCAACACCTTGGTCGCCATCCCCGGCGAGGGCATCGTCGTGAACGAGCCCTCGGTCGTGGCCATCGAGAAGGCGACGCACCGCGTGCTCGCCGTGGGCCACGAGGCCAAGAACATGATCAACCACACGCCCGAGGCGTTCTCGGCGGAGCACCCCCTGCACGACGGCGTGGTGGCCGACTACGACGTGACCGAGGCCATGATCTCGGCGTTCATCAACAAGGCCGCGCCGCGCAAGTATCCGTGGCAGGCCAAGCCGCGCATCGTCATCTGCATTCCGTGCGGCGCCACCTCGGTGGAGAAGCGCGCGGTGTTCGAAGCCGCCGTCCAGGCGGGCGCGCGCCAAGCGTACCTCATCGAGGAACCCATGGCCGCGGCCATGGGCGCCGATCTGCCCGTCACCGAACCCACGGGCTCTATGGTGGTGGACATCGGCGGCGGCACCACGGAGGTGGCCGTCATATCGCTCGGCGGCATCGTGACGTCGTCGTCTCTGCGCCTGGCCGGCAACCGCATGGACGAGGCCATCGCCATGCACCTGCGCGACCTTCTGGGCATCAAGATAGGCGAGCGCACGGCCGAGATCATCAAGATCAAGATCGGCTCCATCCTGCCGTTCGAGGACGGCCGCGAGCGCGATATGATCATCTCGGGCCAAGACGTCATCACCGAGCAGCCCAAGGAGGTGACCATCCAGTCCGAGGACGTGCGCCAGGCCCTCATCGCCCCGTGCGAGGAGATGGTCGTGCACATCAAGGAGACGTTCAAGAAGACGAACCCGGACCTGGCCAGCGACATCATCCAAAACGGCATTTTGCTCACGGGCGGCGGCGGCCTGCTCTCGGGCCTGGACCGCTATCTGACCGACAAGCTGGAGATCCCGGTCTGGACGAGCGAGACGGCGCTCACCAACGTGGTCATGGGCTGCCTCAAGGTGCTGGAGACGCCCACGGCGCTCAAGCAGACGCTCATGCGCTCGAAGTAAGGGCGGACCCACCCGCTTATGGCGCTCAACTTCCAACAGAGAGGCTCGGTGCTCGCGCGCCGGGCCCTGCTCGCCGCACTCCTCGTCGCGTCCGTCGCCATGGTGGCGGTGTATTCGCGCGAAGGGGAGGGCGGGCCGCTGCATGCCGTGCAGGGCGCGGTGTCGGGGGCTGTGGCGCAGGTGGGCTTCGCGGGTGCGGCGGCGGGCGCCGCGGGCGAGTCGGCGGCTGCGGGCGTAGGCGACCTTGTGGCCGACGAGGGCACGCTGTCGGGCCTGCGGGAGTACAACGCGGAGCTTGTGGAACAGTACTCTCAGATGGAGGAGTACCGGCAGGAGAACGAGCGCCTGCGCGCTCTGCTCGACCTGAAGGACGCCTACGACGTGGAGGGCGTGGGCGCCCGCGTCATCGGGCGCAGCTCGGAGGCGTGGAACCAGACCGTCACCATCGACAAGGGAACCGCCGACGGGGTGGACACCGGGCTTACGGTCACGGCCGCCTCGGGCGTGGTGGGGCAGGTGGTGTCGCCGGTGTCGGAGCACACGGCCACGGTGCGCCTTCTGACCGACCCCCAGTCGGGGGCGGCCGCCATGGTGCAGTCCAGCCGCGCCGAGGGCATCGTGCGCGGCTCGCTCGAGGGGCTGCTCTACCTGGAGTACCTTGACGCCGACGCCCAGGTGGCCGTGGGGGACGTGGTGGTGACCTCGGGAATGGGGGGCAGCTACGCCAAGGGGTTGCTCGTGGGCACGGTGGTGAAGGTGGACGCGCAGCAGGGCGATTCGTCGCGGCGCGCGGTGGTCGCCCCCAACGACACGGCGTCGCTGCTGGAGGAGGTCCTCGTCGTGAGCGGCGGGGCAACGGGCGGCTCGCCGGAGGGCTTGTCGGATGAGGACGCCGCGGCCTCCTCGGACGGCCTTGACGATTCCGCCGGCCAAGGGGAGGACGGCGCCCAGGGAGGCGATGCCTCGTGAGCCTTGAGAGAAGCAACGCCGTGGTCGCGATAGGCGCGGCGGTCGCCGTGCTCTTGCAGATCGTGGCGGCGCCCAACCTGTCGCTGTTCTCGGCCCAGCCGAACTTCCTGCTGGCCTACGTGCTGGCGGTGTCCATCGCGCGCCCGCTCGACGCGGGGCCGGTGCTGCCGTTTGCGTTGGGGCTGTTCTACGACCTGAGCGGCTCGGGTCCGGTGGGGGGCATGGCGCTGCTGTTCACGGCCGTCTCCTTCGCGGCGTCCCGCGCCTTCTCCGTCTTGGACAACGACACGCTGTTCATGCCCCTGACCATCCTCGTGGCAAGCGCGCTGGCGGTCGAGATGCTCTACGGCGCGCTGCTCATGGCGCTGGGGCTTCCCGCGGGCGCCCTTGACGCGTTCGTCTACCGCGCCCTGCCCTGCGCGCTCTACGACTGCGTGGCGGGGCTGGTGCTGTACCCGATCATGACGCGGCTTCTGTCCGGCGGCTCCCAGGATCGCGGACTGCGCTCGCCGCGGTTGCGGTAGGGGGCGGTCGCATGCTCGTCGCCGTCATAGCAGCCGTCGCGACGGTCGTCGTCGCGCTTACGGTCATCGTCGCGGTCTTCGCGGTGGTGAGGGGGCGCAGGTCGGACAACGTCAGCGTGAAGAGGGATGTGCGCTCCATCAGCTCGGTGGGCGTGTCGTCCTCGCTTCCCGACGCCGACCGGCGCGTGGCCGGATCCGCTTCGTCCCCAACCTCCCCCCAGCGTTCGGCCTCAGGTCCGGCGGGCGATCTGAAATCGCGGTTCGTGGCCATGGGGGTGCTGGCCGCCGGGGTGTTCGGGTCCCTTGCGGTGAAGCTTTGGAGTATGCAGGTGCTCGAGCAAAGCTCCTACGCGCGGGCCTCCGACGAGAACCAGTACGCCACCGTGTACGAGCCCGCGCCGCGCGGCTTCATCCTGGACGCCGACGGGCTGGCGCTCGTGAAGAACCGCACCTCCCTCACCGTGCTGGCCGAAGCCGACGTCGCCGATGATCGGGACGTGATCATGCGGCTCTCGGCGCTTTTGGGCGTGCCGGCGGGCGTGGTGCGCAACCGCGTGCGCGACGCCACGGCGGGCGCGCAGAGCAAGCGCGTGGTGGCAAGCGACGTGCGCATGCGCGACGCGGCCTTCATCATGGAGCATTCCGATGCGTTTCCCAACGTCACCGTGCAGGAGCGGTCGGTGCGCGAGTACCCTTACGGCGCCTTGGCGGCGCACGTGCTGGGCTACACGGGGGCGGTCACCTCCGACGACCTTGAGAAGGTGGCCGAAGGGCGCGACCTGGAGTCGGGCGACGAGGTGGGCCGCGCGGGCGTGGAGGCCGCCTACGACGACCTTTTAGCCGGCGACCACGGCGAGTCGAAGGTGGTGGCCGACACCAACGGCAACGTGGTGGAGGTGGTGAGCCAGACGCAGCCCGTCAAGGGCTCCGACGTCTACCTGACCATCAAGGGTCCCGTGCAGTACGCTTGCGACCGCGCGCTGGCCGAGCTCATCGCGCCCGACAACGGCACCGTGGGCAGCGGCACCGGCACGGCGGGCGCCGCGGTGGTCATGGACGTGACCGACGGCGGCATCGTGGCCATGGCGAGCTTTCCCACCTACGCGCCCGAAACGTTCGTGGGCGGCGTCACGCAGGACGTGTGGGACGTGTACCAGGCCGACGACGCCCACACGCCCATGCTCAACCGCGCCATCCAGGGGACCTACCCCGCCGCCTCCACCTACAAGGCGTTCACGGGCCTGGCGGCGCTGGCCTACGGGTTCGCCGACACGAAGCGCACCTGGGCCTGCGGGGGCTCGTGGGACGGCTGGGGGTCGGGCGATGTGCAGAAGTGCTGGAACCACGCCGGCCACGGCACGCTGGATTTCCGCGGGGGCATCGTGAACTCCTGCGACGTGGTGTTCTACGACATAGCCTACAACTTCTTCCAAAACCGCGAGGCCGTGGGCGAGACGGCCATGCAAGACTACATCAAGAAGTACCGCTTCGGGGAGGCGACGGGCATCGATTTGGCCGGCGAGGACGTCGGGCGCGTGCCCACGCCCGCATGGAAGGCCGAGTACTTCCGCGACACGCCCGAGGAGGCGGCGTGGAAAGGCGGCGACTCCACCAACATGGTCATCGGCCAGGGCTACGTGCTGACCACGCCCCTGCAGGTGGCCGTGGCCTACGGCGCCATCGCCACCGGCAAGATCATGCGCCCCCACGTGCTCAAGGAGGTGCGCAACGTGGCCGGCGACGTGGCGCTCACGTTCCCGACCGAGGTGGTGGCCGAACCCGACGTGCCCATGTCCGACCTGGCCGTGGTGCGCGACGCGCTCAAGGGCGTGTCCGTGGAGAACGCCGAGATAGCCGCCGTTTTCGCCGAGAACGGCATAGATCCGGCCACCGTGGCCTGCAAGACGGGCACGGCCGAGGTGGCCGGCAAGGACGACTTCGCCTGGTTCGCCTGCTACGCGCCCTACGACAACCCGAAATACGTGGTGGCCTGCGTGGTGGAGGAGGGCGGCGGCGGCTCGGCCGTGGGCGCCCCTCTGGGCGCGCGCCTTTTGGCCGCGGCGCTCGACTACGATGCGGGCGAGCTTGCCGACATGGGCGTGGTGGCCGGCTACGCGGGCAGGTCGGTGGAGTACGTCGGCTCCTCCAGCGGGCGGACGGACTAGGAGGAGAGCATGCCGCAGCTTCCCCAGATCGACTCGTTGAAGACGCCCGACCGCTCGGTTGCCCAGGCGACCCGTGCGCGGCGCCTGCCCTGGCTCAACCTCCCCTTCGTCGCGGTGGTGGCGCTGCTTGTGTGCTACGGGCTGGTGGTGGTGTACTCGGCCGTGCGGGGGGATGCCGATTACAGCTTCTCGCGCCAGCTGGCCGGCGTGGCCATGGGAGCGGTGCTCATGATTTTGATCTGGCGGTTCGACTACCGCCGGCTCTCCAACTACACCACGCTTTTCCTCATTGTGAACGTGGTGCTCATCCTCTCCCCGCACATACCGGGGCTGGGGACCGACGCCGGCATGGGGGCTAAGTCGTGGATTCGGCTGGGCATGCAGATCCAGCCCGGCGAGTTCGCCAAGATGACGGTCATCTTGCTGGACGCCAGCATCATGGCGCGCTACGGCGGCAGGCTTGATGACGTGCGCGAATACCTGAAAGCGGTCGGGCTTATGCTCGTGCCGTTCGCGTGCATCATGACCCAGCCCGACCTGGGCACGGGTCTGGTGTATCTGTTCATCGCGGCTGCGGCGCTGGTGGCGGGTGGCGCGCGGGTGAAGTTCTTGCTGGTCACGCTTGCCATCGGGGTTGCCGCCGTGGCGGCCGTGTTCGCCGTGGACCAGCTCATCTACAATTCGACGGGCGAATACAAGCTGCTCAAGCAGTACCAGCGCAACCGCCTGCTCGTGTTCTTGGATCCGAGCATCGATCCCACGGGGGAGGGCTACAACCTGCGGCAGGCCCAGATCGCCATCGGGTCGGGAGGGTTGTTCGGCAAGGGGCTGTTCCAGGGCACCCAGCACGCGCTCGGCATCCTGCCCGAGGCGCCCACGGACTTCATTTTCTGCGTGCTGGCCGAAGAGCTTGGGTTTTTCGGTGTAATGGTGCTGTTGGCGCTGTACGCATCGCTCGTTTTGATATGCTTGCGCATCGCAGCTTCAGCCGGCGACTTGTTCGGCA
>DXCU01000065.1 GCA_019115845.1 Candidatus Rubneribacter avistercoris | reverse complement strand
CCCCGAGAACTTTCATCGTCTCTTTTGCCCATCTTTCTCCTTCATTGAGCGCCTCGCAAAAGCCGAAAAGCCGAGACCCCAGATGCGAGGTCTCGGCTTTTCATAAAAGGGGACTTTTGTTACAGCCCCTTCGTTCCTTGATTGCAAGGGAAAGCTACTCGGCCTTCTCCTCCTTGGCCTCCTCGGCGGGAGCGGCGCTCTCCTCGACCTCGGCAGCCTCTTCGGCGGCCTTCTCCGCAGGAGCCTCGGCCTCCACGGCGGCCTCCCCGGCCTTCGCCTCTGCAACCTCCTCGGCGGGAGCGGCAGCCTCCTCGGCCTTGGCCTCAGCGGCCTCCTCCTTCGGAGCCTCCTCGGCCTTCTCCACCTTCTTCGGGGCGGCCTTCTTCGGCGTCGCCTTCTTAGCGGCAGCGGCCTCCTTGTCGGCCTTCTTCACGCACGGCTCGGTGACCAGCTCCATGATGACCATGGGAGCGTTGTCGCCCTTGCGCGGCCCCAGCTTCATGATGCGGGTGTAGCCGCCCGGACGGTCCTTCCACATGCCCTGCTCGACCTTCTCGAAGATCTCGCGCACAAGCTCCTTGTTGCCCAGCGCCGCGATGGCCAGACGACGGGCATGCAGGTCGCCGCGCTTGGCCCAGGTGATGATCTTGTCCACGTCGGGGCGGATCTCCTTGGCGCGCGACTCGATGGTCTTGATGCGGTCGTTGAGGAACAGGGCCTGCACCAAGCTCTTCTTCATGGCCTTGGTGTGGGCGAAGTCCGTCCCCAGCTTGCGGCCCTTGTAGTTGTGTCGCATGATACCTCTCTCCTAAAGCTTCAAATTGAGGTCCATGGAAATGAGCTTATCCTTCACTTCCTCGATGGACTTCGCACCAAAGTTCCTAATGTTCAGCAGGTCGTTCTCGGAGAACTCGACCAGCTGGCGCACCGAGTGGATACCGGCGCGCTTCAGGCAGTTGTACGAACGGACGGACAGATCCAAATCCTCGATCTGCTTGTCCAGCTCGGCGTTGGACTCCTGGCCCTCCGGCGCGAAGATGGACGGAACCTCGCCCTCTTCCTCGTCGGCCATGTCGGACAGGCTCAGGAAAGCGCCCATGTACTGGTTCACGATGTTGGACGCGCGGCAGATGGCCTCGGTCGGCGTGATGCTGCCGTCCGTCTCCACCTCCAGCACCAGCTTGTCGTAGTCGGTCCGCTGGCCAACGCGGGTGTCGGTGACGTTGAGCGTGCAGCGACGGACCGGCGAGAACAGCGAGTCCACATGGATGACCCCGATGGGATCCTCCGTGCGCTTGTTGCGCTCGGCGGACACGTAACCGCGGCCCACGCCAATGCGCACCGTCATGTCCAGCTGGCCGCCGTCGGCAACCGTCGCAATGACGTGCTCGGGGTTGACCAGCGTGAACTCGGTCGGGATGTCAAGGTCGGCACCCGTCACCGTGCAGGGACCCTCGGCCGACACGTGCGCCGTGGCCTCCTCGATGTCATCGTTGAGCGCGGAGAAGACAAGCCCCTTCACGTTCAGCACGATGTCGGTGATGTCCTCGATGACGCCCTCGGCCGTGGTGAACTCATGCTGCACGCCCTCGATCTGGATGGCAGTAGCCTTCGCGCCGTCCAAGGAGGACAGCAGCACGCGACGCATGCAGTTGCCCAGCGTGTAACCGTACCCGCGCTCGAGCGGCTCCACGACGAAACGCGCGACGGTGTCGTTGACTTCTTCCGTTGTTACCGTAGGCCTCATGAACTCCGTCATGTGAGGTGAGCCTCCTTACTCTGCAGCGATTATTTCGAGTAGAGCTCGACAATGAGCTGCTCGCGAATGTCCAGATCAATCTGGTCGCGTTGCGGAAGCGAGAGAACGCTGCCCTGGAGCTTCTCGATGTCAACCTCAAGCCACGCCGGCACCTGCACGCGCTCGTTGGAGATGAGCGCGCTTTTGATGACGAGCATGTCCTTGGCCTTGGGGGCCACGGCCACCAGCTCGCCGGGACGGACGCGGAACGACGGGATGTCGACGCGGCGGCCGTTCACGGTGATGTGGCCATGACGCACCTGCTGGCGAGCCTCCGCACGGGACTTCGCGAAGCCCAGGCGGTACACCACGTTGTCCAGACGGCTCTCCAGGATGCGCAGCAGGTTCTCGCCCGTGATGCCCTGCTGGCGGTTCGCCATGTCGTAGTAGTGACGGAACTGCTTCTCCATCACGCCGTAGATGCGCTTGGTCTTCTGCTTCTCGCGCAGCTGCGTGCGGTATTCGCTTTCCTTGACGCGCTTTTTGCCGGCTTCGCCCGGCGCGTAGTTGCGGCGCTCCATCGCGCACTTCTCCGTGTAGCAGCGATCACCCTTGAGGAAGAGCTTCGCGCCCTCGCGGCGGCACAGACGGCAGTCCGCTCCAGTGTAACGAGCCATAATACTTCGATCCTTTCAGCTACACGCGACGACGCTTGCGCGGACGGCAACCGTTGTGCGGGATGGGTGTGCAATCCTGAATGCTGGCAATCTCCAGACCGGTGGCCTGAAGGGAGCGGATGGCCGTCTCGCGGCCCGAGCCGGGGCCCTTCACGAACACGGACACCTTGCGCAGGCCGTGCTCCATGGCCGTCTTGGCAGCGGCCTCGGCGGCCATCTGCGCCGCGAACGGCGTGGACTTGCGCGAGCCCTTGAAGCCCACCGTGCCGGCGGACTGCCAGGAGATCACATTGCCCTGGGGATCGGTGATGCTCACGATGGTGTTGTTGAACGTCGACTTGATATGCGCAGCGCCGACGGCGATGTTCTTACGCTCGGAACGCTTGATGCGCGTGCGCACGTTTTTCTTAGCTGCCACTTGTCTGCTCCCTTACTTCTTCTTGCCGCCGATTTGCTTGCGCGGACCCTTGCGGGTGCGAGCGTTCGTGTGCGTGCGCTGACCGCGAACGGGCAGGCCGCGACGATGACGGAGGCCACGGTAGCAGCCGATCTCCATAAGACGCTTGATGTTCTGGGAAACCTCGCGATGCAGGTCGCCCTCCACCTTGATGTTCGCCTGGATGTAGTCGCGCAGCTTCACAAGCTCCTCTTCGGTGAGGTCGTTCGTGCGCGTGTCGGGGTTGATGCCCGTCTCCGCCAAGATCTTCTTGGAGGTGGTCAGGCCGATGCCGTAGATGTAGGTCAAGCCGACTTCAATGCGCTTGTCGCGAGGAAGGTCGACACCAACAAGACGTGCCATGCTGCAATCTCCTCTTTCTTCCTAGCCCTGACGCTGCTTGTGGCGCGGGTTCTCGCAGATGACGAGCACCTTGCCATGGCGTCGGATGATCTTGCACTTGTCGCACATTTTCTTGACCGAAGGACGTACCTTCATAATCATTTCCTTTCGGTTATGCGTTCTCGTTCTATCGTTCACACCCAGCCGCTGGTGAGAGTTTTCGCTACTTGAAACGGTACGTGATGCGCCCGCGGTTCAGGTCGTAGACGGACAGCTCCACCGTCACCTTGTCCCCCGGAAGGATCTTGATGTAGTGCATGCGCATTTTGCCGGAGATGTGGGCCAATATCTTGTGCCCGTTTTCGAGCTCCACCCTAAACATAGCGTTCGGCAGCGCCTCCAGGACGGTTCCCTCAAGCTCGATCACGTCTTCTTTGCTCAAAAGTGCTCCTTCAAAGCAGGTCGTCAGTAAGCAGCAATCCAGCATGATACCAAATTTTTTAGAAGATGTGGGGAAAAATTTGAACGAGCGCACAATGCCAACAAACCTTGTTGGTTCGAATGCACCTGCTTGCCAGGCCCGCGGTCTGATGCCGCGCAGTCCGCGCATGGAAGCGGGACCGCCAGGTATTCGCGCGATGCGCAGCCGCCTTGTCGGCTTCGGCGGGAGATGCCGCCCTTTTACGAGGACGGTCCGCCTTGAACGGTGTTCCATTCTAGCGCTTTCCCCTGTTAGGTCAAGCGCCGATTGAGCGCCGTGCGCGTTTTCTCCGCATTCCACCGCGCGCAAACGCGATGAGGAAGCGGAGGGGTTCGCCGGCGAAATGGCTGGGCCACCAGGATTCGAACCTGGATAGCTGGAACCAAAATCCAGAGTCCTGCCGTTGGACGATGGCCCAGCGTAAACTGCCCGAAGGCTGCGCACAACCGGCGGGGTAAATGGTGGGCCGTGAGGGAATCGAACCCGCGACCTTGGGATTAAAAGTCCCCTGCTCTACCAACTGAGCTAACGGCCCACGCCGCCTTGATGTGCGGGTACACATTGTAGCCGGGCGCACAAGAGCGGTCAATGATGAACATCCGAAACCCACGTCCAACCCAAGGTCCACTGAGCCGGCCGCGTGCCGCCGCACCGCACCGCAGGACGTCGAAAGCCGCATCCGCCGCTCATGAACCGGGCTGCCGGGCAGCCTCGCCCGTGGAGACGTCGGCCTGCTCCACGAGGTCGATGAGCTCTTGCTGGGAGTGGACGCCCAGCTTGGCGTAGATGTTGGCCACGTGGGTTTTCACCGTGTTGCGCGACAGCACGAGCTTCTCCTGGATGAACGGGCCGTTGCGGCCGTGCGCCAACAGCTCCAGAAGCTCCGTCTCGCGCGGGGTGAGGCGGCAGCGGGCGGCCACGGCGGCGCTCTTCTCCCGCAAACCCGCCGAGGTCGGCAGGGGCGCCACGGGCTCGGTCGCGCGCACGCCGTCGATGGTGGCCTGGAACCCAAAAGGCTTCAGCACGGTGAAGTTCATGGCCACGAACAGGAAGAGCACCGCCGCGATGCCCGCCGACACGGCAAGCGCGTCCGGGGCGGCGTTCACGGCGTGCCCCACCGTGGCGCCGCACAGCAGCCCCGCAGAGGACGCGGCGCGCCCCCAGGCGAACACGGCGAGCGCGTTCACCGCGTTGCGCGCGCCGATTGAGGCCAGCGCAAACCACATGAGCGCGTCAAAGCACTCGCTTCCTGCGTACAGAAGCCCGTTCGCCAGCGCCAAATCGTTTGGAACGCGCCCGGCCAGCACCACCACCGCCAAAAAGCCCCCCACCACGAACAGCGCCGCAGCCTGGTAGAGCACATCGGCCTTCGGCACCTTGGGGGTAAGCGCCATCGCCAGCAAAATGGCCACCGGAGCCAAACCGAAAAACGTCTGCTGCGGATTGCCGTCCACCGCGCCGAACGTGAGCGCGAAACCGTAGGCGATGCGGAAGATGAAGATGGCCACGAACAATCCGTGGGCGAACGGCAGGTAAGCCGCAGGCTGGGTGACGGACGCCTCCACCGGGGGCACCGCCCGCTTCATGGTCGCCAGCATCTCAAGGGCCAAGGGCCGCACCGCCGCGTAGGTGGCAAACGGCAGCACGAACAGCACGAGCAAAGACACCGTAGAATCCATGCCACCAAACGGCAGCCTCAGCAGGTAGCTTGCCACGAACGCCGACGCGATGCACAGCATGCATGGGCGCTTGCCCAGCTTGCACAGCGATATGCCCATGAGCACGACCACCCAGCGCGATCCAACCGAGCGCACGCACGCGCCCACCAACAGCAAGGCCGCCGACTGCTGCACGATGCCCAGCACGATGAGCGCGAAGCCCGCCGAAAACAGCACGAAGGACGCCGCCGTGATAGAGCGCTCGTCGAGGGAGGCCGGCTTGCGCAGCGCCCACACGGCCAACGCCACGAGCGTCGCCACGCCCACAAGCGACGACGCGTCGCGCGCGGCGGGCAGCACGTCCATGTACTGCGGGTAGAGCGCCGCGTTGGTGAGCCACGTGCCGAACAGCTCGGCTGTGAGCGCCGCTAGGCAGCGTGCCCACGAAGGCGTGACGGCGAAGCGCGGCGCCTTCGCGTCCGGCTGCTGCGGCGATTGCGATTCCCTGACGGCGTTCATCGGCCTCGGCTCCGTCCCTCCCCTGGTGTCCGTTTGCACAGCCTACCGCACTTCACCCCTCGCCGACAAGGGAAAACGCCCATTCTGGTACCAGAGGGGTGAGAAGAAAACCGCGCCGACGCCCCGCAAGTTGGTCCTTTGGCGGTGAGGACGGGAACCGGGGCGCACGGCATGATGGGGGCAAGGATGCGCACGGCGCATCGCACACCGCTTCATAAGGAGGGAACCATCATGAAGAACGTTGCAACGCAGGGACTGTCCCGCCGCGGCTTCCTCGCCGGCGCCGCCGGCGTGGGCGCGCTGGCCGCCATGGGCCTGGCCGGTTGCGCGCCCCAGGCGAAGGACGCGAGCGCCTCCGGCGCCGCCAACGCAGCGGAAGCGCAGGCCGCCGACGCGGCGAACGTCCAGGCCGACTGGCTGGGCAGCGCGCCCGAGATCGCCGAGGGCGACATTGTGGAGACGAAGAGCACCGAGCTTTTGATCGTGGGCGCCGGCAACGGCGGCATGGCGGCAGCGGCCACGGCCGCCGATCTGGGGCTTGACTTCACCATCTGCGAGAAGACCGGGTCGGTGCAGAAGACGCGCCATTGGTTCGGCGCCATCAACACCAAGTACACCGAGGCCGCCGGGGCGCACGTGAACGAGCAGCAGCTGCTCAACGAGTTCTCGCGCTACGCTTCCGGCCAGTGCGACCAGCGCGTCATCCGCGTGTGGATCCGCGAGAGCGCCGAGGTCACCGACTGGCTTGACCCTATCCTCACCTCAGCTGGCATGACCTGCGCTTTCGACAACGACATCGACCACGCCACGGGCGGCACGAGCTTCGCGCTGTTCCCGATGGAGCACTACTACTCGGGCAAGGACGCCGCCGGCGAGTCGCTTGAGCGCAACAAGGTGCTGCTGGCCTACATCAACGAGAAGGGCTACGACGTCACCTACAACCACAAGCTGGTCAAACTGGTGCAGGACGACTCCGGCAAGGTGACCGGCGCCATCTTCGAGACGGGCGACGGCTACGTGCGCATCGACGCCGAGAAGGGCGTGCTGCTGACCACCGGCGGGTACAACAGCAACGCCGAGATGCTGCGCGCGTGCAACCCGTTGGTCGACCGCTGCGTCACGCTGCAGTACGGCTCTCCCAACAACGTGGGCGAGGGCATCAAGGCGGCCATGTGGGCCGGCGGGCAGAAGGACAGCATCGGCGCGCCGATGATCTTCGACCGCGGCGCCGTCAAGCCGGGCGAGAACGCGGGCATCATCAGCGAGCCGGGCGAGGTGGCCACGTTCGTGGGCACCGACAAGCAGTTCAACCTGGGTTCCCAGCCGTTCATGAAGGTGGCGCGCGACGGCAGGCGCTTCGTGAACGAGTCCACGCCCTACGACTTCTGCTGCTTCGCAGCGGCCGAGCACGAGGGCGGCGTGTTCTGCCAGGTGTTCGACTCCAACCTCAAAGAGGACGTGAAGCGCTTCAGCACCATCGGCTGCTCGCGCCAGACCCAGCAGCTGCTGGCCAAAGAGGCCGACACCCCCATCGACGACATCTACGCCGCCGAGCTTGAGAAGGGCGTCATGGTGAAGGCCGACACCATCGACGAGCTGGCCGACAAGCTGGGGTTCGAAGGCGAGGCCAAGGAGGCGTTCCTGGCCGAGGTGGAGAAGTACAACGGCTTCTACGACGCGCAGGACGACGCCGACTTCGGCAAGGAGGCCTACCGCCTGTCCGCGCTGCGCACTGCGCCGTTCTACGGCGTGTGGTACGGCGGCTCGCTTCTGACCACGGTGGACGGCCTGCGCATCAACGAGGACATGCAAGTGGTGGACGCCGACGCGAAGCCCATCGAGGGCCTCTACGCCGCCGGCGACTGCTCCGGCAGCGTGTTCGGCAACAACTACCCCGAGTACATCGTGGGCTGCGCGTGCGGGCGCACCATCACCTTCGCCCGCCACGCCGTGCGCCACATGGCTGGCGACCTGGCATAACAACGCTGACGCGCAGGCGCGGCATCGCCCGCGCCTGCGCGTCAGCCAGCCGAGGAGAGGAGCGCCTTGCGCCGCTCTTCCACCATGTCGATAAGCTCCTGCTTGCCGTGAACGCCGAGCGCTGCGTACAGGGTCTTTCTATACGACCGGACGGTGTTGGGAGAAAGGTAGAGGGTGTTCGCAATATGCGTCACGTCGCGGCCTAGCGCGAGCAGCGCGAGCACCTCCGCCTGCCGGGCGGACAAAGCGTGCTCCTCGGCGACAAGCGCGCAGGCGCGCTCTGTGTCGGACAGGACCCCGCCCGGTCCCTCGACGCGTTCCTCGCCCGACTCCGCACCGGCAACTCGCTTGTCCGAGCGCACCCTGAGCCGCTTGCTCCTGCCCACCGTCACAATGAAGAACGCCGGGATCACCAACACGTACAAAAGCACGAGGGCGGCTGCGTAGGACTCGAAGTGAAGCACTCCCGCCCGAGACAGGTGCTCCAGCCCAAGCTGAACAACGTTCGACAGATACACGCAGCCCGCGAACAGCCCGTACAGCGACACCGCTGAAACCCCGCTTCTTTGCGCCAGCTCCAAACACGTGGTCACCATGAGGACCGACACGAAGAAGAAGCACGCGTTCCCCACGAAGAGGATGATCCACGTCTGAGAAGGATCGAGCAGGGGGAGCAAGAAGGCGAGGCTGGCGAAGATGGGAAGGAACACGCAGTAGAACCTCGGCAGCGTCACGCTCTTCTTCAATCCGAACCACACCGCCATGAGCAACGCCAGCGAGGCGGCGTGGGCGATGGGAAGCAGCAGCCCGCCGAAACCGTCGTCGCCTTCCGGGCTGCCGAATGCAACGCTGGCGATGGGCGTTATCAACACAAGGGCCATCGCGCACACAATGGGCAGCGAAACGTCCTTCGCCGCCAGACGAAGCTGATGCGCCGAAACATGCCGGGATGGCGTCCCGCCTCCAAACGAATGGACGCGAACGTTTGCCGCAAGAAGAGCGACGCTCAAGGGAGCGAGCGCGCCGAACGTGACAACGTCCCGCAGAGGGTCGGAAAGAAGCTCGTAACCGAACATGACGGCAATGAGGACCATCGAACCCAGGGCCAGTAACCATTGCGCCCGCCTGAACTCCTGGTCCGCCAGTATTCGGAGCCATTGGCAGTACCCGCATGCGCTTCCAAACGCCAGAAAAGCCGCCGGCACGTAAAGGACGCCGGCTGGCAACCCGAACGCACGGCAAACCGCATGCGCCGCAAAAGCCAGAACGAACGAAGCCGTCACCGCAATCACCAAGGCATAGCGTCGAAACGGGCCTTTCCTGCAATCCAGCCAACATATGACGAAAAACGAAAGGGAGAAGCACGCGGTTTGCACGATGCGCGCAAGGAAGTCGTCACCCGAAAACGCCGCCGAATACGACGACCCGCTGAACGTGGTGAACGAAAGCCATGCCCCCGTGCCTGCAAGGTACAAAAGAAACTTGGCATCGAAACGGACCCTCTTTGCCGCCGCAGAACGCACTTCAAGCCCTCCCAACTCTTGTACGTCGCCCCCCACTATTGCACACGGGAAACGACCGCGCAAGCGTCGGGCGCTTGATTTCGGCATCGCGGAGAAGAACCCCCAATCCGGGGGTATCCGCATTGCCGAACAACCCTTTGCAAGGGTGTGGCGACGCATGCGCCGTCGGCGGTACCCTCAAAGCGCATTGTCCATGAAAAGGAAAGGGGACGAATATGGGCACCGCCATCAACCGCCGGTCGTTTTTGAAGGGATCCTTGATCGCAACAGGGGCTTTGGCAGCCGGATCGCTCGCAGGCTGCGCGCAGCCGAAAAGCCCGGAGGACGCTGCAGAGGATCCCGGCCAATCGGCAACCGACTGGCTGGGATCCGCGCCCGACATCGAAGCAGAGGATTGCGCGAGCACGCAGGAAGCCGACGTGATCGTGGTTGGATCGGCCCTCGCAGGCGTGCTGTCGGCCTACTCCGCCATCCAAGGCGGTGCGAGCGTGATCATGATCGAGCGCAACGGAGCACCGCACATCAGCGGCAGCGGCATAGGGTTCTTCGACTCGCGTTATCAGCAGGAAGGAGGCCAGCCCCTCCACGATGCCCAGGTGATGATGCACAAGGTGGTGAACGAGGGCAACCTGCGCGTGGATACAAGCCTGGTGGCCCTGTGGGCGTACCACAGCGGGGAGATCTTGGACGAGCTGGAGGAGAACGTCCTGCAGCCTGCCGGCCTGCCCGGCACGATCAGCTTGGGAGAGCCGCTCGACGAGCGTGACCTCGACCAGTACGAGTCGCAGTTCCACGTGGATTTCGACCCCGAGGGCAACGACAGCCTGGAGCGGTTCGTCTACACGTTCCACGACTGGATCACCGAGCACGGAGGGACCATCTCGTTCAACACGTGCGCGCGAAAGCTCGTCCAGGATGAGGACGGCAGGGTAACCGGCCTTATCGCCACCGACGAAGACGGCAACTACGTGCACTACCAGGCCGCGAAGGGCGTCATCATGTGCGCCGGATCGTACGGCGGCAACGCGGCGATGGTCGATCACTTCTGCTACCCCTCGATGGCCGAGTTCGTGAAGCGCTACAACGCCTACAACGCAAAGGCGTCCGCCACTGCCCCTGTGACCACCGACGAGGTCATGGACGACGGCATCGGGCACCGAATGATGTGCTGGGCGGGGGCCATCATGGAGGAGATCGACCCCTCTTACCAGGCATGGTCGGTGGACAGCTACTCGTTCGCGGCGCCGCTTGCCGTCAACACGCAGGGCAGGCGCTTCATGAACGAGTGCATATCGTCGCTTTCCACCAGCTTCCACATCATGGAGCAGCCCGACCACAGCAACTACGTGTGGCAAATCCTCGGATCGGACGACTTCGACATGCCGCCGCTTCTGCCCATACCGGGCATGAACCGCGAGACGATGGACGCCATAGCCGCAAATTCGGAGCACTACGAGGCGGACACCATCGAAGAGCTGGCTGAGAAGATAGACATCGACCCCATCGTGCTGGCGGAGACGGTCGAACGCTACAACCAACTGTGCGAGCAGGGCCGAGACGATGACTTCGGCAAGGCGCCCTGGCATCTCAATCCGGTGAACGTGCCCCCTTACAAGGCGTTCAAGGAAAACTACCATTTCTATGGAATGAGCAGCGGCGTTAAGGTGAACAACAAGCTGCAGGTGGTAGACGGCGAATGGAACGTCATACCGGGACTGTACGCCGCCGGCAACTGCGTGGGCTGGCGCATGGGAAGCGGATATCAGAACGTGATTCCCGGCCTGTGCAATGCGTACGCGGCATGCCACGGCTATTTCGCCGGCAAGAACTGCGCTGCGGAAAGCTGATTCGACCGGCGCGCCCTTGAGCGCCGCTTTCCCTCCCCTTGGGCGAAGGCCCCGCCGCGCGCAAGCTGCGGCGGGGCCTTCCGGCGTGACGGGGCGGGCGTGGCGCGGGGCGTGGCGCGACGGGGCGGGCGTGGCACGTGGCATGCGGCACGGCGCGGGGGACGATTGCCCGCCTTCCGTGCCACGCGATCTGGGGCGCGCTTCAGGCGCGGCATCGCCCGCGCCTGCGCGTCACCAGCCGAGGAGAGGAGCGCCTCCCCTACTCGGCCGACGCTTCCGCTTGAAACGTGTCCTTGTCGGGAGCGAAGGACCGCATGGCCTCGATGGTGCGGGCGAACAGCTCGTCAAGCTCCCAGCCGAGCATCTCGGCGCCGCTCCTGATGACGTCGCGGTTGACGCCGGCGGCGAAACGCTTGTCTTTGAACTTCTTCTTGAGTGACTTCACTTCGAAGTCCATGACGCTCTTGCTGGGTCGCATGACCACGGCCGCGCCGATGAGGCCCGTAAGCTCCTCGGTGGCGAACAGGACCTTCTCCATCTGAAGCTCCGGTTTGGGCAGATCGGTGTTGAAATCCGACGTGTGGCTCTGGATGGCGCGGACAAGCTCGGGCGTGCCGCCGGCGGCTTCGATGAGCGGCGTGGCGTACAGCGTGTGCTTCTCGGGTTCGTCGTCGTGCTCTTCCCAGTCGAGGTCGTGCAGCAGCCCGACGATACCCCAGAACTCCTCGTTCTCCGGGTCGAACTCGCGCGCGAAGTAGCGCATGGTCTGTTCCACCGTCTCGCCATGCTCGATGTGGAACGGATCTTTGTTGTGCTCTTTCAACAGCGCGAACGCCCCATCGCGCGTCATTCCCGCCTCAAGTTTCGCCATGTTGGTCGCTCTCCTTCCGAATCGGCGATCGATTGCGTCCATGCTACCCCATTCCCCGCAACCTGTCAGCGGAGGGAACGGCCGGACTCGAGGCCCCGGCGATGCCCGGAGGCCGATCCTCGTCCGGCTTTGACTTCGGCAGCCGGCTTTGGCTTTGGCTTCGGCTTCGGCAACCCACCCCGGCAATCGACTCCAACTCCGGCAACCGGCTTCGGATTCGGCAGCCGACTCCGGCTTGGCTTCGGTTTCGGCTTCGGTTTCGGCCGACAGTCCTCCTTACGGTAACGGATTCGCAAAGTTGACGATATCGTCTACCGTTTCCGAACGCAAGAGCGCCTCAGCGGCGCTAGGGTCGGCTTTGGAAAACGCAACGGTAAGGAAATTCTTGAATTCCTTACCGTAAGGCCGCGCACGAGCAAGCACAAGCAAGCGCGCATGCCTCGGTTTAGCCAGCACGGCCGAAGCAACGACGCAAGAACGCAATCGGCAGACCCGATACGGACCGAACGCATGACCAGCGCTTTCGCCGTCGACAGAACGAATCGTGCGGAGAGTCAAGACTGCGGCCCGCGCAAGGACGCAAACCCGTGCAAGCCGCAAGGCCGCAGCGAATCTCAGAAGCGATCATCACGCCGCCTTTGCTGCGGCAATATCTCACCGCTCGAAGCGAATTTTTCTCGATGCTCAGGTATTCGCAACGAAAAGCGACCTTCGCGACGGGAACGCCGCGAACCGTCACCGTACGCACCTCGTCTAGATCGCCTGCTCGCTTGATGCGGCCGCAGGAAGCTACAGGGCGCCACGCCCAAGGCCTGCCAACAGCCGCCCCATCAAACCGGCGGTTCGTTCCAGGTGAGGAACTCATCTGCGTCCAGCTCGGCAAAGGTGCAGACGACGTGGTCGCACGCTTCGCGCAGCTCCTCATGGGTGCCCGACACGTCGCAGTCGTAGATGCCGAGGGTGCGGTACCCCGCCGCGCGCAGCGTGCGCACGGCGTACACCGAGTCTTCCATGCCCCACGTGGTCGCGCGCGGCGTTCCCATGATCGTGCGGGCCAGATCCCACACGGCAGGCTCGCGCTTGGACGCCCCCGCCTCGTCCACCGACACGATGGCGTCAAGATGCCGCGCAAATCCGCATCGGGCCAGGCCGGCTTCCAAATACGCCTTCGGGCTGGACGAGGCCACGCTCATACGCACGCCGCGCTCGGCCAGCTGTTCCACAAACGCGAGCGCGCCGGGGCGCTCCTCGGCACGCTCGGCGTAGAACTCCATCATGAACGCGTCGATCATGCCCGCCACGTCCGCGTCCGAGGCCCCCAATCCGAAGCGTCCATGGAAAAACGCCGCGCACTCGGGAATGGTCAACGTGGTCAGGGTGTCCACATCCTCCTTGGAAAGCTCCACGCCCGCACGGCGCGCCAGCTCGGACTCCAGCTCGCGCCACACCGTCATCGAGTCGAGCAGCGTCCCATCGCAATCGAAGATGATACCGATGCGCCCGCGTTCCATGCCCGTCGCCTACTTTGCGCCGTACTGGGCGTAGTACTGGTCGATGGCGGCTTTCGTTTCGTCATCAATGACCACGCGGCCCTGCACCTCGCGGTTATGCAGGTACTCGGTCACCTCGGCCATGGACACGATGGACGCCACCGGAAAACCGTACTTCTCCTGCACCTCCTGCTGCGCCGTCACCACGCCGCCCTTGCCCACCTCCATGCGGTTGAGCGACACGATCAGGCCCTTCACGTCCACGTCGGCCGCGCCTTTCAGGACGGGGTACGTCTCGTCGATGGACTTGCCGGACGTGGTCACGTCCTCCACCATGATCACGCGGTCGCCGTCGCGCAGATCGCTTCCCAGCAGGTTGCCCGCGTCCGCGCCGTGGTCTTTGACCTCCTTGCGGTTGGAGCAGTAACGCGCCTCCTTGCCGTACAGTTCGTGGAGTCCTATGGCCGTGACCACCGACAGCGGGATGCCCTTGTACGCCGGACCGAACACCACGTCGAAGTCCAATCCGAAGTTGTCATGGATGGCGCGCGCGTAATACAGGCCCAAACGATGCAGCTGATCGCCCGTCACGTAGGCGCCCGCGTTCATGAAGAAGGGGGACTTGCGGCCGCTTTTCAGCGTGAAGTCGCCGAATTTGAGCACCTGGCTTTCCACCATGAACTCGATGAACTCCTGCTTGTACTGCTCCATGGCCGTCCCTTTCTCCAAGTCGTCCGCACAGCGGGCGCATGCAGCGCGCCGTGTTCATAATACTAGAAGCATCCCGCATCCGGAGCGTTCGCGCGGAGATTCGGAGTGAGAGGGAGTGAGCGCGCAGCGCATTCGGAGCACCGAACCATAAACGTCCTTTCGTTGCACCACTTTTGCAACGAAAGTAGTTTTCGTTGCAAAATGAATGCGTCGAAAAAAGTTTTCGTTGTATAATCGTTGCAACAACACAACGAAAGAGTGGCTCAGATGAGAGAGACAACCAACCTCGAATACAAGCGCGAAGTTTCGAGAACCTACCTTAAAACGGTAAGCGCTTTCGCGAACTACGGAACAGGCGAAGTGCTATTCGGCGTAGCTGATGACGGAGCAGTCCTCGGCATAGCTGATCCAGCAGCAGCCTGTTTAAGGATCGAAAACGAGATTAACGATTCTTTGAACCCCGTTCCTCTTTTCTCTTTGAACGTCGATGGCGACACAAGAGTAATCACTCTTACTGTGCAGGAGGGACCGGAAAAACCCTATCTGTATAAAGGCAAGGCGTATCGCAGAGCCGATTCCTCCACAGTCGAAGTAGGCCCTCTTGAACTCAGGCGCTTGGTGCTTCTTGGCACGAACACCACCTTCGATGCCGTTATGTCAAACGATCAGGACCTTTCGTTTAAGATCCTCGAACGCGAACTCCGACGAAAAATAGGCTTGGACGCGCTCGACAAAAACGCCCTTATCTCGCTTGAATTAGCGAATTCAAGCGGACTATTCAACAACGCCGCCGCTCTCTTGGCGGACGAAAACCACTTCCCCGGTATAGATATTGCCCGTTTTGGACCTTCCATCAACATCATTCTCTCTCGGCGCACCATAGAGAAATCTTCTCTCTTAACTCAGATGAGCGAAGCAATGGCCGCCTTTGACGAGTATTATTCCTACGAAGTTATAGAAGGTGCGAAGCGAATTTCGAAATGTCTCATCCCCCGAGAGGCATTTCGAGAAGCGGTTGCGAACGCACTCGTGCATCGTCGATGGGATGTACCAGCTAGCATCAAAATCAGTATGTTTGAAAGCCGCATTGAGGTAAGCTCTCCTGGAAGCCTCCCGGAGGATCTGAGCGAGGAGGCTTATAGGGCGGGCGGTCCCTCTATTGCTAGGAACCCCGTACTGGCAAACGTTTTCTACCGCCTGGGTTATATCGAGCGATTCGGTACAGGTATTCCGCGTATTCTGGAAGCGTATGCGGCCATGATTGCATCGCCGACGTTTGCTATTACGCCGTCGTCGATTACTGTAACTTTACCTATTGATGAAGAGAATATCTTTTCAGACAACGAAAGACTCATGTTGAATGCCTTGACGAAGGGAACCTCCTTTTCCCGTGCCGAAATATCCGAAGCAACAGGTATGTCCAAAGATAAAGCAATACGAGTACTCAATGACTTGCTCGAAAAAAACGCCATTTTCAAAACCGGATCAGGCCGCTCGGTGAGATATGCACGGAGGTAAAACATTTCAGCAACCTGCAAATATACACGATGAAACACGAGCCGCCCAGGGTTACATGGGCGGTTAGCCCTCCAGTTCCCGGCGGTGCCAAGAAGTGAGGGCTTCCGCTACGGCAAGCAGGTGGTCGTGATAACCGCCCGGGGCGGTTTTCGCTACGGTCGTGCGGAAAGCTGGCAACCAGTTGAGAAGATGCTCGTCAAGGAAGCGGGCCTCGGAGGGAGGGGTTGCCGCGCCCGTGTCGTTGGTACCTTCCGCGCTACCGGTACCTTCCGCGCCTTCCCCCCGCCGGCGGCAGATTTCGGACAGGCACAGAAGCTCGATACCGATATGGTCCTCGTACTGGTTGTTTTCGTTGCGCACCTCTAAGCCAAGGGTGCGCAGCACTTCGCGCATCTCAAACGTTGCCTGGCCAAAGCCTACGGTTACGTTTTCAGCACGGTAGAAGGTTTCCCACGGGGGTGCCGCGGGAGAGGGCGGCCCCACAAAAAGGCGGGTGTGCTCCACAGCCACCGCCGTCGGATCGTCCGGTGCGCAGGTGCGCGCGAACTCGGCGCACGCCTGCACGGCACACGCTATTCCTTCGTCGTCGAACGTGGGAAACGCTTCCCAAAACGCAGGGTCAATACCCACGGTTGCCGTCTGCGTCATGGGCTTCAACAGGGAGTTTCCTAAAAACGCATACGCTTGCGCCAACTCCTCGCGCGCTGCCTTGTCCATCGTGGTCACCCTCTCGCACATCGCATCGCGGCGGGACGCAGCCGCTTTTGCTTGCAGCACCCCACTGCTCGCTGCGCCCCGCCGCTCCATTGCCTACGCCGCCGCGGCCACCTTGGTGCCGACCAGCCGATCAACCAGCACCAGGAACGCCAGCGCACCCAAGCACATCACGCCCAGCACTATCGCCATCTCGTAGGCCGTAGGCAGGTATACGCCACCAAGCGCCCACATGTCAACACCGCCCTGCTGCGCCGCCTGCGTGCCAAGCGAAACACCCGGCGCGCCCGCCACGTTGAACTCGGCGAACGACGTGAACAACAGCCACACGCGCTTGCACAGCACGCCCAAGATCACCAGCACGCCCGACAGCGCCACCAGCCCGGCGCGTTCGCGCGCCTTCTGAAACACCATCAGGCAGAACGGCACCACCAAACCGAACACCGCCTCGAACCAGAAAAACGGCGCGGTTTGACCCGTCAGCATGATAGAGAGCGTCTGCGCACCCGAGCCACCATTGTAGCCCATGGTCAGAAGCTCGCAGAAGATGAAGAACGCGTCCACGGCTATGCAGGTGGCAAACAGCCCGGCCAGCGACTTCATAAGCGCGCGCGGGAACTCGATGATCTTGGCCTTGTCCAAACCGATGAGGCACACCAGCAAAAGCCCCAAGCCCGAATCCATGGCGCTGGCCACGAAGATGGGCGCCATGATGGCCGAGTTCCAACCCTCCTTGGCAATCTCCAGGCCGAAGATCCACGCCGTCACGCTGTGCACGAGGATGGCCACCGGCAGCGCGAAGCGCGACACGATGGAGATGCGGCGCGAGTTGGTGCCATCCTTATACATGAACGCCAGGTACACCACGTTGATGACCAGGTAGATGGTGATCACGCACATGTCCCACACCAGCGGGCTGGTGAAGTTCGCCCCGGTCAGGATGCGCCACACGCGTTGGATGCCGCCCAGGTCAATGAGCACGAACATGCCCGCGCAGCAGATGCACACCGTGGACAGGATGACCGCCGGCAGCGCCACCTGCTTGTACTTGTCGATGTGGAACACGCTGGCCGACGAAGCCACGATGAGGCCGCCCGCCGAAAGCCCCACGAAGAACATGAACATGGTGATGTAGAGGCCCCACGACGTGGCGTTGCTCATGCCCGTGACGCCCAGGCCGAACATGAGCTGGAATATCCAGCAACCCACGCCGCATGCCGCGACAACCGCAAGGATGATCGCAGGGATCTTGTATCTTGAAAGCATCATTGCGATTCCTCCTTAGTTGAAGTAGCGGACCTGGGGCTCGGTGCCCATCTCGGAATGCAGCTGGTAGGCGTTGCGCTCGCGGACGACGCGCGACACCTCGGAGTCCGGGTCGTCCAGATCGCCGAAGACACGCGCCTTCGACAGGCAGCAGCGCACGCACATGGGCTCGTCCCCGCGGTCGGTGCGCTCCTTGCACAGCGTGCACTTCTCGGCCACGCCCTTGGGGCGCACGGGCACGTCTTTGTCGCCGTAGTTGAAATCAGGGTCGCGCACCGGCTCGTTCCAGTTGAACACGCGCGCATTGTAGGGGCAGGCCGCCATGCACATGCGGCACCCGATGCACTTATCGTAGTCTATCTCCACGCGGCCTTTGTCGTCTTTGTACGTGGCGCCCGTGGGGCACACGCGCTGGCACGCGGGGTTCTCGCAGTGCTGGCAGGCGAGGGGAATGTGAACGCGCGAGATGTTGGGATAGGTTCCCTGCACGCCTATCTCGGTGTCGCAGCCCTCGTTCAGCACGCGGTTCCACGCCATGCCCATGGGCACGTTGTTCTGCATCTTGCACGCCATCGCGCAGGTGTTGCACCCCGTGCAGCGGCCGAGGTCGATGGCTATCGCCAGTCTGGTCATGTCTGTCACCTACGCTTTCTTCACTTCGACAAGCGTGTCGTTGAAGGGTATGACCCTTCCTTTGGCAAGCGCTTTGCCCCGAGGGTTCACCGCATCGTTCGTGACGTTCTGCAGGTTCCCGGAGACCATGTACTTGTCCCAAATGCCCTCGACGATAACCGCCATGCCGGGTTTGACCGCTTCGGTGGCCACGCATTCGCAGCTGAACGAGCCGCGGTCGTTGAACGCCTCCACCACATCGCCGGACTCCAAACCGCGCGCCTCAAGATCGATAGGGTTCATCTCGAGCGTCGGCTTGTAGTGCTGCCGCACCCAGGTGGCGTCCATGAAGTTCTGATGGATGAAGTACTTGGAACGCCGCTGTGTCATGACCAGGGGATACGTGTCACGCAGAGGATTGCCCTCGTACGCCTCGTTCGGCGCCTCCCAGTTCGGCAGCGCCTGGCCGTGCTCGATCAGGTTCTCGTAGTACACGTCGATTTTGCCCGAAGTAGTCTTGTAGGTTTGGCCGCCGTAGCTGCGCGCTATGTCGGGCTGGTTTTTCAACGCCGCCACACCGTTGCCGGCAATGACCTCGTCAAGGGTGATGCCCTTGACGGCTTTGTCCGTGGCGTTGTCAAGCTGGTAGCGCGCAAGCTCCTCCTGGGTTTTCGGCAGCTTATCGCCGTAGCCCAGGCGTTTGGCCATTTCGCGGTCAATCCAGAAGTCCGTCTTGCTCTGGAACAGCGGATCGAGCACCTTCTGCTGCAGCAGCACATGGCCGCGCAGGGCGCGCAGAAAGCCCACTTCCTCATCGCACTCGAAGTGCGAGCACACCGGCAGCACGATGTCGGCCCAGTCCACTGAGGGCGTGTGCCAAATGTCCTGGACCACTACGAAGTCGAGCGTCTTCGCCCACTCGTTCGTGCGGTTCTGGTTGCCCGCGATCTGCTGGAACGCGCCGTTTTGCACCCACATGAAGTGGATGTTGCTCTCGTCGTCGCGATAATCGACGCTCGCCTTGGGCGCGGAGGCCGTCTTGCACTCAGCGGGCAACGGCCAGCTGGCAAGTTTGCCCGCGCCGAAGATCTTCTGGTAGGCGTTCACGTACGCGCCCGCCCCCCAACCAGGAACGTCGGTGCCGAACGACCCCACCAGCGTGGCAAGCAGAACCGCCGCATGCCCGGCGACGTCGGCGTTGTAGAACTTCTCTCCGCCGCCGAAGCCAAACGACAAGATGGAAGGGCCGTGGTTGGCGTATTTGTCGGTGATCTCGATCAGCACATCCTCGTCGATGCCGGTGGTCTGAGCCGCCCACGAGGAGGTGTAGCGCCTCTGGCCCTCTTTGAGCAGCGCGAACACGGTGGCGTACTGCTCCCCGTCGATGGTGGCCTCGTGATCGAGCGCCGGCTCCACGCCCTCCGCATCGTATGCGGCCGGTGCGCCCGCGCTCTCATCCCACACCATGAAGGGATTCTCGCTGCCCGCTTGCTTGATGTCGTCAACAGGATTGCGGCGCAGCAGCGATCCGTCGGAGCGCTTGACAAGGAAAGGCATGCTGGTGTTCGCCTTCAAATACGGCGCGTTGTACCACTCGTTTTCCAAAATGATGGAGATCATCCCCAGGTAGAGCGCCGGGTCCGTGCCGGCGACCATGGGAATCCAACGCGAGCTTTTCTCGGCCGTGGTGCAGAAGTTGGGGTCGAGCGTGATGATCTCCGCTCCCGCCTCCTTGGCCTCGAAGAAGTACGGCGCCGTCACCATGCACGTCTCCAGCATGTTGCAGCCGACGTTGAGGATGGTCTTGGCGTTTTTCCAGTCCGTCACCTCGTTGGAGGAGGCGCCCTGCTGGCCCGATTCGGCCAAAGCCGGAGAAAACCCGTTGCCCAGCCCGATGTCGATGCCGCGATGCGGCTTGTCCTGCGCCCGCAGCAAACTGGGAAGGAACGTGGTCAGCGAGTCAACGGCCGACTGGATGGCTATCGCCCCCTCGCCGTGCCTCTCCCACGTCTCCTTCACCTTGTCGGCGATGGTGTCAAGCGCTTCTTCCCAGGTGATCTCCACGAACTCGCCCGCACCGCGCTCGCCCACGCGCTTGAGCGGCACTTGCAGGCGCTCGACGCTGTAGGTGTGCTGGATCTCCGAAATGCCCTTGAGGCAGATGGTCTCGTTGCGCTTGTCGGGCCAGTCGTTCGGCTCCACAAGCACCAGGCGACCGTCGCGCACCGTGCATTTCAAGTGGCAGTTGCACTGGCAGTGGCGGTAATGGAACGTGTAGCCGTGATGCTCCTCCGGCTCGGCGCTCGCCTTCACGGGGGCCAGCCAGTCGCTGGTGGACGCCATGCCGGCCGCACCGGCCAGTCCCAGGCCCGCCGCCGCGGCACCGGCCCCTTTTAGGAAGCCGCGACGCGTGCACGTCGTTTCGCCGGCGGTTGCGGCATCGGCTTCCCGAGCGGTGCGCTTCACGCGCTTCGGTTCGACTTCTCTCGCCATTCCTCCTCCTCACACTCACGTCCGGAAGGGGCAAATTCGCGAAACGCGCCGACGGTGCCGGGGCCGGGAACCGCCGCCGCGCGAGGCGACACGTGCCGCGCGCGACGGTGCCGGGGCCGAGGTCCGCAGCTTGCGCGGGACGATGTGCGCCGCGCGCGGCCTTCGGCGCGTTTACGCAGCGTGCGGAGCAATTCTTGTCGCATGCTCGCCGCACGATGCGCACAGTGCGCGATGTTGAAATTGTCTGGATTGTCTCACATGCCGAACCACACGGCCCTGAGCCGACGCTACACTTTTCAATGCATTCTTTGCGAAGGGTGCCGGTCTGCTTGGAGGCTTAACCGGCGCCTTTTCTCTTTTCGCCCGGCATGGGGCCTTCGGCTTCCGCGCTGCCGCGTGCCTCGCCCGCTTGCCCGGAGGCGCTCCGCCCGCTTTCCTGCGCGTTTGTTCGGCTGTTTCGCAATCCTCGTCTTTCGCTCTCGCGCATTCGCGCTTGCCCTTGCTTGCTTGAGAATCGGCCGAATTCCTCAAGTGATGTTATACGCGTTTGTCGCACGACAATCAAGAGGTGTCGCACGACAATTTTTGAATGATATTATTCTATTTTGAAGATATATAGTGGGGGCAGGAGTGAAAACGCCGTCACATCAAAGTTTTATAAGCTTTCGTCAGTTGAACACAAATCTCCAAACTCAACAATTTTGCGAATCAAGCCATTGCCCCACTCGACGGCTTCCTCCACGTTCGCAATCACATCCAGACCGTCGCGCTGATCATCGTAGAGCCGCTGCCATCCTTCACCAACGACAATAGTCGGTGGCCATTCCTGCATATTTCTATACGCAAAAAGCCTTCTACAAATGCGAGCGATTTTCGAATAATCAAGTACTTCGTTGGCAACAATCAGCTGCAAATCAACTAGGTCGTGCGCCCGTCCCCCACCGGGCGTCGTTGCCGCGTGAAGCTTCTGCGCCACCTGATGATGAATGGACATAAGAGGGAGCGGCTGAGGGTCAGGGAACCCAAGCTGACGAAACAGTTCGACAATATCTTCTGATATGCGATAGTCGGGTTCATCGGCATCGCCTATCTCATTGTGGCCCAGTTCAAACCTAACCGTCATCCACGACTTCGTGTTATAGGCAAGTTTTACCGCATAGGGCTGCATAACATACTCATTCGGGACGTTTTTAGGATGCGCCTTTCTTCCAGGCACAAGTACGCCGGTAAAACCATTCCAGCCTGTTGCCAAACGAGCCTCAAATTCAGAGGTAAATCGCTCAATATTTTTAGCACGCGCTGCATCAAGATCTTTTGTAAACCTGCTTCCAGCATCACCGTAACGCAGTTTGAGAGAACTTCCCCCCTTAATAACCCCACCGGGAAGCATCTGGCCCACAACAATGTTCGCTATCACTAAGCGAATTCGCAAGGGATCACCTTTATCGACAGAAAGACGTTCGATAGCGCTGTCGAGATTGCGCCTACTATTCGGCTGTTTACATCCGTTCACACAACCTCCTTGCGCAACTGTTTTTGCTCGGCTGCTGTGATAAGCCCTTTAGCTCTCGCTTCACGGATGGCTTCGCTCAGCCTGTCCTTCATCACTGTGTCCCTGCACGCCCGCAGCGCATCTGCAACACTTTGAGACGGGATGCCTTCGTACCTATTGGGAGTTTCGTTGATTTTTGGCACGACAATCCTAATCCAATCGGGTAGCTTTCTCCTTGAGCGTCGAGGAAGCGCCACCGTTATGGATTTGGGATTGACGAGCGCGAGGTCATGCATAGCTAATACGGCATCGCCGTAAAGATATGCGCCCTCCCCCACAAGCGCAACAGCCTCTGCAAACCGATCGTAGTCAGTGGGAACATAGCGCGTGAGTTTATAAACACCGTAGCCGCGCTTATCAAGCCGACCATCTGCGACATACCGGTTGAGCTCCGCCCCAACAAGACCCGCCTCTCGAGCCTGAGCATAGGTGATAAGGCCGTAGTTATCGACCGCAATCTCGTATATCTCATCAAAATGTGCCATGGCAATAGTTTAATACTTTTATTAAACTATTGCCATGGCACATTTTAGGACAACAGCGGCACAAAGCGGTGCACGGCGCATCCTTGTGCTGCAATACGACTCGACGGCAGCCCGCGTTGGGAGTTGGACAGCGCCGTTAGCTATCGAAGAAGGCTACCGGATTATCGGTGGCCTTTCTTCCTGCGCTTGCGGGCATCACCTCGCGCTTTGGCCAAAAGAGCAGGCAGAGCCGAGAGCAGGCCAAGTATCGCCGTGGCAAACTTGATGGGTTCGGTCGCCAGATCCATGGGCAGTCACCTCCTTTCAAATGGGAGGGCGCTGCCGGCACACGGAACCGCCGCCGGTGGGGGTCACCCGCGAGCTGGTCACAAATGACGCCCTGTGGCACTCCGGACGACCGATTCGGCACGCCGGCGGGTCGCGCGATTTTCGCGACCTGGGATTTCTCTGCGCGCGAGGAGCGCGGAGGGCGCGAAATCGGCCTCGCGCGTGCCACAGGGCGTCATTTGTGACCAGCTCACGTTCGCAGAGCTTCGCGCGATGAACGTGAGCCGAAAGCGCCGAAGGAGCGAGCGCAAGGGAGTATAATCGCCTGAACGACGCCCCTTGCAAGAACGCCTCCCTCGGCGAAAGGACCCACAATGCCCACAGCAATCGAAATCTCTGAAACGCTTTCGATCATCGTCAACAAAATGGTCGAGAAAGCCGGCAGGCACGTGGAGCGAAACATCGGAGGGAAACCCGTCCTCGGACCGAGAATCCTGTCCACAGGAAAGGAGTGCACGGTCACGCGCTACTGGCAGGCGATCTTCCCCAAAACCGTGACCAGCGCGTCGAGAAACAGGGACGTTCGCGACAAAACGCGCGAAGAACAGCTGGCCGCCTTCGCGGAGAACTGGGGCATCGACCTTTCCCAAAACGGCTTCGAGAAAGCCGTGGCAAAAGCCTTGGGCGCAGTCGTGGAAGACGAGACGTTCTCGCAGCTAGCCGGAAACGCAGTCTACGTGGCGTCGGACGATGGGCACCAAACTCTTCTCTACGACGAGGTGTTCAACGAAGGGCTTGTCGAGGAAATGGGAAGAGCCTTCGAACGGAGGCTTCGCTGCAACAGCAGGAGCATCGAGGTGTTTCGCGAAGAGGCCCGGAGATTCCTCGCGGCATCCGACGACAGCGACGAGGCAGGCAAGCGAAAGAGGACGATAGCGTACTTCCTGCTCTGTGCCCTGCTGGGACCCGGACAGTACGTCGATTGCTTCGATCCGGCAGACCAAGCGCTCAGAGCAGGAGAAACTCCCCGCTACCGCCACGGCGGCGCGCACGCTCCCGCCGGCGCCGCGAAATCCCTCTTGTTGCAAGAAGTGTCGTTTCCCAACGGATCGTACACCGGCTACACACTCCGTCGCGACCAATATCTTTTCCCGGTTGGCGATCCCGTCTTCATCGGCCGAGAGATCCCAGCCGGCGAGCACGGCATCACCCTCCCTAACACGCTGGGGCGCGTGAGCAGGCGCCACGTCCGCATCACCTACAACGGAAACGGAAGCTGGACCGTGCAAGACCTCGATTCGACATACGGGACCCTGGTTTTGCTCTATCGGAACGACCGCGTATCTCCCATCCCCATTGGAGATGGGGACCGAGAAAGCAGCGAGGTGCGGATAGGCGACGTCATCGCGTTGGGCCCCTCGTTCAACAAAGACAAGGGAGGCTTCTACCCGGACGCCGAATCGGGCATCGCTTTCCTGGTTTCCGCGGAATAGCGGACAGAACCGCCTCGGCGCACGCTTGCCAAAACCGCCTCGGTGCGCTTCTCTAAACCGCACGGCCTTTCAGCACCTGCGCGAAGCGATCTTCCAGAGCTCTTCGCATTGTTCAGCCTTGTCGTAGTCCCGCTCCACGCCAAGACCGTATTTGTACAAGTAGCTCAGGCGATACCAAGCCTCGGGGACGTCCTCCTTCGCAACGGCGCTTTGAAACAGTTCGAAAGCCCTCTCGTAGCTTCGCTCGACACCGTGCCCGTGAAAGTACAGATTGCCCAAACGACTTTCCGCCTCGCCACAGCGATGCGCGGCGGCTTCTTCGTACTGCTTGATCGCCAAAGCGTAATCCCGCTTGACAAGACGCCCTTCCTCGTGCAGACGCCCCAGGTTGCACTGCGCCGAAGCGAGCCCCTGTTCTGCCGATTGCGCGTACAATCTCATAGCCCGATCGCAATCTTGCTCGACGCCCAGGCCCTCCTCGCACAATCGGCCCAAATCGTTGCGCGCCGGAAGGAGCCCTTGACGGCCAGCTTCCTCGTACAGTTTGGCCGCTTCGGCGTAATCCTGCCTCACGCCCAGGCCCCTCTCATGCAAGCGGCCTAAACGGTACTGCGCAGAGGACACTCCCTCGTCGGCCATCGTGCGAAGCCGGCCGGCCATCGCTTCCACAGAAGGGGTCGGACTGTCGAAATGAGCCTCGATCTCGCCCATGCACCGCCTTGCCGTCCACCTTTTCGCAGGATCGTCGACCATCGTGTTGCGCACGATGGAAAGCAGCAGCGAGAAATCCCTGTCGCCATCGTCGGGATTCTTCGAAAGATCGAGCGGGACGAGCTTCGCCTCCAGAAACGCCTTGAGGGCCGCTGCCCGCTCCGAGGCCGACTCGGAGTGCCGAGCGTTATCGTAAACTTTCGCAGCGTCGTCGTGAGGGAGCTGACGACAGTGGGCATAGTACAGCAGCGCGCCGAAAGCCCACATGTTCGAACTCGGCTTCGAGCGACCCTCGTCACGATGCTTGTAATCGGCACAGCTGAACGACTCAGGCGATTCGAACCGGAAGCTGCCAAGCATTCTACGCCGGTCAGCCGGCGTGGGAGTGTACATGCTGCGTCCGGCGGTATCCGAACGCCGGGCATTGCCGAAGTCTATCAGGCTCACATTCTTCACACGAGGGCGCTCCCCACCCGATTCGTCGAAGGCAACGCGGACGTTGTCGGTATGCAGGTCGCCGTGCACGACGCCGGCACGCTCCATCGCGGCGAACGCCTCCGCCATCTTCTCGGCAAGCCTGAGCACGTCGACGGCAGACAGAAGCGCGTCGTCGGAGCCGGCCAGAACCCGGATGGCGTCGCCAAGCCCCCTTCCTTCCACGCACGTCATAAGGAACGCCGGATACGTCGCGCCGTTCACCTCCAGCACCCCCTTGCCGTACACGTACGGCGCGTGCCCTTCAAGACCCCTCAAAGCAAAAATGCGGTCGTACTCCCGATCCCTGCGACGCTTGGCAGCTTCCGAATCCTCTCCGTCAAACCTTTTCAGGCCCTTGGCGATAAGCGCAAGATTCCCCCGCGACACCATGCACACCTCGCCATAGCGTCCCGAGAAAAAGTCGATGCCTCCGGCCGATACCTTACCCCACTCTTCGCCTTCGGCTTCCTTGAACGTCGCCACGCCCGACCTCCGCTCCTTCCATCCGATCTCGGGCCGATCCCACCCGGCTCCCAGCTTGCGTTACGCCAAACCGCACTCGCTCAGCGCACTGGCAGCATCCTCATCACCTTGCTCGGCGGCTTGGCGCCACAGCTCGGCCGCCCTAGCGGTGTCCTGCTCAACGCCTCGACCGTAATAATAGAGAATGCCCAGATTGTACTGAGATGTAATATTCCCCTGATCGGCACTCTGGCTCCACAGCTCGGCTGCCTTTTCATAGCTCTGCTCAACACCGAGACCTCTATAATACAGATTGCCCAAATTGCATTGAGCTGCAATGCTGCCTCGGTCGGCGGCGCATTCATACAAGTCGGCTGCACGTTCGTAGTTCTGTTCGACCCCAAGACCTTCATCATACAAACGCCCTAGGTTAGCTTGAGCATCGGCGTCGCCCTGATCAGCAGCTTGATTTAAAAATTCAACAGCCTTCTCGTAATCTTGTTCAACACCCTGTCCACTGTAATAGAGAAAGCCCAGATTACTTTGAGCTAAAGCATAGCCTTGAGCCGCAGCTTGCTCGTACAATTCGGCGGCGCGCTCATAATTCTGCTCAACACCGAGACCGTCGTAGTAAAGATCGCCTAAACTGCATTGAGCCGAAGCATCACCCTGATTTGCAGCCTGCGTATACAATTCGACAGCTTTCTCATAACTCTGCTGGACGCCAAGACCGTAGCGATATAGCCTGCCCAATCTGCGCTGGGCATCCGCTTGTCCTTGGACTGCGGCTTGCCCGTACAGCTCGGCAGCCTTCTCGTAACTCTGCTCGACACCGAGACCGTCATCATACAGGGCACCCAAGCCACATTGGGCTGCGGCGTCTCCCTGCGCCACAGCTCGCCCCAACAACTCAGCAGCCCTTTCGTAATCCTGCCCAACGCCATCGCCGTAATAATAACGTTGTCCGAGAAGCGTTTGCGCACGCGCATCTCCGAAGTACGACCGAACCTCCAGCATCTGCACGGGAAAGAAGAGCACCGCCACTAAAAGGAGCGCGGCACCGACGGACGCAAAAAAACCGAGCCTAGCGATCCATTTCAGCCTCTTC
Organism: Candidatus Rubneribacter avistercoris; assembly: GCA_019115845.1. GTDB lineage: Bacteria > Actinomycetota > Coriobacteriia > Coriobacteriales > Eggerthellaceae > Rubneribacter > Rubneribacter avistercoris. The sequence goes on along the minus strand of DXCU01000065.1, from coordinate 71,066 downwards.
TGCCTTCTTCTAAAATTCTTACCCGAAATCCGCAACCATGCAGGTTCAGCAAACTCCAGCTCCTCGTCCAACAATGGCGATTCCACGGACCCCGCTATCTTTTTTGATGCCGATTGTTCATTGGACGGTACCGCTTGTTCATTGGACGGCAAAGTTCGAGCACCGGAGTCCGAAGCGACCTTCGACGATTGAGACGATTGGGGCACAGACGCTTTCGCAACGTTTTGATGAGGGGAAGCAACAGCATAGGCTTTGAAAGCCTTGACAGTCAGATATTTTTCCATAGCCTGGCTGCACTGCTTTGCTGTCCACCTTTTCACAGGGTCGCCGAGCGTCGTGTTGCGAATGAGCTCGGCAAGCATCCTGAAATCCTCGGCATCATCACCAGGATTCACCGGAAGACCCAAGGGCATAGCCTTCGCTTCAATGAAGTTTTGCAGGGCGCGCACGCGCGCCTCCTCCGTCGCCGTCAAGGAGCCCCACACGCTGCTATAGGCGCGCGCGGCGATATCGTGTGGAAGCTTGCGATAGTAAGCGTAGTACAGCAGCGCCCCGAAGGCCCACATGTTCGAGCTGGGCTTGGAGCGATACTCCTCGTTGTACGGGCACGCAGCGCAACTGAACGACTCGGGCGACTCGAACCAGAAGCTGCCGGGCATTTGACGCCGCTCGGCCGGAGTGGGAGTGTACAAGCTGCGCCCGTCGGCACCCAACCGTCGGGCGTTGCCGAAATCGATGAGCCCTGCCCCTTTCACGACGGGTTTTCCTTCGGTGGAGAGGACGATGCGAACGTTTTCGGTGTGCAGATCGCCATGCACGACCCCAGAACGCTCCATCGCAGCAAACGGCTCCACCAGCTTCCTGGCAAGACCCAGCACCTCGGCGGCAGACAAAAGCGCGTTTTCCGACCCAGCTAAAATGTCTATAGCCCTTTTGAAGCCCACTCCCTCAACATAGCTCATAAGAAACGCAGGGATGCGCTCTCCGTTAACCTCCAGCGTGCCCTTTCCGTAAGCTCGCGGAGCATACCCCTCCAAGCCGTCCATGCGAGAGATCCGGTCATACTCCCTGTCCCGACGCATCTCGGCCCCGGAGGAGCCCCGCTCCCCCTCGAACCGCTTGAACCCCTTGGCCATCAGCGTCAAGCCGTCCCGCTCGACGGCGCACACCTTGCCGTACACGCCCTCGGCGAAGTCGAGGCCCCTGATCCTGCCCTCGGCCCATTCGTTGCCGTCCTCGTCGATGAACCGCGCCATGATCGTCCTCCGTCCTCCATGTACATCCTCGTGCGAGGCCATGCTAGCATGCCGCACCCAGGGCCTTGCGCAACGCGGTCGCAGCGTCCTTTCGGCTATGCCAGGCCGTGCTTGGCCAACGCCGCAAGCGCGTCCTCATGACCATGCGCGGCGGCCCGGCGCCACAGCCGAGTCGCCTCGGCAACGTCGCGTTCCGCGCCCAAGCCGTTATAGAGCAGATACGCCAGGTTGCACTGAGCTGCAGCGTGTCCCTGATCGGCTGCCTTGGCGTACCATTCGACCGCTTTGACGCGGTTCCTCGCAACACCTCGGCCCTTGTCGTACAGATAGCCAAGGCAGCACTGGGCCGCAGCGTCGCCCCGCTCGGCGGCGTCGCTCCACAGCTCGGCGGCCAACCGGTCGCTTCGTACGACGCCAAGGCCCCTGTAGTGCAAACGACCCAGGTTGCGCAAAGCCTCGACGCAGCCCCGCTCGGCGGCTTGGGCGTACAGTTCGGCAGCCTTTGCGTAGTCGCACGCCACGCCGATCCCTTTTTCGTACAAAAAGCCCAGTTCACTCTGAGCTGCCGCGTTCCCCCGTTCGGCAGCCTTGCTGCACCATGCAACGGCTTTGGCGCCGTTCTGCGCAAATCCGTCTCCCCGCCGGTACCGGCTTCCCAAAGCGGCCTGGCATCGGGGGATGCCAAAATGGGCGAAGGCCCAAACGAACCCTGCGCGAACGAGGGAGCCCGCTTTGGATGCCTTCTTACCGTCTGCCTGTCGCCCCGACCCTGATCCGGGATCGTCCGGTAGCGTTCTCTTGGAAACCGCGCCCTGCCCTCCCGCGCCGCACCGCCCGCCCTGTGCCGAAAAAAACTGGCGGGGTCTGGGCGAATCGCAACTCTCGGCCGCCCTGCTCTCGGAAAACTCCTTCACCCGCCTCTTGCACAGCTGCGCCGTCCAACGCCGCGAAGGATCGTCCACCATCGTGTTGCGGATAAGATCGGAAAGCGCCTGAAAGCTGTCCTCATTGTCGCCAGGACTCATCGGAAGCTCGAGAGGCGCGGCCTTCGCCTCGATAAACGCTCTCAAGGCGCTCGCGCGGCCCTTTTCCGACACTGTTTCGGAACCCCATACGCTGCTGTAGGCGCGCGCGGCCCCGTCGTGCGGAAGATGGCGGTAGTAGGCGTAATACAGCAGTGCTCCGAAGGCCCACATGTTCGAACTGGGCTTGGAGCGAGCGCCCTCGTTGTGCGGGCACGCATCGCAACTGAACGACTCGGGCGACTCGAACCAGAAGCTGCCGGGCATCTTGCGCTTGACAGTTGGGGTGGGAGTGTACAGGCTGCGCCCTGCGGCATCCGATTGCCGAGCGTTGCCGAAATCGATGAGCCCCACCCTCGCAACGGAAGGCCGGCCCACCGCTTCGACCACGATCCGAACGTTGTCCGCATGCAGATCGCCGTGCGCCACGCCGGCGCGCTCCATTGCAAGGAACGGCTCGACCAACTTCCCGGCAAGCTCCAACGTCTCGCTTGCCGACAAGGAGGCTATATCGGACCCAGCCAAAACGTCAAGTGCCCTGTCGAAGCTCACTCCCTCGACGTAGGTCATAAGAAACGCCGGATGGCTTTCCCCGTTCACCTCGAGCACGCCTTTGCAGCGCACGCGCGGCGCGTACCCGCGCAGACCATCCAAGCTCGCAAGCCGGTCATACTCCCTGTCCCGACGCATCTCGGCCCCGGAGGAGCCCCGCTCCCCCTCGAACCGCTTGAACCCCTTGGCCACCAGCGTCAAGCCGTCCCTCTCGACGGCGCACACCTTGCCGTACACGCCCTCGGCGAAGTCGAGGCCCCTGATCCTGCCCTCGGCCCACTGTCTGCCCGTCTCGTCGATGAACCTTGCCATAGCCGTCCTCCATCACCATCGACCAACCCCACACCAGCTTCCCGACTCAAAGCGGGCGGCTAAAACCCGCCGACCTCGGGGGTGCCGCAATCGCTTTGCGCGGCTCGGCGCAGCACGCTCCCTCCCGATTCGACGTAGATGACGACAACCGTGGCGTTGTCGTGGCCGCATTCCGCCGCCCTGTCGACAAGCTCCTCGGCCGCGATGACGGCATTGAAGGATTCCGCGAGCACGCTGCGCAGCTCATCGCGCCCAAGCGCCTCCCAAACCCCGTCGGAGCACAGCAAGAACCGGTCGCCCAACTCGATGCCGACCGTTTTCGTCCTCGGCTTTAGGGCAGGCGAGTATCCCACCGCCCCGTCAAGCTCGTTCGACCCGGCCCGCGCGCGGCCCACCTCGGTCAAAAGCTCCAATTCCCCGTCCCTCAGAAGATACGCGACGCTGTCGCCTGCCCAGGCAAAATCCATGTTGGTCCCACGTTGCTCGGCAAGCAGCAGCGTGGCGCCGGAGTCTGGGCAGTCGGTCATCTCCTTCACCCTGATCACAGCCTCGTTCGCACTGCGGAAGGCCTCAATGCAGCCCAGGTCTGCCTCGAAAGCTGAAAACGCCCCAACGCAGGCCGCCCGCGACATGGCCTCCCCCAGCGGCGCGCCGCCAATACCGTCCGACAGGGCAAAATGCCTCGAAGCTCCCATCGCATAGTCGTCGTTCGTCACGCGGGGCCCCCGCTGCGAGCGGACGGACCACCGCAGCGCAAAGGAAACCTGCTCGGTGGTCTGCGACTCGGACGCTCCCACCTCGGCCGCCGCATCTTCGGGCCAAGGATCGGGAGTGTCGCCCTCAAGCTCGCCGAACGCAGGCCCGAACGCTTTGGAGGAAGGCTCTTCGAGCGCCGCCTCTTTCGGCTCGCAGTCTTCAAAGAACGTGCCAGAAGCGCCAGGCGCAGAGTCAAACACTTCGGATCGCTCGACCCGCGCACGCCCTTCAAGCCCAGCCGGCCCCTCCTTCTCCAGCACGAGCGCAGCCGAAGAGAACTCGGACGTTTCAGACACACGAGCCGCAGGGTCGGCCTCCTCGACTCCGTCGAGCGCATCGGAAGCGGGCCCGAAGACCCCGGCCTTATCGATCGGATGCTCGGGCTCCTCGACCCCTTCGAACGCGGGCTCGGGCGTCTTGCCCGCATCCTCGAATGGCGCGTCTTCCGGTGCGCCGTCGAACATGGACCCGCCCACGCACCTCGGATTCCTCTTACCGAAAATGCCCACAGCCGCCTCCTATTCCGAATGATCGCCCTCGATGGCGAACTCGTAAAACGACCCGCCGACGCCGAACTGCAGCTGGTCACCGTCCACCACGTAGCGCGTCTCGCCCTTCGACACGTCGATGACATCCTCGCCTTTGCGCAGCGCGCTTCCATGCTGCCCCAGGCACGTGTACGTCCACAGCCCCCTCTTCTCGTCGAATCCGAACCTTCCGTGAATCTGGCTCGCGCAGCCGTTCTCCTCCGCATCCAGCTCCACATCGGGCAGGGAAGCGCGCGACCGATCGCGCAAAACGCCAACCACGATGCCGGGCTCCAGCTCATGCACAACCTCGCCCAGCCTGATGGAGGCGGGCAGCGGTTCGAGCGGGGCGGGCTCCTCGTCGCCTCCCAAACCGCCCGCGGCATCGGACGCGCCGCCGCTCATCGTCGGGGCCTCTTCGCAAGCGCCTCCATCGGCATCGTCGGCCTCAAATCGGGGGCGCGGCGTCAGATGCTCGCTAGGATCCACGCGATACACCGGCGTCGCGCCGTAATCGCGCGCCACGTTGCGATAGGAGCACCTCACGCGGCATTCCCCTTCAAGCGATCCGTCCACCTGGAACGAGAAGCTCGGCTCGCCTTCGAGCATGCCTCCCACGTCCTCGGCGTAACGGCGAACCACGTCGGCAAGGTGGCGGCGCAGCATATCCTTGCGCAGGCCGAAGTAATCGTCGTAATCCTCCGGAGACACGAACACCTCGTACGAGAGGGGCACGTCCACCACGCCGCCCACAACGCGGCCGTGACGCCGTACGGCCTCGATGACTGCGGCATCCACGTCGTCCGGCTGCAGGGCGATGGAAGTTTGCGCGACGCAATCTTGCCCCTCGGCGCCGCCGAAGAGCGACTTGAGCTTTGACAGAAAGGTGGAGTCAGGCATAATGAGCCTCCTTACATCTCTCGAACGATTATTCTGGCGCTTTCCGCAAGAAGAACGGTCGAGCCAACGGTCAGCGGCGTGGAGGCATCTCGAACGGGACGGCCGTCCACGCGCGAGCCGTTGGTCGAATCGAAGTCGCGGAAAAACCAGCTGCCCTCGCAGTGGAAGAACTCGCCGTGGTCCCTGCCCACCGCATCCGATGGGCACCAGATGCGGCCCGACCCCGGCACGCGGCCCACCGTCGCATGGTCGGCAACGGTCACCGGAAGGTCGCTCCAATCAACCTCGAGCACAAGCGGCGCGTAAGCGCGGCATGTGCCCAAAACCACGCCCCATCCCCGTTCGAACGCCGCCTCGCAGCGCAGCGGCACGTCGGCGTCTGGCAGCAGCTCGGCCTTGACGCGAACGCGCCCCGCCTCCACCGAGGCGTCGTGCTTCACAACGACCAACCGCCTGTCGCCCATCCAAATGCCCAGCCCCACAAGGATGTCGAAAGCCTCGTTGGCCACGCGCTCCAAATCCTGCGGCGCGCCCGGGGCATCTCGCCAAACGGGCAGAAGAACCGTCCAGCAATTGGCCGGCTTCGATTTGTCAAGCTCCACGCGGGCAACCGGGGCCAGCGCCGCTTCAAGGTCGCCTCGGCTCAAAGGCCGCGCCTCCAAGTACCTGCGAACCACCCTCAGCGGAAACGCGGTGCGTCTTGTTTGGTCGAGCATGATTCCTCCTTCGCATTCGTTCCGCCTTCCGAAACCAATGGTAAACCCTGCGAAACCTACCTTTGCGCAACGGGGTCCCCGCGCAACGCCTCGGCAAGCTCAAGCGCCTTCGGCGTCGCCGAAGACCCGTTGGCGCTCTTTTCCTCGACAATGCAGGCGACAATCATCTCACGCCCGTCATCGCACGACAGCGCGCCAACATACCACGAGACATCCCTGCCCTCCGACCGATTCGCAGCGCTCGCCCTCCCGCGCAGCGGATACGAGCCCTGCGCGGCCCCGCTTTCTGCCCCGTTGTCCGAAGAGAGCGCGCAGAGCGCTTGCTGGGCCGCCTCTGCGCTCATGGCCTGGAAAAGCGGGGCCGGTTCGGCCTCTTGGTCGATCTGCGGCCGCATGACTGTTCCCTCGTTGGCGATACCCGCCATGACCAGGGCCATTTGAAGCAACGTTGCGCTCGGACCGTCTTTTGTACCCAAACGGTCCGACGCAAGCGCCGTTGCGGAGAGGGTTTCGCCCCCGCTTCCCACCGTCGATGAGGCCAAGGGCAGATCGCACGGAACGTCTTTGTCGAACCCAAAAGCCTCCGCAGCGTCCCGAAGGTCGGGCGATCCGAGCAGCGACCCCGTCTGCGCGCGACGCGCGCCCGAGCCGAGCCGAGCCGCCGACGCACAGCCCGCTTCGTCAACAAGCCCCCGGTCCGGAGCGCCCGCCAAAGACACGAGCTCGAACGTCGAGCCTGGCGCCACGAGCGACTGGGTGGCACGGTTCAAAAACGACCCGCCCGCATCCACCCCCTCCGAAAGGTCAAGCGGATCCGAAGACGCGAGCGCAGCGATGCGGCCCGTTTCGGCATCCATCGCCAACAGCGCCCCCGGGCTTTCCGCCAACGCGTCCTCGGCAGCCCTCTGGATGTCGGAGTCGATGGTGAGCGTCACGTCGCTCCCTCGGTACGCGAGAGCCAGCAGCTCCGCCGCCGGCTCGAGCGCCCCGTAGCAGTCCGCGCCCGACAGCAGCGTCTCGAAGCGGGCAGACGCATGCTCGAAGCCGGGATAACCGTCGATCGCGCCTACCACATGGGATGCCAGCTCCTTTTCGGGATAGAGCCGATCCTGGTCGTCGGCCCGCATGCCCCCTTCGGCCAAAACGACGCCGTCGACGGTGACAATGGACCCGCGAACCACGGCGCGCGCCGTTTCGCCCGCTACGCGCAAACCCCCGTCCCCCACCTGCACGACGCAACCGAACGCGAACGAAACGACGAGCGCAAACGGCAGGGCCGCAGCAAGGCTCACCGGACATGCCGGGGCCTTCGTCAGCATCGCGCCAGGCGCCGCTTTCGCCCTGGAGGCGACAGCCGTCAAAATTCCCAGCGAGGCGACAGAGGCAAGCATGGCCGACCCGCCGCTCGAAACAAACGGAAGCACCACCCCCGTCATGGGTATGAGGTTGAGCACGCCTGCCATGTTCACGAACGCCCCGACAACCACAAGGCCGCCCAGGGCCGTCGCAGCGGCGCGCTCGAATGTCCCCCTTTCGAACGCGCCGCCCAGCCGCGCCGCCCAACGGGCGATCGACGTGTACGCAAGCGCGACCACGGCGAACCCGACCAACCCCAGCTCCTCGACAACCGCGCACAAAACATAGTCGGACTGCGCCACCGGAACGCTCGCGAATTTCCAACCGAAACCAAGCCCCGTGCCGAGCAACCCACCGTTTGCGATGGCGGCCATGGCCGACGCGAACTGATACCCTTCCCGCAAAGGATCGGCCGTCGGATCAAGCCAAAGCGCCACGCGATCCTGCACATGAGGAAACGCGAGGCTGGCAAGCGCGAGCGAGGCAAACGCGCCCGCAAACGCCAGCGCGTACCCAACCCGATGCCTTCCCGCCGACGTACACACAACCAGCCCCGCCATCGCGAACAGGACGAGCGCAGCACCGAGATCCTTTTGGGCCGCAACACTGAGCAAAGACGCCGCCAAAACGGCCAGCAGCGGCACGACGGCTCGGCGATTGCGCTCCCCCAGCCGGGTTCTGTTCGCCGCGCAGAATCCCGCGAGGCCAAGCGCGAGCACCACCTTTCCGAACTCGCTCGGCTGAAACAGCGGGGACCCCAGCCCAACCCAGTTCCGCGCACCGCCAATCGACACGCCAATCAGCGGCGCGAAAGGAAGAGCGAACAGCACGAGGGCGACAACCATAAGCGGTCTGTACGCCGCCGCCAGCCACCCGACACCCCAGCGCGCAACCACGCGGGCGAGAAGGGCCGCCAAGACCAAGCCCAGGGCAACGGTCAACGCGAACTTCTCAGGGGAGGCGCCCCCTCCGAAATCGGAGATGTCGCACGCCACGACCATCCCCACCGTCAGAAGCAAGGCCGCCGAAGCGGCGATGCGCGCATCGAACCCGCCTAAGACGCACGCCCGCTGCGCGGCGAAAGCGGCAACGGCGATCAGGACGAACGTGCCCGCAAGAACGAATGCGTCCCCTCCTTCACGAGCGGCGATCGACGACAGCATCAAGCAAAGCGATGCCGCAAGAGCAAGGGGCACCGACACGGACGCCCTGGAGGACCGTCGCGCGCCCCAAAGCAACGAAAGCACTCCCATCAGGAAAAACGCTATTCTCATGACGAACGCGAACCCATGGACGACAACCTCGGCAAGCATGGCGGCAGATTCCTTTCCCGTACGGATCCTCTCCCTTGACATGCTATCAACCCGATCAGGGCGCTTTGCGCAACGCCGCGCCAAGCGCTCACAGTCGTTGTCCTGTCCTGCGCGCCATACTCCCACGCCGCGCACCCTGCGCCCCTCCCCCGCAACGCGCGTCCCGCAACCCCTGCCCGTCCTTCGCACCTCGTCTCACCCGCATATATCTCAACGCGCATCCGATATAAGCCCCTGACATGCAAGGGGGCTGCAATCCACGCGATTGCAGCCCCTCTCTTTGGTTTCGGATGCGACAAGCTCAGCGCCCCTTTGGAAGGAGCGCGGCAAAAGCCCCGGAACGCCTACTGCCTCTTTTCGCTCCAGTCTTGCGCAAGCGACGCCTCCTTGGGCTTCACGAGAATCGAGGGGTTGGTGGTGCTTGCAGAGGGAAGAAACGGAAGCTCGCTCACAAGGCCCTCTCCGTATTTCTGCGAGAGCTCGTCCAAGTCTCCGAAGTCCAAGGCGCGCATGGAGCAGGCATCTACGCAAACGGGGTTCTTCCCATCGGCGCGCCTTTGGGCGCAGGCGTCGCATTTCTGCACGATGGAAAGGTCCTCGCGATACTGAGGCACGCCATACGGGCAGTTCGAAACGCAGCTCTGGCATCCAATGCAGGCTTCGTCGTCATGCAGGATGGTTCCGTCCTCAGATTGGTGCATAGCGCCCGTCGGACACGATGCCACGCACGCGGGCTTCTCGCAATGGTTGCAGGCCATGGAGTAATGCCAGCCCCGGGCCGTAGGAAAGACGCCCGCCTCGTAGTCGAACACGCGGCGAAACTGCACTCCCACAGGCAAGTCGTTGAGGTCTTTGCAGGCAATGGAGCAAGTCTTGCACCCTAGGCACGAGGTGCCGTCGAAGTAAAATCCAAGCGTCATGGTTCTTCCCCTCTTTCTATTCGATGCCGCCAGCCGGCCCGAAGACGCGCTCGCAGTCATCGGCGAGGTTGCCCTCCGTCCACTTCTCGTAGTTCACCAGATTCGTGTTGTACCCCGAGATTCCCGCGCCGCTCGTATCGGGCGCAAGCATCCAGTTATCGGAACCCGAAGAGTCCAGAGTCTCGTCTGCGGTCAGATCCGACCATGTGCCATGCGGAAGGGCAACACAGCCAGGCATGAGGCGCTCGGTCAGGGACGCATGGCGCAGGCACTGTCCGTAATCGTTGAAAATGCGCACGGCATCCCCGTCGGCAATACCCTTCTCGGCCGCATCGCTCGCGTTGAGGAAGACAGGATTGGGCAGAACCTCGCGCAACTGTGAGACGTTGTCGAAACCGGTGTGCGCACGGCGAAGATAGTGGGGGTTGTACATCTGGAAGGGATAGTCGCCCTTTGTCTTGCTCTCCCAATCGCTGAATGACTCCTCGTAACCATGGAGCGCCGGGCGATAAGTGGGGTAGGGCTTGATGGTGCTGCGCCCCATGGCGTTCACGCCGTCGGCTTTAGCCTGGCAGTATATCTCAAGCTTGCCGCTGTTCGTGCTCAGGGGGTTGTTGTCGGGATCCTCGCGAAAGGCTGCCAGGAAGACGTTGCCCAGGTTGTCGTCCTTCGAGCGCGGCACCTGGTAGATGCCCTTCTCCATGAGTTCGGCGTAGGGGATGCGGCCCTCTTGGGGCGTGCCTTCAAGGCCAAGCGCGTCGATGTCCTCTTGGGTGATGGTCACCAAGGGTTCGTAGTCGGTGCCCTCTTCGTTGACAACCGTCGTGCTCGCGATGAAGTTGAGATAGCCCTGCTCCTCGCCGAAAGGATAGGTTTCGGCGGGATCGAGGTCGAAGCGCTTGAGCATCTCGCTGCCAATCCAGCGATCGGGCTTCGCCTCCCACAAGGGATCGATCACCTTGGAGGGAAAGAGCACGTAATCGCGCCCGGTGTTGTTGGTCAAATAGAAGTAGAACGTGTCCATCTCCCATTTCGTGGTGCAGGGGAGCAAGATGTCGGAGTACTGGGCCGTCATGTTGAAGGCGTAGTCTTGGGTGATGACGCAATCCACCGCGCGGAAGGCCTCTATGCCGGTCTTTATGCCCTGGATGGTCTGGAGGGAGTTGCGCCAGAGGTTGTAGATGACGCGAACGTTCAGGTCGCGCACCTCCACGGTGCTCGGATCGCTCATGGCTCCATCGTTGTACTGGTACTTTCCATCGAGGACGGCTTGCCACAGATCGGGCGCGTCGATCACGTCGCTAACGGGATTCTGATTCTGCGCAAGCCCCGTGGAACCTCCTTTGACCAGGCTGGGACCGCCGTTTCCAGCCCTGGTGGCCTGACAGCAGGCCGTGCATTGGCCTGGTTGACCATAGTGGCCGCCCATGGCTCCGATGGTCATGAACAGCTGGGGCATGTCGTCGGCATCGTTGCATCGGGCGTAAGCCATGCTGTGCAGGGCGCTCACCTTGTTCGTCATCGCCATGGTCTGCGCGTACCACCTGATGTCCTCAACCGGCGTACCGCAGATCTCGGTGGCCCACTCTGCCGTCTTCGGCAGATCGTCGTAGGCGCCCAAAACGTAGTCCTTGAAGTTCTCGTCGAGCGCGGCGTCGGCGGGCATGTGATCGGCATCGAAGCCAACAGTGTAGCGGTTCAGGAAATCCCAGTCGATCACGTTGCCCTGCTCTTCGTCCAACTTGAGCATCTCGTAAGCGACGGCGAGCATAAACGCCCCGTCGGTGCCCGGACGCACCCGGATCCAACGTGCGTCAAGCAAATCGGCGCTCTCGTTGTAGGAGGGGCCAACGAACACGAACTGGGCTCCGGCCTCCTTGGCCGCATAGTAATAGTAATTGGGCTGCCCGGCAGAGGACCATGCGGGGTTGCAACCGTAGAGGATGACGAAGTCGCTGTTTTGGAGATCGTAGCGATCGCCGCCGTCGGTGGGAGCAGCGCCCACCACCTTGCCGGTGCGATTGTAGGCGCCCCAAGAAGACGTGTCGTTTATTTCGGTGAAGCCGCCGATGGCTCGCAACCAATCGGCATAGTTCGCCTGAAAGGCCCAACCGGGATAGACAATGGAGCGGTTACCGTCCTTCGCGATGGCGCTCTTAAGCGCTGCAGCAACATAGTCTAGGGCATCGTCCCAGCTTATGCGCTCCCACTCATCTTTGCCGCGCAACTCCCCGTGAGGCTCCTCGACGCTCCAGTGCTTCCTCTTCATGGGATAGCGGATGCGGTCCGGCGCATAGACCATGTGGCGCAGCGACCGCCCGCGGGGGCAACTGCGCTGCTGGGGCATCTCGAAGCTGTCCTCGTGGGTGTCGTCGGTTTTCTGACGGACCACCTTGCCATCGACCACGTAGGCGGCGTTGTAGCATTTACCGCCGCAGTTAAGCCAGCACGCAGCGGGAATCCACACGCCCTCTTCCTCTGCCGCGCCCGCGCTTTCCTGCCCCGCGTCCGGCAAAGAGTCCTCATCCTTGGTGCGAGGGCTGCAGCCGCTCAAGGTCAGACCGACCAACGTCGCCGTGGTCGCCCCCATGAAAGCTCGTCTGCTTATCCCGCCGCCAAAGCGTCCTTTCCCCATTTCGCCGGTCATTGCTCCTCCGTTCCTCTCGATGACTGGACTCTTCCCTCGTCCTTTTGAAACCGCGCCCGAATTCGAGCGGTAGCGAGTTGTATGGTAAGATTTCAGCCTATTCGTCCGGAACGTCCGGACGAATAGCACGGCCGGCAAAAGCGGGTGGGTCAAGCCGATACCAAGGTATGGGGCAAGGGGCGCACATGGTGTTGGACGGCATGCACCAGCCGAGAGGAGGGGGGGGCGCCTTGAAGGCACGCAGCATCGCAACCGATGAGATTATCGACAAAATCATTGAAACGCAGACGGCGAACCTCGATTTTCTGACCGACGAGCTGATCTGGTTCCATACAACGATTGACGAGACGCGCGCGTTTTCCGAGATGTCACGGAGCGAGTGCCGCGCGTGGCTGGAATACGGGCTCAATCATCTTGCCGACCTGTATCGTGGAAAAGACATAGAAGAGTCGAAGTGGACCATCGACATGGCGACATCGTGGGTCTGCGGAGGATACCGCGGCATCGAGGCGTCTCTCCATGGAACCCTCGTGTTCGTGCATCTCCTTGTGCCGCTTGTCCGCAACGCCTTTGCCGACGATCCCGCTCAGCAGCTCCAGGCCATCGAGATTGTCCTCGATGCCTACCGAACGTGCCTCCAAGGGCATTTGGAAGCCTATACGGCCATCGTCAACGAGGTGTGCGAAGCCGCTCGGAGCAGCAGAATCGAGCACGCCGACTCCGCGCGGTTCGACGACCTGCTTGTTGCAAAGGTTGGCGCTGCACCCGAAAGCCACGAGATAGCCCTCACCGACCGAGAAATCGAGGTGCTGCAACTTGTCGGCCTTGGATACGAGAACGGCGAGATCAGCGCTCGGCTTCGCATTTCCCAAAACACCGTGAAAGGCCATATTCGCACACTGCTTACGAAAACGGCGCTTCACAACCGAACGCAGCTTGCTCTTTATGCCATCACGCGCGGGCTTTGCAGCCGGCCCGAAATCACAGAGGCCCTCAGAAACGCTCAGGAAGGTGAGTTCTGACCGGGGATTCGCGGCGGTGCTCGCTGGCGTTAGCGGCCTTTCTTCTTGCGCTTGCGGGCATCACCCCGTGCTTTTATCGCCGCCCGCGAACCCTTCGGTGTAAGCGCTTGGCACCACCATGGCGGCTTGGCTGTCCGACGCCCCCTCGTAGGTGAGGTGCATGCGGCGCAGCTCGAGCGCAAGGTCGTTGTCGCGGTACGTTTCGGCCACCTCGTCCAAGATGGCGGCTACGTCACGCTCGGCCTCCATGAGCGTAAGGCGCGCGTTCTTGCGGCTTTCGGCCTGCGCTTCCAGGGACATGACCGTCTGCAGCTCCTTGGGCATGATGATGTCGCGCACCTCCACCGAAAGCACCGTGATGCCCCAAGCCGACACCTTCTCCTCTATGGCCTCCTCCAGCTGCTTGTCCAGCGAATGGCGACGCATGACCACGTCGGCCACCGACGCGCGGCCTATGGCGTCGCGCAACGTGGTCTGCGCGGCAAGCGCCACGGCGAAGTAGCAGTCCTCCACCTCCGAGCAGGCTTTCTCGGGGTCCCAGATCATCCAGTACAGCACGGCGTCCACATCAAGGGGCACCAAATCGGCCGTGAGGGTCTCCTCGGCGCCGAACGGCGTGACCTGGGTGCGCTGGTCGATGCGCAGCGTGCAGAACTCCACGAACGGCACGATGAAGAACAGCCCCGGCCCCGCAAGCCGGTTGAAACGCCCCAGGCGCATGACCACGTAGCGCTCCCATTCCAGCGACACGCGCGCAGACGCCAACGCAAGCACACCCAACGCTGCGGCCACCAGCACCACCACCAGGTTCGCCTCGCCGGCCGCAAGCCACCCCACCGCCAGCGCGGCAAGGAACGCCACAATGGCGATCAGCCCCGTCAGCAGGATGGCGCCGTTGCGGGTGGCGCGCTTGTCGGGCGCGGAGCGGTACGCGTCGGCCGCCACGCCGAACTCCATCTCCGAGCGGCGATACGGCCCCTCGTTAGCGAATGCCGTCCGGTCCGCCCCGCCGCCGAACGAACCCGTTTGCGCCGTGCGCGCGCCCTTAGCCCTCATCGCTTCTCCTTATTGCGTCGATGGTTTTGTTGACCTGCCGGGATATGTCGTCATAGTCCATGCCACGCTCAAGGCACCCCCGTACGAACTCCTCGATGTGCAGGTCCAGCCCCTGCGGCCCATCCTCCCCCGGCGGTTCGCACACGAACGCGCCGCGACCGCGCGACGTGGTGATGAAGCCGTCGCGTTCAAGCGCCATGTACGCCTTGCTCACCGTGTTGTAGGCGATGCGCAGGTCGGCGGCGAATTTGCGCACCGTGGGAAGCTGATCGCCCGGCTGGTAGTAACCCGAGTTGATCAGGTACACGAAGCGCTCCTTCAACTGCACCCAGTAGGGCAGGTTGGAGTCTTTCTCTATTTCAAACGAAGGCGTTTCCATTGCTCCTTGATCCTACGCCGCCATGTGCATGCCGCTTGCCACAATAGCAAGCCTCAAACAGAACCCGCCGACCAGCATCAGCATCGCCGTTGCCAGCAGCAGCCCGGGCCGCGCGCCAAAGCGCAACGCCGCGCACTCCAGCGCAAACGGCACCGCCAGGCCGCACGCCGCGAACCCGCCCAAAAACAGCGGTGCGCACTCCCCCGCCACCAGGGTCTGAAGCTGCGAAGCCGCCGCACCTGAACCGCTTGTCAGCACGTAGGCGCTCGCAACCAGCGCCTCAAGCGCCACCACCGCCAGGTCGGCCCTTGGCAGCACGCGGCACCAGGCAATGCTCACCGAGTCGCCGCCCGCGAAGCACGCGCTTCCCAGCAGCAGCGCCAACCCGCATGACAAGGCCGAAAGCGCGAACAGCGCCGGCAGCCACGGCGAGGCCCACAGCGCCACCGTCTGAATGCCCTGCAGCAGCAAACCCGTGTACACCATGAGCACCGCCGCCGCCACGCACCCCAGCGCTTTGCACGCAAGCGCCACCGCACCGAACGCAGACGGCAGTTCGAACACCGACTCGGCCGCCGCGCACATGCTGCACGCCAACAGCACCAGCAGCGAGAACGATCCCACCGTCAGGTACGTGGGCGTCGGGTGCAAAAACAGCAGGAAGAACGCATCGGGACGCCCCAGGTCCACGCACAGCAGCACCCCGCCCAACGCGAGCGTCGCCGCCACCAGCACGTACGCAATGCGGCGAAGCCCGCGCCCTTGGCTGTGTGCGCGCCGCAGTCGCGCTTGGCCTGCACGACCGGAGTGCGCGCCCGCGCTCGGAGCACCCGCGCTCGGCGCGCCCGTCATCGCAGCAGCACGACGCATTCGCGAAGCGCGCACCAAGTCGGCCGCCGCCAGCACCAAAAAAGCCCCGGCCGCAGAACCGCCCAGAAACAGATATGCGACTATCAGCTCGCTGAAAACCACGCGCCCGCCCTTGCCAGCAACTTTGATGCGTTTTCCTACCGTTCACACGATACCAGTCTGTCGTGCGACAATCAACGGAAAAGCAAGCGGCCTCGATCCACCTTGCCGCACCCAACTCGACTCAACTCAATGGTACGGCCAGCGTTGATCTCGACCATGTGGCACCTCCTCGGGTTATAGGGCAAAGCGTGTCCGGCTCAATTGGCTCAATTATTCGTCGACGGCGTTCAACCGTCGTGCGGAGCTCTTCCCGGACTACCCCCAAGCCGCATACCTCCGGCACTTCGTTACTGCCCTCCTGATCGGGCGCCTCAGAAGGCCCGCCCAACGCACCTGCCGGACGAGACTTTCCGAGGTGCCTGTGGAACTTCGCGCGGCGGGCCGGCCTGGACCGCGCCAGCGACGGTTTAGCGGAAAGGACGCTTCTCAGTGGCGAGAAATGACCGAAGTCGGAAGGTTCGCAGAGATTTGTTCAACGACGAGAGATCCCTTATCGAGAAACCACCTGATCGCAGAGAGCCGGTGCCCGAGCAAAACGTCATGGACTCGCAGAAATCTTCCGACTTCGGCCATTTCTCGCCACCAAGAGGGAGACTCTGCGTTAAACCAGCGTGGGCACGGGCCGGGTCGGCGGCGGTTTAGCAGAAAGGAGGAAAGAAACCTGTTGCCAAGCAACCCATCCCGCACAATACGAGCAAGGTCTTGCCGAAACGCTGCGGACGTGAGAGGAGCACATACCTGCCGCCCAAATGTGCCAGGCCATAGATATAGCGGGTCTTGTCCACATACATCAGGTTCCGGTTCCGAATGTCCTTGAACACTTGCACGCCCACCGGGCATTTCCTCGCCGCTTGCGCCATGGCTCTCTCCTTCGCTTGCCGCCTCGAGCGTCGCTATTTTCCAGCATCATACCAACATGCGCAGCAAGAAAAGAGAAGCGCACCCGAACCGAGCAGAACGGTGCGAGGCAACAACGCAGAATGACGCCCCCCCCCCGACCATAACCTTTGCGCAGCGTATTCGCCAGCCTGCAAACATCTGCACACCCTAAGCAACACGACAAAAGGTGTCGGGACCGCGCGAACCTGCGGCCCCGACGCTTGCCCGGCAGCGGCAAGCCGCCCCCAGACGCTATGACCCCAAACGCTACAAGGTGGTTTCGAACATATGCTCAACAGCCACAAAGCTCATCACGCCGCCGCATCCGACAGGGCCGCCACCACCGGGGTATCCCCAGCCAAACGGCGAAGCCGCACAGCATCCTCCCGCATACAGATGGGGAATGACCTCACCATGCACGTCGATAACCTGCGCATGTTCGTTGATCTTAAGCCCGCCGGACGTTCCCAAACTTCCCGGATACTGAGGGCACCCATAGAACGGGCCCACCTCAACGGGGGCAAGCGCGAGGTTCTTCAAGTCGGCTCGCCCCGTCCCTCCGTCACCTCCTGTATTGGTGTCAAACGCCCATTCTCCGCGATGGAACACCGGGTCCACTCCCTCAGCAGCGTTTTTGTTAAACTCCGCCACCTCGCTCAGAAGCCCTTCGGCGTTGATACCGAGAATGTCCGCTAGCTCCTCAAGCGTATCGGCTTTCTCCATCCAGTCCGGAACAGCGCCCATCTCGCTCACACCCGGCATGAGGTAGTGCTCCAAATACGTAGAATCGCAGATGAAAAACGCAGGGATGTTGCTCCATTCGCCCGTTCCGGTGTCAAACTCCTCAAACGACCGGGCGAACAGCGGATACGAGGCGCTCTCGTTCCCAAACCGCTTACCTTTTTTGTTCACCACGATAGCGCCAGGCTTCGACCGATACGAACTGCCATCAACATACTGGTCCATCTTGTCGGTCATGATGTTGTCGATTTCCATACCCAGCGGCACAAAGCAGCTGTTTCCATAGAAACTTGACATGTTCGACAGGTCGGCCCCTATCTCCATACCCATCCTGTGTCCATCGCCTGTGCACGTGTCCACGAGCATGGTGTTGGCAAGAGGAATCTTGATGTAGGATTCCCGCATCTCTTTATTGTGATCGAACCCGCCGGTTCCTAAAAACACCGCTTTGGTGGCCTTAATACGCTCCTCCGACTTGCCATTCGCAACCACAACACCTTCGACTACGCCTTCATCATTGCGAATGAGTTTTGTTGCCTCCGCGTTGTACATGATGTCCACACCCCGCTCCTCGCAGAGGTGACGCACGAGATTCCACGTAGGGGCCGCACGCATGAAGCCAACCGACTCAACATCCTCACCTTTGATGTTTTTCCACGAGGCCACATCGTCTATATAAAGTGATCGTGCACCGCCCGAGGAACAGCCGGGGTAGTTGTAATAATCGGGAAACGGAAGCGCGCCGATGGCGATGGGCTCCCATTCAAACCCCAGACTCTGGGTCCACTCCAAGAAGGCGTTCGCGCCGTCGATGTACGCCTCTTGAAGTTCGGGGGTCGATTTGCCTCCTGACACGTGGGAAAGGTATTCCACGGCGTCGTCCCTGCTGTCCTTGATGCCCAGCTTCTCCTCAACGTTATTCGCCGGAATCCAGAACCCGCCCGCGGAAAGCGAGCTGGTGCCCCCGAACATGCCCGACTTCTCAACAATAAGCACCGACTCCGCGCCCGCATCCTTCGCCGCGATGGCGCCCCAGGCCGATCCGCCCGCGCCAACGAACACCACCTCCACCTCGCGATCCCACTCCTGGCTGTTTGAAGACCCTCCCCCAGACGGCGCGCACCCGCCCAAAGCCCCCACAGCAGCCAACCCGGTCCCAGCCGCAACCGTAGCCTTCAGGAAATCCCGCCGGGAGACCCCTGCCTTCGCTCCGGCCTTCGGATTTACCCCTGTTTGTTTTTGTATCGTTTCGTTCGACATCAGCACACTCCCTCCGTTCAGGATACGAACCGACACCGCCTCGCGGTGTCCCTGTGAGAAGTTTTGCGAAACCCCGGAAGGAAGAAAACGGCTGCATGGGAGGATATGCGCAGGTCGAGCGAATATCCTCCCTAACGGATGAGGCGCAAAAGACGGCGCTATTGATCCCTCTCGGCCTGCAGAGCATCCAAAAGCTCCTGGCGATTGCCCACCCCCACCTTCCGATAGATGTTCTGGGTGTGAGTTTTCACCGTGCTCTCCGAAATGTGCAGTTTCTCGCCCACATACCTCAGGTTCCGACCCTGGGCGAGAATCCCCAAGACCTCCGTCTCGCGAGGGGTGAGGCCGAAGGCCGCCGCCGCAATGGCCAACGAACCCTCGGCATCGTCTTGGCGCGACGCGAGGGAACTCACGGAAAAAAGCGCCTGATCGGGCAAAAAGGCGAACACCCCCACAATGAGAAAGGCCATGACGGTGGGAATGGTTCCCGTTATACCATCAACATGACCGGCCAACAGCGACCAGAGGAAACACAGCGCCCACTGAAGGCCGAATCCTATGCCAAAAACAATCCCTTCGGGCCGGCCAGCAATACGAGCCACGTCGAGCATGAGCACAAGACAGAGCATGGAGCAGAACACTTCCATCGCCCACACAAGGGCATCGGATACAAAAGCAAGCCCTGGCGAACCAACGGAATCGACGACAGAGACGGCAAGGAGCATCATTGCCGCAAGAAGCAGCGCAGCCCGATACTTCCGAAACGAAAAGGTTCCAACCTTCCACGAGACGCCAACGCGCACCAGCACGGCAACTGCAACAGCCCCCGCCACAAACGAAGGAACGGAAATGTCCAGAGGCGAACTCGAAACCGATGCGGCACTTCCCCAAAGGCCGCCTCCTCCGACAAGACGCAACGCCACCGGAAGCATCATCACAACAACAACCCAGCTAAACCGCATGTTCTTCGCCGGAAGCGCATGACGCGCGGATTTGCCACAGCCAGAGAAGCGCTCGAACACGAACCAACACGCCGTCGAAAACGCTGGGAGGATCAACGACAACGCGCCAAGCAGCGCACCGTCGGCAAACGAAGCTGCAGCCAAACAGGCCGCACCGCAGAGGACGTATCCAGCCGCCACGCACGCTCCAGCTCGGCTCAGCGGCAAGACCCTTCCGAATGCCTCAGCCCACACAGGTTCGCTTCCGCCGTATCCCACACCAAGCAGCACCAATCCCGCCACTGCAACCCAAGGCGAGCCGGCATCCACCTGCCCCTGGGCAAACGCAAGGAGAAACACGCCAAACACCGTGCACACGGCCGTCAAAACCACCCAGTACCTCAAACCGTCTGAGACAATCTGGGGCCTCAAGGCGATGACGGCCAACGTTGCCACTCCGGTGAGAAAGTAAATGGACTCGCCACCAATGGGTCCCACGCCAGATAAGCCCGATTGTGAGAAGATGGAGCCAAAGCCTGTCAAGTAAAACCACAGCAATCGCGAGGCGTATCCGACAACCAACAACGCAAGCAATGCCCCAGACCCTCTTCCCGATGCAACGCCCTCTCTCACCAGCAGCACCCTCTCCCCAACGCAGAACCCGCAACCGCCCTGCTTGGTCGGCAGCAGCGAAAATATTTTGAAAAGGCGCCTCGAACAAAGGCGCTCAAAATATCTTTGCCTCCGATTATAAACAAAGAGAACCCACAGGATGCCAGCGGCCCCGCTTCGACCGCCCCGTTCTTCACTTTGCGACAAAACCTGCCCTTTGCACTCAGTTCCTATTTCCTGCATTTTGAGGGTTGCGCAACGCGCCCCGCGCGGCCTAGAATGCTTGCACAAGGAGTGCGGGTGACCCGGAGACGGTCGGGCATCCAGCCTCGACGAAACGAAGCGAAAGGCACGTCGTGACCAACCAAGGCACGCCCTGCCCTGCAGAACGCACCGCGCGAAGGCACGTAGGGTTCGTGGGAGCGGGCAAGGTCGGAACCACGCTGGGCAGGTACTTCCTGTCCCGCAGCATCCCCGTGTCGGGGTATGCGAGCCGTACCCGCGCTTCTGCCGTCGAAGCTGCCGAGCTCACCGGTTCGCGCGCGTTCGCGTCGCTTGCGGAACTCGTCCGCGAAAGCGACCTTATCTTCATTACCGCTCCTGACAGTGTTATAGCCTCCGTTGCACACGAGCTTGCCGCAAGCGGCGCGCCTCTGGCCGGCGCAACCATCTGCCATTGCAGCGGCGCGCTGACCGCCGAGGAGCTGGCACCCCTGCGCGCGGCGGGCGCTTCCGTGGGCTCCGCGCACCCCCTGCTGGCCGTCAGCGACAAGACCGGTCCGCTCGACGCCATGGCGTACGCCTTTTTCACCGTCGAAGGCGACCCGGCCGCCCGCGAATGCCTGGCCGCGCTGTTGGACATGTGCGGCAACCGCCACCGCGCCATCAACCCCGCCGACAAGACCCGCTACCACGCAGCCGCCGTGTTTTTGAGCAACCTGGCCGTGGGCCTGTACGGTGAGGGATTTCGCCTGCTGGAAGACTGCGGGTTTGCTCCCGAAGAAGCCCGCAGTGCCGCATCGTCGCTGATCATGGGCAATGCGCGCGCTGTTGTGGAACGCGGGTGCCAAGCGGCGCTCACCGGCCCCGCAGAGCGGCTGGATACGCGGACCATCGAGCGCCACCTGGCCGCACTCGGCCCCGATGCACGAAACCTGTACGCCCGGCTTTCGCTGTGCTGCGCGAACATCGCCGCACGCAAGCACCCCGACCGGGACTATCAACCTTTGAAAGAGCGCCTGCGCAGCGCGTTGGATGCGCGCGGCACGCTCGATGCGCGCAGCGCAGACGAAGAAGAAACGCCGACGACACCACAGGATAGGAGCCTTCTATGAAGCACACTGTTTCGACGTTCGCCGAGGCGAAACGCAAGGGGAAGCGCATCGCCATGCTGACCGCCTACGACTACTCCACCGCCCGCCTGGAGGACGAGGCTGGCATACACGCCATTTTGGTGGGCGACTCGCTGGGCAACGTGGTGCTGGGCTACGAGGACACGTTATCGGTGACCATGGAGGACATGATCCACCACGGCCGCGCCGTCGCCCGCGGGGCGAAAAACGCGCTTGTGGTGGTGGACATGCCGTTCATGTCCTATCAGACCTCGGTGTACGACGCTGTGGTCAACGCCGGCCGCCTCATGAAGGAGGGGCGCGCGCAGGCCGTGAAGCTGGAGGGCGGTGCCGAAGTGGCGGCGCAAGTGAAGGCCATCGTGGAGGCGGGCATCCCCGTCATGGGGCACCTCGGCCTCACGCCGCAGTCTATCAACGCGTTCGGCGGCTTCAAAGTACAGGGCAAAACCGAGGCCGCCGCGCGCAAGCTCATCGAGGACGCGAAGGCGCTGGAAGCGGCCGGCGCGTTCTCCGTGGTGCTGGAATGCGTGCCCGCCAAGCTGGCCGCGAAGGTGACCGAAGCCGTGAGCATTCCCACCATCGGCATAGGCGCCGGGGCGGGCTGCGACGGGCAAGTCCTCGTCTACCAGGACATGCTGGGCATGTTCAGCGACTTCACCCCCAAGTTCGTGAAGCGCTACGCCAACGTGGGCGAGGCCATGCGCGAGGCATTCGCCACCTATGTGGACGAAGTGGGCGCCGGCACCTTCCCCGCCGAGGAGCACACCTACGCCATCGCCGACGAGGTGCTGGAAAAGCTGTACTAAAAACTGTTGGACCGCTGGGCCACGTGCGGACCGGCCCCGAGAAAGGATCATTCCCCCATGCAGATAGCAACCACCGTCAGCGAGGTGCGGCAGCACGTACGCGCCTGGAAGCGTGAAGGGCTCATCGTGGGCTTGGTGCCCACGATGGGGTTTCTCCACGAAGGGCACGCGAGCCTCATCGAACGCGCCGCCGCCGAGTGTGACCGCGTTGTGGTGAGCGTGTTCGTCAACCCCACGCAGTTCGGGCCGAACGAGGACTTCGAAAGCTACCCGCGTGACTTCCGGGCCGACTGCGCGCTGGCCGAAAGCCGGGGAGCGACGCTGGTGTTTCACCCCGAGCCGTCCGAGATGTACGCGAGCGACGCGTGCACGTTCGTGGACATGGATGGACTAACCGGCCAGCTGTGCGGCAAGAGCCGCCCCACCCACTTCCGCGGCGTGTGCACGGTGGTGTGCAAGCTCATGAACATCGCGGGCGCCGACCGCGCCTACTTCGGACAGAAGGATGCGCAGCAACTGGCCGTGGTGCGCCGCATGGTGCGCGACCTGAACATCGACGTTGAGGTGGTGGGCTGCCCCATCGTGCGCGAGGACGACGGGCTGGCCAAAAGCTCGCGCAACACCTACCTGTCGCCTGAGGAGCGCACAGCGGCGCTCGTGCTGAGCCGCGCCGTGCGCGAAGGGCGCGCGCTCATCGAGGGCGGCGAGCGCGACGGCGAGCGCGTGCTTGCGGCCATGCGACGCACGATAGAGGCGGAGCCACTCGCGCGCATCGACTACGTTGATATGGTGACCTGGGATTCCATCGAGCCAGTGCGGCGCGTGGACGGCCCCGTGCTGGTGGCGCTGGCGGTGTACGTGGGCACCACCCGGCTCATCGACAACTTCATCTGGGAGGGTTAGCGCATGCTGCTCAACATGCTCAAAGGCAAGATCCACCGCGCCACGGTCAAGCAGGCCGCGCTCGACTACGTGGGCAGCATCACCGTGGACGAGGCGCTCATGAAGGCGGCCGGCATCCGCGAGTACGAGCTGGTGCACGTGGTGGACGTGGACAACGGCGCGCGCTTCGAAACCTACGTGATAGCCGGCGAGGCGAACAGCGGGATGATCTGCCTCAACGGTGCCGCCGCGCGCCTGGTGCAGGTGGGCGACAAGGTCATCATCATGTGCTACGCCCAGATGACGCCCGAGGAAGCCGACCAGAACCCCCCGCGCGTGGTGTTCGTGAACGAGGAGAACGCCATCGAGCGCGTCACCCGCTACGAACGCCACGGACTGCTGAAGGACATGGAGTAGGAAATGGCCTAATAGCCGACCCGCCGCCGCATAGGGCGCGAAAAAAACTCATAACCGAGGAACTTGGAACTCATAACTCGACAACACAGACAAGCCTATGAACTGGTGTTATGATTCATTTCCCCAGTTCACAGGCTTGTCGAAAAAATGCCAAGTCGGCGAGTTATGAGTTATTTGCGGCCCGTGCAGGCGGTGCGCCCCGTGTTGCCCAAGCAGGCCGCGTGGGACACACCCCTTGAACCCTCAGGCCGAACCCTTACCTCTGCGCGGCCAGCTCGCGCACGTGCTCGCTTGAAGCGCGCAGTTTGTCAGCTGCGGCTTTGATGCCCGTCACATCCTCCACCTGCTCCTGCGCCTCGCGGGCCTTCTTGCCGAAGCCGCCGGGGTGCTTCGCCAGCAGGCGGCGCAACTCATCGGCGTCGGCCTTGACGCGCTTCTTCTCGTCCTTCTCCAGCTGCTTGCCCGCTGCGGCCAGCGCTTGGTCAACCTCGTTGAGCAGGCGCTGCGCCTCCTCGCGCGCAGCCAGGGCAGAGCGGCGCTCCTCGTCTTGGGACGCGTACAGCTCCGCGTCGCGAATGGCGCGCTCCACCTCCTCGTCCGACATGCGGTCGGAGTCGTCGATGGTGATGGACTGCTGCTTGCCGGTGTCCAAATCTTTCGCCGACACGGTGAGGATGCCGTTGGCGTCGATGTCGAACGTCACCTCTATCTGGGGCACGCCGGCCGGAGCGCGCTTGATGCCCTTCAGCCGGAACGTGCCGATGGCCTTGTTGTCCTTGGCCATGGGGCGCTCGCCCTGCAGCACGCGCACCTCCACGCTGGTCTGGAACGCCGCAGCCGTGCTGAACACCTGCGAGTAGTGCACCGGCAGCGTGGTGTTGCGCTCCACCAGGCGCGTTGCCACCCCGCCCACCGTTTCGATGGAAAGGCTGAGCGGCGTCACGTCCAACAGCAGCAGGCTGTTCGCCTTCACCAGGCCCGTGGATGCGCCGGAGAGCGTGGCGGCCTGGATGGCGGCGCCGGTGGCCACGCATTCGTCGGGGTTGATGGAGGCCGAGGGCTCCTTGCCCGTGAGCTTGCGCACGTGCTCCTGCACGGCCGGGATGCGTGTGGAGCCGCCCACCAAGAGCACGCACCCCAGCTCGGACGCCGCGATGCCCGCGTCGTTGAGCGCGGTTTGCACGGGGCCGGTCGTGCGTTCCACCAGATCGCGCGTCAGGTCGTTGAAGGTGGCGCGCGTCAACGTCATGTCAAGATGCAGCGGACCTTGGGAACCCTGCGCAAGGAACGGCAGGTTCACCTGCGTGGAGTCCATGGAAGAGAGCTCTTTTTTCGCCTGCTCGGCCGCCTCGCGCACGCGCTGGAGGGCCTGCGGGCTGCGGCGCAGGCCAACGCCGTGCTCGCGCGCAAAGGCGTCTATGAGGTGGTTCGCCACGCGCTCGTCGAAGTCGTCGCCGCCCAGGTGGTTGTCGCCGGAGGTCGCCAGCACCTCTATCACGTCGTCGCCGATCTCTATGATGGACACGTCGAACGTGCCGCCGCCCAGGTCGTACACCATCACCTTCTGCGGCATGCCGTTGTCCAGGCCGTACGCCAACGCGGCGCTCGTGGGCTCATTGATGATGCGCAGCACGTTGAGTCCGGCTATCTTGCCGGCATCCTTGGTGGCCTGGCGCTGCGAGTCGCTGAAGTACGCGGGCACGGTGATGACGGCGTCGGTGACCTCTTGGTTGAGGAACGCCTCGGCGTCGCGGCGCAGCTTGCGCAGGATCATGGCCGAAAGCTCCTGCGGCGTGAACGCGCGCCCATCGATATTCGCGCGCCAGTCGCTGCCCATGTGCCGCTTCACCGACGTGATGGTGCGGTCCGGGTTCACCGCCGCCTGGCGGCACGCCACGCCGCCCGTGAGCCGCTCGCCGTCCTTCGAGAACGCCACCACGCTGGGCGTGGTGCGCTCCCCCTCCGCGTTGGGGATGATGACGGGCCGGCCGCCCTCCACCGTGGCCACGCAGCTGTTGGTCGTTCCCAGGTCGATGCCTATCGTTGCCGCCATGCTCGTTTCCTTTCGTCGTATGCTCGCGTGTTGTCGTGCGCTTGCCTGCTACCGGGCGCTTGCTTGCCGTCGGGCGCCGTTTGCCGCATCGCCAGGCGTCCGCTTGCCATCGCGCACCGCGCCGCCTGCTAGAGCGGAATGCAGAACCGGCAGACCGTCGGGCCGCAGCACCAGATGCCGAAGCACAAGGCCACAGGATCGATCCCCATGCTGAAACCGCGCGCCGCGCCTTCCTGCTGGTAAGTCTGCCCCGCCTGTTGGAACCAGCGCTGGGCGCGCTGGTAGTCGGGATTGTCGGGATCCAGACGCACCGCGCGCCTGATCTGCTCCAACGCCATGAGCGAGTTGCCCGCGCCATTGTGGGCGAGCGCGCTCAAGTAGTACCAGCGCGCGTTGCGGCCGTCGCTCGTCACGGTGTTGAGCATGTCGACCGCCTGCTGGAACCGCCCTGCGTTGATGGCGTCCACGGCTCCGCGCACCACGGGGCTGTCGGAGGCCGACGCCTCCGGATGCACCGGACCGCCCGCGTCCGCACCCTGAGCGCCGAAGCCGAACAGGTCGTCCCAGTCGAAGCCGAAGCCGCCCGACCACCCATAGGGACCCTCGGTGCCGTAGCCGCCGCCGTATCCCGAACCGCCGCCCGGACCGCCCTGCCCGTAGCCTGCACCGCCCGCGCTGCGCGGCCCGCCGTAGGGCGATCCCGCACCTTGGCCGCTGGCCGCAGCGGCACGGCGATCGCGGGCCGCGTATTTCTCCGGGTTCGTGATGCGGTCGTACGCCTCGTTGATCTTGTTCATCCGGTCGGCAGCGCCGGGGTCGTTCGGGTTCAGGTCGGGGTGGTTCTCGCGCGCCTTCTTCCGATACGCCTTCTTGACCTCGTCCATCGAGGCGTCCCGGCTCACGCCCAGAACGTCGTAAGGGTTCTCAGCCACGGCCTGACTCCCTGCCTTCCTTCTTCTTCGCTTCCTTCGCGCAGTATTTCTGCCATATGCCGGCGTACAGGACGCTGCGCATAAGACGCAGGTCCCTCTCGAGCGGCAGCCGCTCGAATGCCGCAGCGGCGTCGGCTGCCAGGAACTGCAGGTCCTCGCGCACGTCCTCGGGCCGAACGCCGCACGCCACCAAAGGATTGTAGCTTCCCGACGCGCGGTCGTCGTCCGCATCGAGCGCCGCATCCATAATGTACACGAGCTTTCCCAGCTTCGCCCCCACCGTGCGCAGGCCCTCGGCCCAAAAGTCATCGCGGTACGCAAACACTTCACCGAGCAAGGTGCCAAAGCGGTTGGCGGCCTCATCGAGGACGGGTTCGCCTTCGGCAGGACCCGTTGCGGCGGCGCGCTCGATGCGCCCGATGTCGGCCAGGCCCTCCTCGATGGCCGCACACGCACGGGGATGCCGCTCGCGCACAACGCGGTACGGCGCACCGATCAGCTGCGCATAGGCGCGCGCCGCCGCGTTGCGGTCGTCGTTCCAATCGTCCAGGCACTTGTGGTAGACAAGCGCCACGGTCATGTCCGCAGCGTAGTCGATGCACTCAGACCGCACGTACCGATGCGCTTTGAGCGGATGGGGGGCGCAGCGCTTGCAGCCCGCCGCCTCCTGCGGTTCGTAGAGCGATCCCAAGATCATGGCCAAAAACACCATGTCGTAAGTGAGCGAGACGCGGCAGCGCTGCCCGAACCGCCGCCCCAAAGCGCGGCAGAGCCCGCAGTACAAAGCCTGGTAGCGGTCGCGTTCCTCCGAGGACAGCTCCTCTGTGCGCGGCATCACGTATCCGAACATGCTAGCTCCCCAGCTTGGCGGTCAGCACTTCAAGCGCGCGGACGCCGGCGAGGATAGCGTCAAACGTCTCCTGCGGCTCTTGCTCGACCACTGCGTTGTAGCGACGCCGAACGTCTTGGTCCACCTGTTCGAGCAGCGCGCTTCCCGCAGGGGTCACGCTCAGCTCGTAAGCGCGTCCGTCCTGCTGGCTGCGGCGGCGATCCACCAACCCCTGATCCTCAAGACGCTGGCACAGCCCGGAGAAGTTCGTGCGCAGGATGCCCGTGCGCTCGCTCACCCGGCTGGGCATCTGCCCTGGCGCGTGCGAGAGCTCCACCAGCACGTGGAACTGCTGCAAAGTGAGCCCATGACGCTGACACGCGGGCGCGAGCACCACGTGCAGCGCCTTTTGCATGCTGTAAGCCGCCGCAAACAACTCGCGTCTGAACTCGTCAAATTCCATTGGCGCTCCTACGATTTTTTGCGGGTTTCGGTCTTGCACTTGGGGCACACCACGCGCAACGTGCCCTTGCCCTTCGGCACCGAAAGCACCTGACCGCAGCCCTTGCACTTGAAGTAGCGCGTGGTTTTGCGATTGGTCCATGCCTTTTTCGCCAATGCATAGGTGCGCTTCGGTCCGGCGGACAGGCGCTCATAGGTTTCGTTTTCCTTTGCACGGGCCGGAATGTTTTTAGAGAACGACCTCAGCATGGACACAGCCAGCACGATGAACGCCAGCCACAACAGCAGATCCAACCCGGGCACAATGGATGCCAAAAGCAAAATGATGGCCACTGCCAACAGGAAGTTCGACAACCCGTCCATGCCGTAGCGCCCCTGCATCCATGCGGCCATTTGATATTGGAGCCGCTGAAAAAATCCTCGCACGATGATGTTTCCTCTCTGGTTTTTGCGTCCTCGCCATCACGCCGTGGCGCGGACGGCGGTGCCGCTCGCTGCACTGCTCCAGCGCAAGTGCCGCCTTGCTGCACCACAGCGTAGCAGCGCAGCACAGCACCTCGATACGGCGCTTCGTGTATTTAGTTATAAAATAAGACTATTTTCAGCAATCCCGCCCGCCCGTCACCTAACCGAAATATTCCCACCACAAGACAGCCACAGAATCACGCGGAAGACCCCGCATCCTTTCTTTCTGATTCAAAGGCAAGGTATAATCAAAATCTAGAAATCAAGCAACGAAGGGAGGTTCTCTGTGCAGAAAGGCATACATTTGCCAACCGACTATCTCAACAAGATTGTTGAGAGCATCGTGTCCTCCGTTCCCACAACTGCCATTTATGTGTTCGGATCTTACGCACGTGGCGAAGAATCGCCTGGTAGTGACCTTGATCTCTATGTTGTGGTTCCCGACGATAAGGAAAGTCGTTTCACGCGCGCAGGCCGCATCGGCAACGCACTGCTCTGGATGGGAATGCCTAAGGATATCGTCGTTGGCTCGGCAAAACGCTTCGATGAACGCCAACACGATATGGCGAACATAGAATACGTTGTTGCTTGCGAAGGAGTGAAGATGTATGGCTAGCCCCATTTACACCGGCTTTATGTACGCCGCAAGCAAAGACGCCCTCGCCGTGAACGCCCTTGTCCAAGCTAGCATCCAAGACCATAGCGAAGCCATAGCGTTTCACTGTCAACAAGCGGCAGAGAAGATGGTAAAAGCTGTGTTTACCGAAAACGGTCAGGTTCCGCCGAAAAGCCACGACATCGGTGATTTGCTTTCTACAGCAATCGAACAGGCGTGGCTCAAAGCAAGTCAACCAGCCATCCAGGCGGCCATTGACCTGACCTTGTACGCCGTCGCAGCACGATACGAAACCACACCAGATATATCAATCGGAGAAGCAACGAAAGCAATAAAAGATTGCAACTTTGTTGCCACCATGCTTGCCGACAACGGATATGAATACGTCACCGTTCATACAGAGGACGCCCCTGAAGCCAACGCCTTGATTTGAGCGAGACTCGACAGATCGGACATTCGGCGGCAAGATAGCCTCCGGCACCTCACGTGAAACGTCGGAGGTTCGCAAACGAGAAACCCGCAAAACGTGAAAAGCCCGGATGTTTCACGTGAAACATCCGGGCCGGCAAGCAGGGCGAACCGAAGCGCTACTCGTCCTCCACGCGGATGACGCTCGGCTCGTCGCGCAGCACGTCGTCAAGCTCGGCGATCTCGGCCAGCACGTCGCGCACGCTCTTCTCGCGCGCCGTGTGCGTGACGTACACCAGATCCACCGAGCCGCCGTCCTTCTTGCCGCGCTGCACCACCGAGTACACGCTCACGTTGTGCTTCGCGAACACGCCCGCCATGGCGGCCAGCACGCCGGATCGGTCGGCCACCTTGAAGCGGATGTAGTACTTGGTCTTGAGCTCCTCCATCGGCACGATGGGCACGTCATCGGTGCAGGTGCAGCCCACAAGCGGTCCCACGCCCAGCGTCACGTGGCGCGCCACCTCCAGCACATCGCCCATGACGGCGCTCGCAGCCGGCCCCGACCCCGCGCCCTCGCCGAAGAACATGGTCTCGCCCACGGCGTCGCCCGTCACGTAGATGGCGTTGTACACGCCGTTCACCGTGGCCAGCTGGTGCGACAGCGGCAGCATGGTGGGGTGCACGCGCACGTCGATGCCCGCGTCCGTGCGATGCGCCAACGCCAGCAGCTTCACGCAGTAGCCCATGTCGCGCGCGGCGTCCAAGTCCATCGTGGTGACGTTGCGGATGCCTTCGGTATGCACGTCGTCTAAGGTCACGCGCGAATTGAACGCGATGGACGCGAGGATGGCGATCTTGGCGGCGGCGTCGAAGCCGTCCACGTCGGCGGTGGGATCGGCCTCGGCGAAGCCCTTCTCCTGCGCCTCGCGCAGGGCGTCGTCGTAGCTTAAGCCGTCCTCCACCATGCGGGTGAGCATGTAGTTGGTGGTGCCGTTCACAATGCCCATCACCGAGGACACCTCGTTGGAGATGAGCGAGTGCTTCATCGGGTCGATGATGGGGATGCCGCCGCCCACGCTAGCCTCGAAGGCAATCTCCTTGCCAGCCTCGTCGGCAGCAGACATGACCTCTTCGCCGTACGTGGCCATGAGCGCCTTGTTGGCCGTGACCACGTTCTTGCCCGCGCGCAGCGCGCCCACCACCACATCGCGCGCCACGGTGGTGCCGCCGATGAGCTCGATGACGATGTCGATGCTCGGATCGTCTAAGATGTCGCGATAATCCTGCGTGAAGACGTCCTCCACGCCATGCGCGAGGGCCTGCTCGGGATTGCGCGAGCACACGCGCACAAGCTCCAGGTCAACGCCGTAGTGGCGCTTGAAATCCTCACGATGCTTCTTGAGGATCTCGATGCATCCGCCGCCCACCGTGCCGGTGCCCACCAAGCCGAGTTTTACCGTCATGTTCGCTTCCCTTCCCCGTCGCCGGCAACGCGGCGGCCGCTTCCTGTCCGCACCAGTGTAGAGCAGCGCGCCCGCCCTGCGGTCCTCAACGGGAAGAAAGCGGCGAACCTCTACCGCTCAGCGGCGCATTCCGCCAACCTGATGCCACCGCTGCTTGCGGACGCCGTCGCCCCGCCCGCCCCCGCCAATCGGGGCGCGGGCGGGGCCGACTGCGTTACTCGTTCTCGGCGATGTACTTGCCTGCAAGGTAGCCCCACGTGAGGGCGCGCGAGATGGTGGAGGCCGGCACGGCCATTCCCTGCGCAGGCGTGCCGAAGAACCGCCCGCCCGAGGCGTTGCCGGCAGCGAACAGGCCGGGGATGACCTCGCCTTCCGTATCCATCACCTGCATGTTCTCGTTGATGACCAGCCCGCCGAGCGTCCCCAAGACGTACGCCTGCCGCCGAATGGCGTAGAACGGGGGCGTGCGCACAGCGTGCATGCGGGAGAACTTCTTGCCGTAGTCGCTATCCGCGCCGGAATCGTACAGCTCGTTATACCGCTTGACGGTGGCCTGCAGTCCGGCGGCGTCTATGCCGGCCTTCTGGGCAAGCTCCTCCAAGGTGTCGGCCTTCACGGCCGTGCCCTGCTCCACGCAGCTCTCGTAGATCTTCTTCAACGGACTCCAAGCGCTCGTGTCCTCGGAGGTTTCAAGCTGCGTGGCGGCCCCCACCGCCTCTGCGGGCGGAAAGGAGCGGAAGATGCCGCAGCCGTTCACGAGCATCTTCTCGTAGTAGGCGTCGAAATCGGAGTCGAACACCTGGAAGCAGCACGCCTCCTTCGACTTCAGGTCCAAAAACGGCAGGAACCCGTACGCGATGTCCTCGTTGCCAAGGCGGGTGCCCTCCACGCCCACGCGCAACCAGGGGATGGCCGATCCGTAGGCGTCGGTTTCAGACACGTTGTAGTGGATGTTGCTGGCGTGGGGCGCCGGGTCGATGGCGGCTCCCGCCCACAGGCCCATCTGGATGCCCTCGCCGTCGTTGTCCGAGATGTTGTCGAACCGCATGGCGTGCGGCAGGTATTTCTGACGCATCTCGGGGTTGTTCTCGTAGCCGCCCGAGCAGATGACAACGGCCTTCGAGGCGTTGATCCTCACGTAGCCGCCGTCTTTTTTCTGGCCTATCACCGCAATGACGCGTCCGTCGTCGCCGCGCACCAGCTGCTGGGCCGTGGTGTCGAACACGTACTGGACGCCGGCGTCCAGCGTCAGAGGGTAGAGCGCCTCTATCAGGGCCGAGGCCCCCACCCCGCCCTCTCCGCTGAACATGGAGGAGATCTGGGTGGTCTTCACCCAGTCGTCGGCCTCCTCCCAGTTGGCTATCTGGTCGAACACGGCGTCCACGCCGTTTTCGGAAGCGCGGTCGCACACCCAGTCCAAAGCCTCGCCGGAGCGGTCGTACCACAGCTTGAACAGATCGTAGTTCACCAGGCCGCCTTCCTCGGCGGCTTTGAGGCGCATGAGGTCCTCGAAGGAGCCGGTTTCCAGTCCCAGCTCCTTCTGCCGGCGGCTGCCAATACAGGAGGCGCCGGTGCCTTGCGTGCTGATGGCGCTCTTCTTCTGCATGACCGCCACCTGCAGGCCCTCCTCGGCGCAGGCCAGAGCCGCAACGACCCCCGACACCCCGGCTCCCACGATGCAGACCTCCGCATCGCGCGTCTCGTCGATGTCGGCGTCCGCTATGGGGGCGGGGGCTGCATCGGACGCGGGCGCGGCGTCTGCGCCCTGTCCTTCTTCGGCCGCTTTCGGCGCGCCGCCCGCGCATCCCGCGAGCGCCGCACTCGCCAAGGTGGCGCCCGCCACGCCGGCGCCCGCCAAAAAAGACCTTCTCGTCAACGTTGCCTTCATGATCATCCCTTCCCTTCGTTCGTCTGTGCACGACGAGGGAAACGGTACCGGCGCCGACGGCTCCGCACATCGAAAGAAACGGCTTATCTTGCGCCGCCGCGATCGGGCGATTCGTATGGTTGAGCAGCTGACCTGGGAAGACGTTTCGCCCCGCTCAGAAGGGCGAGCCGCTATCCCTCGTCCGCCGGGAGTTCGAACAGGTCGAGGAGCTCCTGCTTGCTGTGCACCTCGCACTTCTGGTAGATGTGCATGCAGTGCGTTTTGGCGGTTCCGCTTGAGATGCGAAGCTCCTCTTGGATGTAGGGAAGGCTCCTGCCCCTCAGCAGCAGCACCGCGACCTCGCGCTCGCGGGCCGTCAGCCCGTAAGGCTCGAACGCGCGGTCAAGCGACGCCTCCGTGCGCGCTGCGGTTGCGAGGGGCCCGCGCCGGCCGGCTGCGGCATCCGGCGCGCAGAACAGCTTGTCCTGGTTGAGGAGGAAGGGCAGGAAGGTGGCCAAGATGACGACGAAGAACGCGAAAATGGAGACGAGGGAGATCTGCTCCCAGCTGACGACGCCCCGGCCGACAAGCCCACTGCCTGTCGGCAGGACCGCCGCCCCTATGCCCGCCGCCAGCTCAAGCGGCACGTAGGCGTAGCAGAGGGAGGAAAGCGGAGACCAACCCCGCTCGCGCACAAGAAGCGCCGCGTAGAAGAACAGCTGCATCTCCAGAGCACCCAAGCCCACGCCAACGACGAGGTCCGTCAGCACCATGAGCGACGGTCCCACAAGGGCGGGCAGCATCATCCCCGCCGCCATGAGCATGAACGGGACGACGTCGCGGATGCTCGTCCGATGCCGACGGCCCGTCTGGCGGAGAAAGGCGGCGTACAGGCACAGGGCCACCGCCGCCAGCAGCAGGCCCACCTCGTGGTAAACGGAGAACGTGCCCGGGTACGCCTCCGCGCCGCCCGCCCACGCCGTCGCCCGCACCACCTGTCCCACCAGGCCGAAGTAGAGCACGCCCACAGGTAGCGCGACCCAAAGGGCCGTCCGCCTTCGCGGGGCGGGACGGGACATCTCCGTCTTTTCCAGCACGGTCCGCGCATCAGCCTCGGACGATGGCGCCGCCCGGGCTATCAGCAGGCAGGCGAGCGCCAGCAGGGGCAGCAGCGTCTCCGCGATGAGGACCGCCGCCCGGGGCAGCAGCATGAGCATGAAGAAGCACATGGGCGAGAGGGATCCGGCAAGCGACACGGCGAGCATGACCGAGCCCTCGTCCAGACGGGAGAGCAGGCCGATCCACGCCGACATGAGCATCACGGCGCCGAAGAGCATGGACGCCGCCGTCCCTAGGAAGAACACCGCAACCACCTGCGAATGCGAAGGGGCGAACCCGGAGAGCGCGGCGATGGGGGATCCGGCCGCCGCAATCAGCGCGGTTGCCACAAGCGCGCTTCGCTTCGCAAGCAAGCCGTCGAGGCGCCGGTGGAAAAGCGCCGAAACCATCCTGCCGGCGGCTGTCAGCAGCGAGATGGCGACCACGGCGTCGTTGAACGCGAGGGAAGGGCTGTCGGAGAGGAAGAGCAGGGCGGAAGAGCTTGTGTGCACGGCGAGCCATGAGAGCAGGGCGCCTCCGCACACTGCGGCCAAAGCGAATGCGGCCGGCGAGGATCTGTCGGCGCGTGCGGTGTCGGGCGAAGTTCCCATGCGGACACTATACCGAGGCGTTTCAGGGGACGCAAGTGTGCACCGCTTCGTTGTGCGAGCCTCTGGCAGCCCCGCGTAGCGCGACCCCTGGCGACGCACGCCCAATGGCCTTGACAGTCCCTCGCTTCTTGGCAGCCTCTGGCCACCCCGCGCACCCGAAGGCCTTCTGGAGGCTCCGCGCGTCCGACGGCAACGCGGCGGCAGGTTGTTGGCTACGGCAGCATTCGCGTCAAATCACGCGCCCCGTAAAGAAACCGCCTCACCTCAACAACATCGTCGATCACCACATAAAAGACCATGTAGCTTCCAACTTCAAACCAGTGGTACGGAACAGAACGCTCCTTGGTCCCTTTATACACCGCCGCAGCACAGGGCATCGCCAAGTGGTCGAGCATTCTTGCCTCAACTTGATCGAGCAAACGTTCCGCAGCGTCAGGATTGCCCAGATCTTCGGCAACATACATGACGGCCGCGTTGAGATCGCTCCAGAAAAGAGGCAGATAGCGAAGACTACAACGCTTCTTGGACTCGCCCACTCCGCAGCCCTTTCCGTATCGAGCCAAACACCTCGTCATGCGTATAGCGCAAGGTCGTGGTGGCCGCTTGCCTGTCCGCCTCGTCGAGCGCCCGGTCAACCGTGCCGTTAATGTGCTCAAACTGCTCAATGCTCATGACCACCAAGGAGCCGTAGCCGTTTTTCGTCAAGAACACAGGGCCATCGCTTTTGACGGATGCTTCGATGTCGCTGTAATGATTGCGCAAGTCCGAAACCGGTCTTATATTCATCGCCGTCTCCTGATCTGATAAAATTTTATCCAAATTTTATCATCAAGGGGAAAGCGCAACAAGGATCCCCCACCTGCTCGCATCGCGGGCCTCGTTCGTTTCGCCGCGGCATTCTGCGCCTGCCCTACACGTCGCGCGCCATGAGGTCGTCGTACGTTTCCCGCCGCGTGGTCACACGCGCCTGCCCATCTTTCACGAACACGACGGCCGGACGCGGCTGGCCGTTGTAGTTGCTCGACATGGTGTAATTGTACGCGCCCGTGCCGAACACGGCCACGATGTCGCCGATCTCGGGCCGCTGCATGGGCATGTCGATGACCAC
Source organism: Candidatus Rubneribacter avistercoris (assembly GCA_019115845.1). Taxonomy (GTDB): domain Bacteria; phylum Actinomycetota; class Coriobacteriia; order Coriobacteriales; family Eggerthellaceae; genus Rubneribacter; species Rubneribacter avistercoris. The sequence continues at coordinate 35,555 of DXCU01000065.1, read as the reverse complement.
GGCATCACCGCTTTCGCAGTGCTTGCCCGCGATGGTGACGATCTCCGTGCGCGGCTGCGCCGCCTTGTTGGCAACCACCGGCTCGTAATCGGCATGGTAGAGCGCCGTGCGGATGTTGTCGGACATGCCGCCGTCAACCGCCACGTACTTGCGGATGTTCGGCAGCGTCTTGATGATGCCCACGGTGTAGAGCGTCACGCCCGCGCTGGCCACCAGGCTGCGGCCCGGCTCCACGAGCAAACGCGGCGTAGGCATATCGTGACGCTCGCACGCCGCGCGCACCGCCGCCGTGATGGTTTCAGCGAACTCGTCTATGGTGGCGGGGCTGTCATCGGCCGTGTACGCCACGCCCAGGCCGCCGCCCATGTCCAACTCGCCCAGCTCTATGCCGTAGCCCTGCCTGATGCGCGCCATGAGGTCCACCATCACCTCGACGGCCTCCGGATACGAATGGAGCGCGAATATCTGCGAGCCGATGTGGCAGTGCAGGCCCGCCAGGCGCACGTTCGGCGCGGCCAGCACGTCTTGCACGCAGCGGTACGCGAAGTCGTCGCGCATGGTGAAACCGAACTTCGAGTCCTCGCAACCCGTGCGGATGTACTGGTGCGTGTCGGCCTCCACGCCCGGCGTGATGCGCATGTAGACGGCCTGTTCAACACCCAGCTCGCCGGCAATCTGGGAGATGCGGCCCAGCTCGATGCGGCTGTCGATGATGATGCGGCCCACGCCCGCGCTTATGGCCTCGCGCAGCTCCTGCGGCGTCTTGTTGTTGCCGTGCATGAAAATGCGCTCGGCGGGAAACCCTGCCGCCAGCGCGCACGCCAGCTCGCCGCCGCCCGACACGTCCAGGCACAGCCCCTCCGCGTCCACGATGCGCGCGGCCTCCTTGTTGAGGAACGCCTTGCTGGCGTAGACGATGTCGGAGTTCTCATGGCGGCTGCGGAAGGCGCGCAGATAGGTTTCCATGCGCGTGCGCATGTCGGACTCGTCCATGACGTAGAGCGCCGTGCCCTGCTCACGTGCCAGCTCCACCATATCGACGCCGCCCACGAACAGGTGGTCGTCACGCACCTCGGCCGTCAGGGGGAGCACGGCCCCCAGCTCCATGGTCGTGCGGTTGTCAGGCTGCTTGCTCAAGTCGGCTGCGGGTAGTGCCACCGTGGCTCCTTTCCGTGCGGTCGAAGAATGCGCCCAGTCTACCATCGCAATCGGCCGCTTTCGTGTCCAACAGGTGAAATCATAGAATTCTGCGGACGGGCTTGCGACGAAGCCGCAGCGGGCGCGCTGCGGCGCCAGACCCGTTTCGTGCGCGCCTACGCCGAGCGGGAGGCGCGCGTGCGGTCGATGCGCTCGGCGATCCAGGTCTTGATGACCGCCTGGCGGTTGATGCCCACGCGCTTGGCCTCGCGGTCCAGCTCGTCGATCATCCACTCGGGGAAGTCCACGTTCACGCGCCGCAAGTCGGTGTCGAGGTTGGGACGACGAACGGTGGAAAGGTCCAGGTAATCGACGATGTCCTCTTCGCCTTCGTCAAATATGCGGTCGAATTCCTCCGCTTTGATGCTCTTCGTCATAGATGGCAACCTCCTTCTTCCGAGAGCGCCGAACCGAGATGATGCGCACCACCAAGCCGCGATACGTGATGATGGCCGTCCAATGCTTGCCGCCCATCATGCCTATGACGGCGTACCGGGCCTCATCCTCGTACGCAACGTCCACCTCCACGAAACGCGGGTCCTCCCACAACCGCTTGGCCTGCTCGAAGTCTATGCCGTGCTTGGCGCGGTTGCGGGCGCTTTTGGCGGGATCGTACTCGAAAAGCATAGCAGCGCCTCCATGCTGGTATACATCGTATACTGTTCGCGACCTGATCGCAACCACCAGCATAGCAGCCCGGCCTCGCGCGGGCATGGCGCGCGCCCAGCGGAAAGCCGACTCTGTCCAACGCACTTCCATCGCGACTCTCGTGCGCACCCAGCGACGCTCCGACGCGCGTCCAGCGCATTTCTTACGCGCATCCAGCAAAAATTCCGTGCGCTTCCAACACCCTCCGACATCCCTTCGAGAAACGCGATGCAAAGAGAACGCGTCCGCCCGCAGCCTCGCAATATGCGAAGGGAACGTTTGCAAGACCGACCCGTCCGCAAGAAAACAAGCGCACAACCGAAAAGACTCCGGAAGAGCGACAGAAGGCGAAACCCGGGGAGAAAGAGGCTAGCAGACGTTTCGAAAACCCACGCTCCCTTCTTCCAGGCCGAAAACCGCTACAATGATCGTCGTCGGAAGGGAAGCCCGCCGCCTGGTCGCAGGCGGGCGCAACACGGAGGAGAGGCCATGGCCAAGCAGGAACCGTCCATCGATCAGTGGCTCGCCGAGGCGAAGCAGGATCCGAAGGCCGCGCAGTGCGGCATGTTCCTCACGCACAACGGCGTGGTGCGCGTGACGCCGAAAAAGCAGGTGCGCGAAGGCGTCGAGGGATTGGGAGACGTCGCCCAGGTGGAGTTCTCCTACGATGAGGCCGGCGTGGACGCAGCCGTTGCCGAAGCGCTCACCTGGCCCGGCGTGTACTACGTGCGCGTGTGGCTCAACGAAGGGGCGCTTTCTGTGGGCGACTCCATCATGTACGTGCTCATCGGCGCCGACATCCGCCCCAACTGCATCGACGCCCTGCAAAAGCTCGTCGGCAAGATAAAGAACGACCTCGTGGTGGAAAAGGAGATCTTCGCCTAACCACGCCGACCCCCATCGCGCGCCAAAGCGGCGACGAAGACCGAGAACAGGGGAAGCAAGGCAGGTGCGGCGGGGCGCCGAAAGCCCCCACCGCACCCGCCGCACCGCGTCGGCTACGCCAGCGCCTCCGCCACCGCTTCGCCGACGTTCTTGCCGAACACTTCGATGTCGCACACCGCGTTGCCGCCGATGCGGTTGTCGCCGTGGATGCCGCCGGTCACCTCGCCGGCCGCGTACAAGCCGGGGATGGGGGCGCCGGACGCGTCCAGCGCCTGGTTCTTCGCGTTGATGCGAATGCCGCCCATCTCATGATGGATGCCGGGAGCAACCTTGATGGCGTACATGGCGCCGTCGGCGAAGGCGATGCAGCCCTCGGTGCGCCCGAACTCGTCGGCCTCGCCGTTTGCGGAGACGGCGTTGTACGCGTTGACGGTGTCTTGGAGCGCAGCCGGGTCCACCTCTATGGCCGCAGCCAGCTCGGCCGCATTCGCGCCCTTCTTCACCAAGCCCGACTTGTCGTACTTCGCAATGGCCTTGTTGGCGTCGTACACCTGCTGATCGAACACGCACCAGGCGAAACCTCCCGGCTGCTCAAGCTCGGCGGCAGACACTTTGTCGCGCGTGGACATCTCGTTGAAGAAGCGCTTGCCCTTGCTGTTCACCAGGATGGCGCCACTGCCGCGCACGCCTTCGGCGATGAGGGTGGAGGTTTTCTGCTCGACGGTCGGATGGATTTGGATCTGGTCCATCTGCACCAGCTCGGCGCCTGCCCGCTCGGCCATCGTGTAGCCGTCGCCGGTCGCGCCAGGCTGGTTCGTGGTGACGTACCCCTCCAGATCGGGACGGTACTTGGTCACCATCTGCGCGTTCGCGCCCAAGCCCCCAGTGGCCAAGATGACGGCCTTGGCGCGCAGCGTCTGCTCCTCGCCGTCCGCCTCCACCTTCACGCCCGTCACGGCTCCGCCGTCCACCACCAGTTCCTTGGCTTCGCAGTTCATCGCGATGGGGATGCCGCGCTCGCTCACAGCGTCCAGCAGGCCCGGCACCAGCGTCAGGCCCACAGCCGATCCGTCCGTGGGGCGGTGGCAGCGCTTGACCGACATGCCGCCGGTCATGGTGATGTTGTCCAGCTTGATGCCCAAGCCGTCCAGCCACTCGATGGCGGCGGCGGAGTTGTTGCACATGAACCGCACAAGCTCCGGATCTCCCGTGTTGTGGCCGCCGTCGAGCGTCTCTTGGGCGAACAGGCTGCTGTCGTCCTGGATGCCCTGCTCGGCCTGGAAGATCGTCTCGGAAGCGTTCATGCCGCTTGACGCGTAGTTGGTGTTGCCGCCGTTCACGCCCATCTTCTCCAGCAGCACGATGTTGACAAGCCCTTTGTCGTACGCGGCGATGGCGGCGGAAAGCCCCGCGCCGCCCGTGCCGACGATCACCGCGTCGAACGAATCATCGGCTTCGGCGTCGGTTCCGTTCGAACCGCTGGACGCGGTGCCGCCCTTCGATGCGCAGCCTGCCAGCCCGAAGCTTCCCAACGCGGCCAAGGCCCCCATCGCGCCCGCGCCCGCCACAAAGCTGCGGCGCGTCAGACGATGCGCGGCCCTCGCGGACCAGGCGTCCTTGGTGCGGTTGTTGTCGAACTTTTCCATTGGATGTCCTCCCTCGTGTTGCGGTCTCGGCATCGCGCTTTCACTGCGTTGCGCGAACGCCTTCGGAAACACCCACAACCGTATCTCAACGTTTGGGAAAGCAAACACCCATGATGGGTGTTCTTGCGATTAATGCCGTATACTGCGATAGGAAAACAAACAAAACAGGTCGGCGAGAGGAGGATCGGTATGGGCGAGCCGACGCGCGGATCGAAGCATGCGGGCCTGCTGCCCGGAGCCTGCCTTGCCCTTCTGCTTTCCGGCATCTGGGCGGGAGACGCCGCGCTTCTTTCCCTTGCGAACCCTCCGGGAGGCGTCCTTTCCATCCGCCTTGCATCCCTTGGTGCCTACCTGGCGGCATTCGGAGCCGTGGTTCTCCTGGAAAAGCGCCATGCGCCCGCCGAAGCGACGCCCGGCCGAAGCGCGGCGCAGATTGCGCGGCTTGCCAAACCGGGCGCTGCGCTGTGCGCGACGGGGCTTTTCGCCCTACTGTCCGCGCCGTGGTTTGCCGGCGGCGCGCTGGTTTTCGCGCCCCTGGCCCTTGCCAAACTCGTCGGCCCCGTGTTGAGCATCCCCCTGCTAACCCTGTTCGCCACGCTGCCGCGCGCCACTGCGACGCGCGCCGCCGCCCTGGCGATGGCAGGAGCCTCCCTTTGCGCGACGGCCGCCCGAAGCGCCATGGAGGCGACAAGCTGGGGAGCGGCCCTGCCGCTGGCGGCAAGCTTCGCCTGCCTTGCCGGATGCGCGACCCTCATGTCGACGGCCCTGCTGCGCCAGCAGGGAAAAGACGCCCCCTCCACGCACGGGACCGCGTCCGCGCACGGGGGTGCGTCCGCGCCGCACCCCGAAAGACGGCCGGCCAGAAGCCCCCTTGCCGGAAAAATCGTCTTCGGCTTTGTCGGGACAGCCCTGATGCTGGGGTTTTTGCGCGCGGGCGAGCCTTCCAGCGCGCTTCCCGAAACGGCGGCGGCCCTCGCCGTCATGGCAGCCGCCGCGCTTGCAACCCGGAAGCTTCCCTCGCTCGACACGCGCGAGATCCTCCGGGCGGGAATCGCCTGCACGACCGCCGGGCTTTTGCTGGCGCCCCTTTTGTCCGCCCTCTCGCCCGAAGCCGGCTCCCTGCTTGCCGAAGCGGGGACCATGCTGCTTGAAATCGCCCTCTGGACATCGTCTGCCCTCGTCGTCGCGATGTCCGAGAACCGCTTGCGCGCCGCCGCAGCCGCCCGCCTCGCCGTCGTCGCGGGGCACCTGCTGGGGGCCTTTGCCGCAACAGCGGCGACCTTGGCGACCGCCGGCTTTCCGCAGGCGCACGACGCCGCGTCGCTCGCCATCGCGTTTGCCTACATCGCAATGCTGCTGTACCTTTCGGACGGCTCCCTCCTTCCCCTTCCGCATCGCATCCGCTCACGGGAAGGCGCGCCCGCCGACGCGGAGCGCGCCGCGGTCGAAACGGGCCCTTCAGCCGCGAAGGGTCCGGGCGATGCGCCTTCGGCCGAAGAGTTCCAAGACGATTGGCGCTTCTGGGGGCGCCCTTGCAAAGCGGTGGCCGACGAGCACGGCCTGACGCCGCGCGAGACGGACGTCCTTGAGCAGCTGGCCCAAGGACGCGACCTACCGTTTATGGAAGAGACGTTCGTCCTGTCGCGCAACACGGTGAAGATGCACATCCGCCACGTGTACGCCAAACTGGGCGTCCACAGCAAGCAGGAGGTCATCGACCTGGTGGAGGCCCGGCGACGCCAGCGCTAGCCGTTCGCTGCGCGCAACCGAGCGGCCGCACACAGCGAACGGCCTCGGCAACGGGCCGGAAAACGTCAGGCCGCACTTCCGTACAAGCGGTTCCGCATCCCGGGCGCTTCCCCTAGAGTGGTCCCACCCTATCCGACAGCGTCCGCCGAAGCGGCGCACGCGAGGCGAAGAAAGGAGGCCGCTTATGGGCGGATTCAAGCGATTCTGCATGATCGTCTTCGTCGTTGCATCGACGCTTGGCGTGGGCGTGCTTGCGGCTCTGTGGTTTGCCTGGGAGCCGTTGCTTCCCGCCATCGCATGGCTTGCGGGTATGCCCTGGTTTTACGTCGCCGAGGCGGTGCTGCTGGGCATCACGGCCCTGGGCCTGCTGATCATCCTCGTCAACGCTTTGTCGAAGCCGGGAAAGAAATCCCATCTCAGGCTTGAGCGGGACGGAGGCAGCATAACCGTCACGCAAAACGCCATCCAGTCCACGGTCCGGCACGTGGTGGAGGGGCATCGCGGCATGAAGGCGGAGAGCGTGAAGGTCTCCATCGCAAGCAAACGCGACCCGCGCATGACCATTTACACGAGAATCGACCCGGGCCGCAATGCGGAGCTTGGACAGGAGGGGGCGAAACTCCAAGACGAGATAGCCGCCACCGTGGGAGCGTTCGCCGGCCATCCCGTCGACGCCGTGCACATCGCCTTCGTTGGAGACGCCGACGTGGTGACGCCCGCCTTCACCCAGCAGGCGACCAAGCGCGCCGACGACGCAGCGCTCCGAAAGCACGCGCAACCCGCTGCGGCCCAAGCGGCAGGCAGGTGAGGCGGACATGATCCCAACGACCGCAACCAAAAACGGCTCGCCCGCAACCGCCTCCGACGCAACCCGAACCGAAACGGCGCCGGCCGACGCGCAAAGCGGCGCCCCCTCAAAGGCCAAACGCGCTTGCAGCCTGTACGCCAACGTCAGGCGCGCGCTCTCGTCCTCCGTGGAGGATCACGGCCATGCCGTTTTGTACGGCATCGTCGGTTTCGTCGCGGCGGCCCTCATCCTCATCATCGGCTTTTGGCCGACCGTCCTGCTGGCCGCGTTCGCCACCGTCGGCGCCGCCATCGGCGCATATCGAGACGGGAACCGCACGGCCCGCGCCTGGGCGAGAAGCCTCCTTGACCGATTCAACCGGTAACCAGACAGAAAGGATCCATCATGACCCAAAGCACCATGAACGCATCGAACGCCTTCGCCGAAGAGAAGGCCGCCCATCCCGCCGTCGCGGACGACGTTGCCGCCGAGCCCGTGTACAAGCTGGTCATCGACGAAAGCGTTGTGGAGAAGATCGCCTCGAAGTCCACCCAGAAGATCGACGGCATCATAGACATGAAGGGCAGCCTGCTGTCCACCATCCAAGAGGGCCTGGGAGGCAGCGACAAAACGAAAGGCGTCAGCGCCGACGTGGTGGACGAGCGCAACGCCAAAGTCGACCTCGACGTTATCTTGGAATACGGCAAATCCGCGCCGCAGATCTTCGACAAGATCAAAGACGTCGTCGCAAGCGACCTCAAGGACATGACCGGCCTCACCGTGGTCGAGATGACCGTGAACGTGGTGGACGTCATGACCCAAGACGAGTTCGACCAGAAAAACGGCAACGGCGGACAGCAGGACGGCCCGTCCAACTAACGCGGGCGCGCCCGGGCGGGCACGGGACGCATGCGGGAACGATCCAAGCTCCCGAACGCGCCCCCGAGATCGAGCGCTCCCCGGGCGCCCATGCGCTCCAGACGTCCCTGCGCCGAGGCTCCTTCGAGGCCCTTTGAGGGCACTTCCCCATCCCTCCCTGCCCAACCTCCCACCTTGTGGACCCTTCGAACCGAAAGCGCTTTGCCCACGCTCAACGCCAGCCGCCTCAAGCGGTATGATGGGTTCTTGGAGCCCAAACCACCCCAGGCGGCATAACGGGCTTGCGAAGCGAAGTCCTGCGGGAGCGGGAAAGGAGCGCGCTGCATGAACATCCTCGATTACCTGGCCACGGAGTTCGCCTCCTTCGACGAGAAGCCGTTCAATCCAGTGGATTCCGTCATCCTCTCGCAGTTCTGCATGGTGCGCATGGAGCTGATCGCGCCCATGGGATCGAACTGGCAACGGCCCGCCGGTTTCGGGCGAGCGCTCAAAAGCCGCTTGGCGCCCGCGCGCCCCGTGCGGTTCGCCGACGCGCTGCGCGCCGAGCTCTTTCCCACCCTGTTCTCCGGCTTCGATCCAGACCTCATCAAAGAAACCCTGGTGGCGCTTGCGGCCAGCCCGCGCTTCCGGGATCTGAGCATCGAGCACTGCGCAAGCATGTTCGACGAAGACGAGCACGTCCAGTTCGCCGCCATGACGTTCTCCCGCAAAAGGGAGTTCGCCTACGTGGGATTCCGCGGCACCGACCAGTCGTTCACCGGCTGGCGGGAAGACTTCGACATGGCGTACCGAATGCCCGTGCCGGCTCAGGAGCTGGCCGTCCGCTATCTGGAAGCCGTCGCACCCCACCTGCCGAAACGCCTCATGGTGGGCGGGCATTCCAAAGGCGGCAACCTGGCGCAGTACGCGGCGCTGCGCGCCAGGCCCGCCGTGCGGGAACGCATCGAGCGTGTGTACGACCACGATGGACCGGGATTTGGCGCCGGCGCCGTCGATGACAAAGAATACGCCACCATCGCCCCGCGCGTCCACAAAACCGTGCCGCAGGAATCAGTCGTGGGCATGCTCCTGGAAACCCCTGCCGACTGCACGCTGCGCGTCGTGCGCAGCGCCGGTCGCGGCATGCAGCAGCACAGCCCATTCAACTGGGAGGTTGCCGAAGGCGACTTCGCGTACGCAGACCGGCTCTCGGAGGCCGCGTTGTCCGCCCATGCCGTGTCGTCGCAGTGGCTCGCCGGCCTCGACCGCAACCAGACGCGCCAGATCGTGGAAGCCGCCTTCGAAGCCATCCGCGCATCGAACGCCCTGGACGCCTCCGACCTGATCAGCGGCGGGCCTCGCACCATTTCGCTGCTGGTGGAAGCCGCCAAAAACATCGATCCCGAAAGCCGCGATGTGTTGCTGCGCGCCCTGGCCCCGCTTGCGAACCTCATGGCCCAAGACACCGCCCGCAGCGTGGCCAGCCGCTTCTCCCCCAAGCCTAAAGCGTAAAAGTGCGCGCCCCGCACGGGCGGATGCCCGGCAGGACGCGCCCTGCGCGCCGACGGCGGAAAACCCGTCGGCGCGCAATGCGTCTTTTGCGGCTACACGCCGGCGGCGGCGTTCTCGCCGGCGATCTTGCCGTACACCATGCACATGCCCGCGGACAGTCCCTTGAGCGAGATGGGGTACTGCACGGCGAAGCGCCCGCCCTGCGTGGCGCCGCACACGTACAGGCCGGGAATGACCTCGCGGTCGGTGCTGTACACGCGGCACTCCTCGTCGGACTCCAGGCCGCCCAGGTTGCCAAGCGTCAGGGCACACCCGCACTCGGCAGCATAGAACGGGCCGTTCACCAGGCCGAACAGACGCTGCGAACTCTTGAAGAAGTCCGTGTCCTCACCGGCGGCGCACAGCTCGTTGTAGCGCTCGATGGACGCCTTCGCCGCCTCAACGTCCATGCCGTCGATCATGCCCAAAAGCTCTTCCACCGTGTCGGCCTTCAGGCAGCGGCCCTCCTCCACGGCGGCGTCGATGTCGGCGGCCGTGCGCACGTTGATCCTCAAACCGGACGCGGTGTAGGAAGGCAGCTCCTCCTCGCGGTAGAAGCAGGCCACGCCATGGGCCGCCGGGAAGTGCTGCAGCTGCTCGGGCCAGGACGAATCGAAGAACTGGTACGCCTTGCGCTGCGGCTGCAGCTCCACCTGGTTCTCCAGCTGCTGACCGGGCAGATCCTCGTTCATGAAGCGCTTGCCGCGCAGGTTCAGCCACAGAAAGCCGTTGTTGCCGATCACGCCGCGGCCATCGGCACCCGCGCCGCCGCCCATATGGTGGATCATCGGCGCGTGCCACTGCTCGATGGCGGCGCCGGCCCACGCGCCCATCATGTGGCCCTCGCCGATGTTGGTGTAGTTGCCTTCGTTGTCCATGTCGATGCTGAGGATCTGGATGCCGTTCTCCACGCACTCGGGCGCGTAGAACTTCATCATCTCCTCGTTGCCCAGGTAGTCGCCCGTGGCCAGAACCACGCTCTTGGCGTTGATCCTGATGTACTGGTCAGAGCCGGCAGCCTGCGCGTAGATGCCGGTCACGGCTCCATCGCCGTCCTGGATGAGCTTCACGCCCTTCGTGTTGTAGCGCACGTCCGCGCCACCGTCCACGGCCACCTGCAAATTGTCGGCCATGATGGTGGCCAGGCTGCTGAAGCCCACCGAGGTGGGATAGCAGGGCAGGTCCTCCTTGGTGTAGTCGTAGGTCTCCGGCACCGGGTACATGTAGGGGAACATATAGTTCTCCTGGTTTGCCTCGGGGATCTCGGCGTAGCTTTCCGGCGCGATGTAGAGGTCTTTGCTCGCGGCGATGAACCAGTCCAGCGCGGCACCGGACTCGTCGTAGTAGCGGCTGATGACGCTTTGGCTCACATGGTGGCTGCACTCCTCCATATGCATGTTGACCACCATCTTCTTGTCCAAGAAGCCGTCGCCGCGGCCCCATGTGGCCTGTGTCTGGCCGCCGAAGATGGCCATGTCGCTGGCGGCGCTGTTGAGCTTCGCGGAACTTTCCAGGCACACCACCTTCGCGCCCGCCTCCACGGCGGCGCGGGCAGCCGGAACGCCGGCGCAGCCCAAGCCCACGACAACCACGTCGGCGTCGATCTCCTCCTCGACGTCCGCATCGGCGATCTCCGGCGCCTCGCCCAGCCACGGCATAACGCCCGTGCCGTCGAAGCCCGCCGTGCCGCCCGACGCAACGCCGCTCGCGCCGGCCGCGCCCGCAGCGGAGCCGGCCTCCTTCTCCGCCGCAGCATCCGACGCGGACTTCGGCGCGCAGCCCGCCAGCCCCGCGCCCGCCAGCGCGGCGCCCATCGCAGCGGCTCCCGACAGGAAGCTGCGGCGGCTCATTCCCTGCTCGTTTTTCATCATGATGCGTCCTCTCTGTGAAACGGCGGCCCCTCCAGACCGCGCTTGACGTCGGGAAGTATGCCGGATGCGAACGGCGAGCGCACCATCCCCCATGGTTGATTTCGTCCCAACGCGGCTGCGCCGGGCTGCGGGCGCCGGCCCAGCCGCGCGCCCTCCTTGCCCATCAAGGGCCGCCGCGCATCAACCGCCAGGGTTGATTCTTAGCCGAAAAAGGGATGAAACCGCAGTTCTTATGCCATAATGGGCGCGGGAGGTAGATGTGATCGACGTTCGCACCATAGGAGTGGCGCCGGCCCAGTGGCGCTACGCGATAGGCTACGCGTGCATGTGCGCCTGGGCGGTCGTGCTGCTGCTGTCGCCTGCGTTCGGCGCGCCGGGAGCCGTCCACGCCATGGCCGCGTCCATGCTACCGGGGTTGGTCGCCTGCCTTGCGGGCATCTTGGGCGCCCGTCGGTTCCCTTCCGTCGAGGGGCGCACGCCGTTCGTCGCAGCGGCGACGTTGCTCATGGCCGCAGGAACCTTTCTGTGCACGTACCCGCCGCTGGCCGCGCTCGCCGGAGCGCGCGTGGGCGGCCTGGTGCTGTCGGGGTGTTTCGCCATCATCCTCATCATGTCGTGGTTCGACACGTACGCGCAACTCGAGCCGCGCGCCATCATCGTGCTGGCGGGATGCGCCGTGTCGGCTGCGGCGCTGCTTTGCTGGGCCATCCTCGCGTGCCCTTCGGACGTGGCCAGCGTGCTGGCCACGTTGCTGCCGCTTTTGTCGCTGGCCGTGCTGCCGAAGGCGGATCGCGGGCGCGAGCAGGCGAGCGCGCCTTTTCCCGGCCCGGCCCCGGCCACCGCACCGGGGCCGCTCGACATCATGGCCGCCGCCGTGCCGTTGCGCACGCTGGTGGGGCTTGCCATCACGTTTTTCATCGTCAGCTCCATAGGGTCGCTCGCGCCCGAGTTCGGGCTGTTCAGCGCCGTTGTCTCCCCTGTGTCGCTGCTCGTGCCGCTGGGCGTGACGGCGTTCTTCTCAGCTAGCGCCCTGCTCCTGCACGGGCGCATCGATCCCTCGGCGCTGTACAAGGTGCTGCTCTCGGCGTTCGCGGCGGGCGTGTTCCTGCTCATGCTGTCCGTGGGCATCAGCGCGTCGCTCGTGTTCTACGCCAACATCGTGGCCCAAGTCCTCACGTGGATGGTGCTGGCGCTTTGGGCCAAGAAGACGCCGGTCAAGCCCCATCTGGTGTTCGCCGTGGGCTGGATTGCCGAATGTGCGGGCAACACGCTGGGGCAGACGCTCGCGCCCTTGTTCGCGCCTCGCATCGAGGCGTTCTACGCAGTGGCCATCATGCTCATCCTGGTGGCCGTGGGGTTCGCGTTCAGCGAAGGGCGCGTGGTGCTGGAGATCGACTTCGCGGAAGGCGAAGATGACGCCAAGCCCCAAGGCGGCGCTGCGGGGCCTGCGAGCGCTGTTGCCGCCGGAACGGCAACAGGCGCAACGGGCACGCTCCTCGGCACGGCATCCGGCGCGGCGGGCGCGACCGGGGCACCCCTCGGCACGGCATCCGGCGCGTCCCTCGGCGCAGCCCCCAACGCAAACGGCGCCAACCCCGCAGGCCCCGGCCGCGCGGACGCCGACCCTGTGGGGGCGTTCGCCGCCGCGCACGACCTCTCGCCACGCGAACGAGAGGTGGCCGCGCTCTGGCTCACGGGCCACGGCCTCAAGTACATCGAGAACGCCCTGTTCATATCCGAGGCAACCGTGAAAACCCACCTGCGCAACATCTACCGCAAGTGCGACACCCACAACCGCGCCGAGATCATCGCCCTGTTCGAGCACGAAAGCGGGCGCGCCTAGCCCCTGCCCCGTTGCCGAACCGCCCGCAACGCCGTGCGTATCGCGCTCGGCAAAGTCCCGCAATGACGAAGGCTCGCAAGAAGCCGGGTCTTTCGCACGGAAAACGAAGAGCGGGCGGGACGCGCTCGGCGTCCCGCCCGCTTTCGATTCTCAAACTGTCGTCGGTCAGCAACGGCTGCGGCGACGGGCGATCGCGACTGCCGCCGCCGCGGCGATGGCCGCGAACACGGGCGCCATCGCCCTCGACGCCCCGTCGTCGCCGGTCGGCGCCAGAGCGGCTAGAACGGGCAGCGCCTTGACCTCGGACTGGCCGCCGCCCGCGCCGTTCGGCGCCTGCGCCGGTTCCTTCTGCGCCACCGTCAGCTCCAGCGTGCCGGACACCGGCGCGTAATTGGCATCGTCGGGCACGAAGGTCCACGCGCAGGCTCGCGTGCCAGCTTCGAGCACAACGGCGCCGTCGTCCCAGACCAGCAGACCCGCCAGCGGCTTGCCGTCGATGCCCAGGAACGTACCCGACAGCGCCACGTCCTCCAACTTGGAGCCGGCCGCAGCAGCGCCTGCGGTCACCGCACCCTGCTGCGTTGGGGTTGCGGGCGCGATGCCGCCCGCAACCTGACCTGCGGCCGAGGTTGGCAACGTGTAATTCGCCAGCACGCCGGGATCGCCCGTCAGGCGAACGCCGCTCATCACCACCTCGGCGGTCCATGCGTCGGCGCGCGCAAACGCCCCGCCGTCGTATGCGAAACCCACGCCTTGCGCGTCCTGCGGCAACACGCCCACCAGCGCCAGCGTTATCTGCGCATCCTGCGGCAACGCCGTCGTGCCGTCGTAGACCTTGGACGCTGCGCCCGCCACCGAAAGCGTCAGCGGCTTCGGCGCAATGGTCAGCGTCCGGGCCGCGGGAGCCGCCAGCGCGTAGTTCCCCGCAGCGGCGCCCTCCAAAGCCGCCGTCACCGCATAGGTGCCGGCATTCGTCGGCTCATCGGGCGCGCCGTCGAACGAAAACGCCACCTGCACGGCATCGCCCGTCACGAAGTCCTGCGTGGCGGCGGCCACCGAGCCTCCGTCGCCGTAGACACGTCCGTCCAACCCGCTCCACGCAAGCGCGACGGGCTTCTTGGCAACCTCGACGGCCACGGTGCCGGACACCGGCAGGTACTCGGGGCTTTCGGGCGCGAATTCCCACGCAACCTGCCGCGATCCCGCAGGTAGCGGATCCTGGCCGGCCGTCCACCTCAGCGTGCCGGCAACCTTGGCTTTCGTATCGGGGTCAACGAAGGTGGCTTCGAGGGTCAAGCCGTCCAGGGGCTGTCCGTACGTCAGCGAGCCGACCACGGACACCGCACCGTCCAGCTTCGGCGTTTTCACGTTCACGGCCCGCACGTCCACCGTCAACGTGAAGTCTTGGAAGTTGCCCGACGTCACCTTCAATTCGATGCTGCCGACGCCTCCCTCGACCGCCTGATCCTTCGGCACCTCCGCGATGGGCACGCGCAGAATGCCGCCCTCGACGTGCGCGGGCCTGGCGTCCACCTTGTACGGGGACCGAAGGCTGTTCGCGGTCACGTCGAACGCGAGGTCGCCCCACCGCTGCCCCGGCGAAAGCTGGCCCAGATCAGACTGGCAATTGTACTCGTACACGGTTTCCGCCAGGCCGTTTATCACCGCAAGCTCGCCGCGCGGGGCCGCAACGGGAGGCGCCGCCTTCTTGATAGCGCCCGAAACCGGGACGGGATCGGAAACCGTGTACCAAGCCCTCATCGCATCGCCCGCAACCGCCACGTTCTTCGCGAAGAGCGTGCGCGCGCCCGCATCGGGGCTGTCATAGGAAACCGTCCCCTCCATCTGCGGGTCATCGGCCCCCACGGCGGGAGTCGTGGCAGCAACCTTCAGCTCGACACCGGCAGGGGCATCCGTTGTGCCATCGTAGGTCTTGTCAAACGACGCGCCGGAAATCTCTACGTCCAACGGCTTTTTGGCAAGGGAGATTTCCACCGAAGCGGAGTTGCCCGCCATGTTGGCGTCGCCCACGAAACGAGCCTCCAGCGTCACCGGACCGTTCGCCGGCACAAGCTTGCTCGACGTGTCGCATTTCATGGTGTAGGTGCCGCCTGCCGCAGGCACGGGATCGGACACCTGCACGCCGTTGCAGTACAGCGCCATCTCCCCGTCCTTCGGATCGGCGAACGCGCTGCGGGTCGCCGGCGCGTTCGCAGGGGCAACGGTCGCCTCAACCGTGACGGTGTCGCCGTACACGAAGTCGCGCGTCGGCTTCGATCCGTTCTTCACGTTCGTGACGCTCACAAGGGAACCGCCGCTCGCAACCTCGTAGTCCCGGATGGCGGAGCCATCAAGCTCGTAGTTGCCTTGATCGGCGCCTGTCAACGACGCCGCTGCCGTGTGCTTTCCCGGAGAACCGCCGTCGTTTGCAGGATCCCCGTCGATAACCAGCGACAGGCCGACGTCATCGCTGCCGAACACCGCAGTCGCCTTGTCCTTGATCTCCGCCCGCACCGACTTGCCGTCGCCAGCGTAACGATCCTCGACGCCCGACCACTCGACCGAGAGCGGGGCGGGTGCAATGGGCGCAGCATTGACAATGTCAACGACACCGTTGAGATACAGCGTGTAGTTCTTCTGCCATGCAGGATCCAGGGTGACCCGAGCCGTAGCGTTGGTTTCGTCTGCGTTTTTGGTATCCCACTCAAATGTCGCCGTCGCCGTCGGCTGATCATTGTACACCGCGCCAGCTAGGGATACGACACTGCCCTCACCGGTTGTTGCGCCGTCATAGGTTTTTGCATTAATCGCCACATGCGGCACAAGCTCGCGTTGTGTCACCGTGACCTCCATCGTACCCCTGGCGGCGCTGTACGCGGCCGCGTCGTCGGGAACGAACTCCCAGGCAGCTGTGTACGTGCCGGCGTCGGGGTTCTCGTCGATATTGGTCAGCTTCGTTTCGCCGGGCAGTATTCCTCCCGTATCCGGATCGTGGAACGTGAAGTTCATGACATCCGAAGCCGGCTGGCCGTACTCGATGGTCGCCGCAGCCGGCGCGGCGTACTGAGGATCCTTCTTCGTCGATGCCCGACTGCTCACTTTGTAGGCGAATGTGTTGGACTCGGTAGTGCCGTTCATGGTGACCGTCGCCGTATGGTTGCCCACCGTGTCGGTGGCAAAGCCCGTCACCGTGTACTCGTTCGGCTTCAACGTGCGCGTCGTGCGCTGATAGTTCGCCGTCACTTCAAGGCCGTCATACGAAACCGGATCGCCTTCAAGATAGGCGGTCTTGGTGGGAGGCGTGACGGAAATCGACAGCAGATCGTTGCTGATGACCTTCTCCTTGACAACGGCAGTGCTGGAATCCACCACGTAACCGACGATCAAGGTGCTGCCCGTGGAAACCAAGGAAAAAGCGTTGCCCCGCTCGGCTGCGCTGACGGGAAGGCCTTCCAGCACAAGCTCGCCCTCCATCACTTCATAGGCATACACGCCCTTCAGCGCCTGCGTGGCAGGCCCAGTGACCACATACAAGTTGCCCTGCGAAACAGCCAGGGCGGGCGCGAAGCTGTCCTCCGAATTGGAAGCGTACTCTCTCCATGTGCCGCTCTCGGCATCGTATTTGCTCACCGTCAAGCCTTGGGTGGACGCGGCGGCAAAATACAATTCGTCATTGTAGGTAATGGCGTCGCACGATGACGCTGCTCCGGGACTGCCCAGCTGAGCAAAGGAATCTCCGCTCGCTTTGGCGAAAAACAACATGGCGTTGGAGTTATCCCGATAGCCCACCACAAGCTCGCCGCCCAACGACAGGACCGCAGGCAAGCTATACGCGCCTGTTGCAACAGTGCGTTTATTGGTGACAGAAAGAGCCCCGCCCCCGTGCAAAACCTCCGCCGCTTTAACAGACGCGCCATCATGATAGGCTATGTACGGCACGTCGTTCACCATTCCCAAGCTGACTTGGTTGTTGCTGGCGGTATCGACGACCACCGGCGAAGTCCACGACCCGCCCGCATAGGCGCTCACCACCGCCTTCCCATCGCCGTTCGCGTAAGCCGCGTATACGATTCCGTTCGCTTTTGCCAGATCAAGCGAACCAAACGTGAGGGAGCTTCTATCCGTCAGGGTGCCGAGGGCGGTTCCGGCAGGTTGCCAACTCCCCTTTTCATACGTCCAGAAATCAACGGACTGCGGAAACGTTTTGCCCGCCGTTGCCGCCACAATCTGGCCATCCAGATCAAACAGCCGAACCATTGAGGCATTCGCTTCGATCCCTTGCGAATTGGCCCAAAGGTCGAAGGCGCTCCAATCCGGTATCGTCACCTTGAGCGTGGCAGCGCCGTTGCCCGAGGCCTGGACGTCCGTCACTTTGATGCCGGAATCCATGCCGTCGGCAAATGTGATGGGGATATTGTTGCCCACGCCAGTGCCAAGCGCCGTAGGATGCACGGTAGTGACGCCGTTGTTGATCGTAGTGCCTCCAAGAGCAGCATCCGAACGGTTGTCGTCTTTTGCTCCGGTCGCGGTGAACACCGTCACGCCAATACTGCCGTAATAGTTCGACAAACTCTCTACCGTCGTATTCACGCGATAAACAATCACGCCGGACTTCACCGGGATGCCGCCATCCAAAGAGTCGTCGGAATAATATCCGTCAGTTCGCTCACGCAGCTCAATGACAAATTTCTCATAGGGATTCACCGGCGAGGTCACCATGACGGCATTATTTGGATTCGCATCGGAAAACGCCGTCAAGGAGATTTCGTAGGTGGTGGAACCATCGTTGTTCGTCGTCTTGTTCGCACCGACATCCTCAACTTCCGGCACGCTCGCCCAGCCAGAGAAATGCTGGCGCAGATAGGCAAGCGGCAGGTTCATGAAACGAGCGTCGGCAGCCATCATATCCCAGTTGCCCACCGGAGGATCGCCATTGTTGTCATCGGGCAAATACAGATCGGGATACCCTAAAGAATGCAGATATTCATGCGCAATCAACCCGGCTCGCTTGCCGCTCAACACATTCGAATTCAGCATATTGAACGTATTGGTCGATTTCGAGGTGTCGGTCCACGTATACGTGTCAAGAAGCGACAGCTTATGAGAACGAAGCGTCGGCTCAAAACCGCCCGATCCCTTCACGTCCTCGTCTGCCTGCATGATGATGGTGACATTGTCGATACGCCCATCGTTGTCCTGGTCAAGTTCGCTTTCGTAGGGGGTCAGGTCTATCTTCTCTATCACTTCTTTCACGACGGTGGTGTCCTTGTCCTCCGTCTTCGCCTCGCCGTAGGTCACTTTCGACAAAGTGAGGACATCCACTGCGCCAGTTGCCTCATTGTACTGAGGAAAGATGTTCTTCACCGCGTGCCCACCGCCCGAGATGGCGGCCATGTAGCGGGAGAACGATCGCCCGTTGCTCGCATCGTCGTAATAGCCCACGAAACGCGCGCCGTTGGTTTTGCCGTTGTAGGCAGTCTCCTGCCCTTGATAGACCGCGTTGAAATAGTCGTCGGTTTGATCCGAGAACCGAACGAATATCACCACGTTCGCACGCGTGGTGGCGCTTTTACCGGACGAACCCCCCCCCGGTGAGTCATCGGCAAATGCAGTGGATGCCCCTATGCCGGAGAGCGTTGCCGCTGTCCCGAGAACGACCGCAAGCGCTGCGGCGGCCGCCAAACGAGCGGCACGGACCGAACCTCCGAAAACCGTCATGATGCAATCTCCTCATGGCGTCTGCTGTGGCATCGGGCACCTCGCCATCGCCCAACCGCACAGCTCGTCTATTCTTGCAATTCGGTCATGATACCAGCTGAAAGGGTGTCTCGACAACAGGGTCCTGCCTAAACAATATATTTCCTAGGGCATTACAAGATTTTACCCGAACGGCTCGCTTGACCACGCCGATTAGCGGCGCACCGCTCCCGCCCGTTGCGCCCGAACGCCCCCTTCCCCCAAGATGCTCCTCGGCGAGATGCCCCGCCCTTCGTGGCCCTCGAAGCGTCACAGCCGCATGCAGGCAAAGGCGCCGGGACGCACGCGAGCGCGCATCCGCCCCGCCGCCTCGAGCAGCGGCGCGCAGCACCCTCGCGAGCGTCGCGCGCCGCTGTCAGCCTAATCGGCGAAGTAGCTCACGCCGCCCTCGAACAGGGGCTGGAACGTATTGCCGGGGACGTTCTTGTACAGCCCGCAACCCCGCCGCTCGCTGTGGCCCATCTTGCCGAGCACGCGGCCGTCGGGACTGGTGATGGCCTCGATAGCCAGCACGCTGCCGTTGGGGTTCACGGAAAGGTCCATCGACGGCGCGCCCGCCGCATCCACGTACTGCGCAGCCACCTGGCCGTTCGCCGCAAGCTGCGACAACAGCTCCGGCGAGGCCACGAAACGGCCCTCGCCATGGCTGATGGGCACCGTGTGGATGTCTCCAACCTGGCAGCGGGAAAGCCATGGCGAGAGGTTGGATGCCACGCGCGTGCGCACCAGACGGCTCTGGTGCCGGCCAATGCCGTTGAACGTGAGCGTGGGGCAGCCCTCGTCCATGGGGCGAATGTCGCCGTAGGGCACCAGGCCCAGTTTCACGAGCGCCTGGAAGCCGTTGCAGATGCCCAGCATCAGCCCGTCGCGGTTCTGCAGCAGGTCGCGCACGGCTTCGGTCACCTGCGGGGCGCGGAAGAACGCCGTGATGAACTTCGCCGAGCCGTCGGGCTCATCGCCTCCGGAGAAGCCGCCGGGAATCATGACGATCTGACTGCCCTTGATGAGGCGCGCCAGCTCGGCGGTGCTCTCAGCCACCGCATCGGGCGTGAGGTTGTTCACCACGAACGTCTCCACCACAGCCCCCGCCTGCTCAAACGCACGCGCGCTGTCGTACTCGCAGTTGTTGCCGGGAAACACCGGAATGACCACGCGCGGCCGCGCAAGGGGACCGCCGCTGCGCACAAGCGGAGCCGCCGCCGTGAAGGACACGGCCTCAACGGCCTTTGCGCGCTCGCGCTCCTCGGCAGGGGTCCGGTACGGGAACACGTCCTCCAGCGCATGCTCCCACGCCTCTTGCACATCCGCGAGGTCCACCGTCTCATCCCAGATGGAAAGCCGGTACGCCTCGGTCGTCACGCCGATCTCCCACACATCGGCGCCCGTCGGCCGGGGCACCTCCGCGCCGTCGGCCAGCTCCACCAGGAAACTGCCGTACAGGTGCTCGAACAGATCCGGCCCGTCGTGATCGAACACGTCTCCGTCAAGCGCGATGCCCACGCGGTTGCCCACGCACGCCTTGAAGACGCTCTCAGCCAAACCGCCAAAGCTCAATGCGGATGCAGAAAGCGCCGCGCCTTCGCGAATCAGGCGCTCCACCAGGTCGAACGCCTCAAGCAGGCTTGGCACGTCGGGCAGCCGGTCGGACGAGCCGCAATCGGGCCCCACCAGCAGCACGCGATGCCCCGCGCCCTTGAACTCGGGAGACGTCACGTGCTCGACCGACCCCACCGCCGTGGCAAAGCTCACAAGCGTGGGCGGCACGTCCAAATCCTCGAACGACCCGCTCATGGAATCCTTGCCGCCGATGGCCCCCACGCCCAAATCCACCTGGGCCATGAGCGCGCCGAGCACCGCCGCCACGGGCTTGCCCCAACGCTCGGGATCGTCGCGCAGCTTCTCGAAGTATTCCTGGAACGTCAGGTACATGTCCGCGCGCGCGAACCCCGAGGCAATGAGCTTCGCCACGCTCTCGACCACTGCGGCGTACGCGCCACAGAACTGGTCGGCCTCCATGAGGTAAGGGTTGAAGCCCCAGGCCATGCCGCTGCACGTGGTGGTTTCGCCATCCGTGGGGAATTTTGCCGCCATGGCCTGGGCGGGCGTGAGCTGGTAGGCGCCGCCGAAAGGCATGAGCACCGTGCCCGCGCCGATGGTGGAGTCGAAGCGCTCCGCCAAGCCCTTGTTGCAGCAGACGTTGAGGTCGGTCAGCAGCGTGCGCAGTCCCGCCTCCACCGTGTCGTCGCCGCAGCCGGGAACGTCGGGCAGCGTGGACACGCGGGCGTCGGCGGCGTCCAGAACCTTGCCCAGCACAGCCTTGGCCAGGGGGTTCTTCCATGCAAGCTCGCGCACCCCCTGCTCGGGCACCCGTACATGCTGGCTTTTCGGCGCGCCGTTGCTGGCAAGGAACTCCCGGCTCACGTCCACGATGGTCCGCCCGCGCCACGTCATGCGCACGCGCGCCTCCTCGGTGACCTTGGCGATGGGCGTGGCCTCAAGGTTCTCCTCGCGTGCCAGCGCCAAGAACTCCTCCACGTCCTCTGCCGCCAGCGCCACGGCCATGCGTTCCTGGCTCTCGGAGATGGCAAGCTCGGTGCCGTCCAGGCCGTCGTATTTCTTGGGCACGCGGTCCAGGTTGATGAGCAGGCCGTCGGCCAGCTCGCCCACGGCCACCGACACGCCGCCGGCGCCGAAGTCGTTGCAGCGCTTGATGAGGCGGCACGCCTCGCCGCGACGGAACAGGCGCTGGATCTTGCGCTCCACCGGCGCGTTGCCCTTTTGCACCTCCGCGCCGCAGCTTTCAAGCGAGCCGGCGGTGTGCGCCTTGGAAGAGCCCGTGGCCCCGCCGATGCCGTCGCGGCCCGTGCGCCCGCCCAGCAGCACGATCACATCGCCCGGGGCCGGCGTCTCGCGCCGCACATGGCTGGCCGGCGTGGCGCCCACCACCGCGCCAATCTCCATGCGTTTGGCCGCGTAACCGGGGTGGTACAGCTCGTTCACCTGGCCCGTTGCCAGGCCAATCTGGTTGCCGTAGGACGAGTAGCCCGCAGCCGCCGTGGTCACCAGCTTGCGCTGCGGCAGCTTGCCGGGAATGGTCTGGCTCACCGGCACCGTGGGGTCGGCCGCGCCCGTCACGCGCATGGCCTGGTACACGTAGCTGCGCCCGCTCAAAGGGTCGCGGATGGCACCGCCCACGCAGGTGGCCGCGCCGCCGAAGGGCTCTATCTCGGTGGGGTGGTTGTGCGTCTCGTTCTTGAACAGGTAGAGCCAGTCCTGGTTCTCGCCGTCAACGTCCACCGTGCACTTCACCGTGCAAGCGTTGACCTCCTCGGACTCGTCCACGCCCGTCATGACGCCCTTGGCCTTCAGCCAGCGCGCGCCGATGGTGCCCATGTCCATGAGGCACACCGGCTTCTCGTCGCGACCCAGCTCATGGCGCATGTCCAGGTAGCGCTCGTAGGCGGCGCGCACGGCGGCGTCGTCTATCTGCACGTCAACGAGCTGCGTGCCAAACGTGGTGTGGCGGCAGTGGTCGGACCAGTAGGTGTCGATCATCTTGATCTCGGTGATGGTGGGGTTGCGCCCTTCCTCGGCGAAGTAGCGCTGGCAAAACACGATGTCGGCCAGGTCCATGGCCAACCCGCGCGCGTCCAGAAACGCCGCCAGCCCCGCTTCGTCCAGCTGCAGGAAGCCCTCGAGCACCTCCACATCGGCGGGTTCGGGTTGTTCCATCTGCAACGTGTCGCGCAAAGCAAGCGAGGCCTCGCGCGATTCCACCGGGTTGATCACATAGTGCTTGATGGCCGCAAGCGCCTCGTCCGACACCGCGCCCTCGAACACGTACACCTTCATGCAGCGCACCGTGGGGCGATCGCCCTGGGAAATAAGCTGCACGCACTCGGCGGCGGAATCGGCGCGCTGGTCAAACTGGCCGGGCAACGCCTCCACGGCGAACACAGCCACGTTCTTGGGCAGAGCCACCACGCCGCGGTCGCTGCCGGCAGAACCCATGAGCACGCCCTCCACGGGAAACGTGCGGCTCGCCGTGTCAACCTGGGGCTCAGAGAACACAGTGGGTATGCAGCGCTCGAACAAGTCGTCATCGATGCCCTCCACATCGTAGACGTTGATGACGCGCAACGTGGCAAGCGGCGAGAGCCCCTCCGCGACAACGGCGCGCAATTCGGCGCGAAGCTGTTGCGCCTCCACGTCGAAGCCCGGTTTTTTCTCAACATAGACGCGGGAAACCATGCCTCCCCCTTTACTTGGTCGAATCCTGCCCCTCGGCCTTTCCGGACGCCTTCTTCGCGCTGGCCTTGGCACGCTCGAGCACCGCGTTGCCCCCATCGGCCCCGTCGGCCTTGCCCGCCTTGTCGGCCTGCTCTTCGGCCTTCGCCTTCTCGGCCCTCTTCAAACTGAAACCGCTGCCGAACAAGCGCCGTTTCTTCAGCTCCTCTTTCGTCTTCTCAAGATCCTCGGCCGTTTTCTGGTCGGCCTCGCGCTCGGCAGCCCTCCTCTGCTTTTCCAGGGCGCGCTGCTCTTTGGACTTCTTTTTGGACATTTCCTCCTGATAGGCCCGACGCACCTTGCGGATCTTCGAAAAGTCCACGTAGAGCGCACCGATGATGCACGCGTACGCCAGGCCGAGCGTGACGTACGTGACCGTCTCCGGCAAGAAGGAGCGGCCCGCGAAGGAGAGCACCGTCATCACGATGGCGGCGATGAGCAGGCCCCACCAAACCTTGCGCAGACGCTTGTACTCGGGGGTCGGCGGATTGTAGTACCGACGGTCAAGCTCCATCTGCTTGGCGCGGGCGGCCTTCTGCTCGGCCTTCTTCTGCTGTTTGGTCTTTTCCGTGGGCTGCACGCGCACCGACGAGGCGGCTTTCGTCTTGGGCTTGACCGACGCGGCGCTTTTGCGCGTCTGCCCGCGATGCTCGTCGGTTTGGTAGCGATCGTTCAGGGGATTGCGCTGGGACATGTTGCTCTCTCCAGAAAACTCGTAGGTCCAATACTCAAAAACTCGCAAGCCGAAGGGCGAATCCGCAGGCTGAAAGCAAGCTCGCAAACCCCCGGGCCCGCCAGCGCCAGCGAAAAGCGCCAAAGTGCCCCGGATTGCCGCTCAAGCCCTTGAAGCGGCCTTTTGAGCTGCGGAGCAGGGCTTAAAGCGGCAAGGCGGGCGCCTTGACGCCTCGCGGCAGCAAGGCGCTGCGGCTGCCGTCAGGCAAACGGAACGAAAGTCCGTCCGGTTATGAGCTCGTAAGCCTGGATGTACTTTTGGCTCGTGCGCTCGATGACATCCTGCGGCAGGCGCGGCGGGTTGCCCTGACGGTCCCAGTTGGCGGAAAGCCAGTCGCGTACGTACTGCTTGTCGAAGCTGGGCTGGTCCTTGCCCGCCTCGTACTCGTCGCCCGGCCAAAAGCGCGAGGAGTCGGGCGTGAGCACTTCGTCGGCCAGAATGATCTTGCCGCCCAAGCGCCCGAACTCGAACTTCGTATCGGCGATGATCACGCCGCGCTCGGATGCATGGTCGCGCGCCACGGTGTACACCTTGATCGCAAGGTCGCGCAGCTGCGACGCGTCGTCCTCGCCGATGATCTCCACCAAACGCTCGTAGCTGATGTTCTCGTCGTGGTCGCCGATCTCGGCCTTCGTGGACGGCGTGAAGATGGGCTCGGGCAGCTTCGAGGAGTTCACCAGGCCCCCGGGCAGCTTGATGCCGCACACGGTGCCCTGCTTCTGGTACTCCTTGAGGCCGCTGCCGGCCAGGTATCCGCGCACGATGCACTCGGCGGGGAACATGTCGGCCTTCTTCACCAGCATGAAGCGGCCGCGCAGGTAGTCCGCGTAGGGCTTGAACTGATCGGGCAGGTCGGCCACGTCGGCGCTGATCAGGTGGTTCTCAACCACGCCGTCCAACAGCTCGAACCAAAAGCACGACAGCTGCGTGAGCACCGCGCCCTTGTGCGGAATCTCGTCTTCAAGAATGTAGTCGAACGCCGAAATGCGGTCCGTCGCCACCAGCAGCAGCTTGTCCCCCAGGTCGTACAGGTCGCGCACTTTGCCTTGCGCGTCGGGCTTGATGTCGATCCCCGTCATGACGGTCCTTTCGTAGCTCTTTCAACGGCAGCGCGCAGATCGAGGCGGCTGCGCGCCGGCACTTCCGAGCGAAGCGGTCGGAAGGACGCGCTTCGGCGTTGCGGCGCGCCTCTGCGCAGCCGCCTCCACGGTACGCATTATCGTCTATTTCGCGGGTTATTTCTGGTCTTTGCGGGACTTTCCACGTGATTTTTGCGCTTTCGGCCCCTTTTGCTGCCCCTCGTCGTTGTACAGGGGGATATGGATGGTGAAGCACGCCCCCTTGCCCTTGGCGCCTTCCACCTGCACCCAGCCGTTGTGCCGATCGACGATCTCCTTCACCACGGCAAGCCCCACGCCCAAACCGCCGCTTTCGCGCGTGCGTCCGGCATCGGCGCGCCAAAACCGCGAGAACACCATCTTCGCCTCGTCGGGCGAAAGGCCGATGCCCGTGTCCTCCACCTCGATGGACGCCATGAGGTCGCCCTTCTTCACCCGAACGAAGATGCGCCCGCCCTCCGGCGTGTAGCGCACCGCGTTGGACACCAGGTTGGCGGCCGCCTGGCGGATCATGTCGGCGTCGCCGAGCACCCGCACATCGCGCTCGCGTTCGTAGGAAAGCGTCAGGCCCGAGTCGGCCACGAACGCCTCGTGCGTGGCGACGATGCTGGCGATAAGCTCGCCCACGTCCACGATCTCCTCCTTCATGGGCGTGGAGCGGTTCTCCAAGCGCGAGAGCTTCAAGATGGCGTCCACCAGGCGGCTCAAACGCTGGACTTCGGAGTTCACCGTTTCCAGGCGCTCCTCGTCGGCCTCGAACACGCCGTCCACCATGGCCTCCACCGTGGACTGGATGGCCATGAGCGGCGTGCGCAGCTCGTGCGCCACGTCGGTGGTCAAACGGCGCTCCAGCTCGCGGTCGCGCTCGATGGAGTCGGCCATCTGGTCGAACGTCTCTCCCAGGCGGGCTATCTCGTCCTCGCCGTGCAGCTTGGTGCGCGCCGACAGATCGCCTTCCTTGATGGCCTTGGCCGTGCTGGTCATGCGGTTGATGGGGCTCACCAAAGCGCGCGCGAACAAAAAGCCTATGCACGACGCCAGCACGATGGCCAGCACCGTGGCGAACACCATGGCCTGGTACGAGTTGTCGCGGAACTGCTCGTCAACCGAGGTGAGCAGCGCCTCCGACCCCAGCACCCACACCTGCACGGATCCCACCGCCACGCCGTCGGACACGATGAGCGAATACGCCATGGACGATTCCGGCGGGGCGAGCGTTTTCTTCGGACCCGACCCGTCCGGGCCGGACACCTCGCCGCTGCCGTCGATGCTCACTGCGGTGGAGTCGAATATCACCTGGTCGTTCAGGTTGTCCACCACGCGCACGCCCGCGCCCTTCGTCAGCCGGGCCGAATAGCTTGCCAGGTTGCGCACTTCCTGGTCGTCAAGCGTTCCGGTGTTTTGATACACCTCGGCGATGTTGTTGGCCGTGGACTGGGCCAACCGCTTCATGTTCTCCTGGGTGTAGGACTGAAAGTGCTGCTCCCACACAAACGACAGCACGCCAATGGCCACGAGCGCCGTCATGGCCGCGATGAACGCGAACGCCATGGTGACGCGCGTGGTGTAGGTGAGGTTTCCCCACTTCAGAAACGAGCGCTTGCGCGGCTCGGGGTCGCTTGCCTCAAGCGGCATGCTGATGGGACCGCTTGAGGCGGTTCCGGGCTCCACCATGATGCGCTCCGCCCCGCCTGCGGGCGAGGCGCTTGCGCCGGCCGAAGCCCGGTCGTTGTCGGATGCTGCCACGGTGCCTGCGCGGACGCCGGACTACTGGGCGGCTTTCGTGGGATCCTCGAAACGATATCCCACGCCGTGCACCGTGTGCAGCCACTTCGGGTTGCGCGGATTGTCGCCGATCTTGGCGCGCAGGTTCTTCACGTGGGAGTCGATGGTGCGCTCGTAGCCTTCGAAATCGTAGCCGAGCACCTTCTCCACCAGCTCCATGCGCGAGTACACGCGGCCCGGGTAGCGCGACAGCGTGGTGAGCAGCTTGAACTCGCTTGCCGTGAGGTCGATCTCCTCGCCGTTGACGAGCACCTTGTGGCCCGACACGTCGATGGTGAGCTCGCCGAACTCCAGCACCTCGCGCTGCGGCTCGCTGTCGGCATGGACGCGGCGCAAAAGCGCGCGGGAGCGGGCCACCAGCTCGCGGGGGCTGAACGGCTTCACCAGGTAGTCGTCGGCGCCCAGCTCCAAGCCGATGATGCGGTCTTCCACCTCGCCCTTCGCGGTGAGCATGATGATGGGCACGTCGGAGTTGTCGCGGATGGCGCGGCAAACGCGCTCGCCGGGCACCCGGGGCAGCATGAGGTCTAAGATGACCAGGTCGAAATGGTGCTTCGAGAACTCCTCGAGGGCCTCTTGGCCGTCTCCGACCGCCGTCACCCAGTAGTTCTCGCGTTCAAGGTAGGCCGTCACCGCGTCGCGGATGGCCTTCTCGTCCTCAACCAGCAGAATGCGTCGTGTTTCGTTGCTCATGGATCACTCCTCAAGCTCGTCGGTCGCCGATGCCGCGCGGCCCGTTGCGTCAACAGGCCAGATGGAAGCGCAACGTTTGTGTTTGCGTTTATTGTAGCAATTCGACCGAAGCCCGCTTGAACCTGTGCGGGAAATGACACAATAAACATCATGGTGACCCGAAGATCGACACACGCCAACCACGCGCGACCCTCCACGGCGCCCAAACGGCGCGCCAACAGGCGGGCCGCCGCAAACGGCAAGACCCTCTACGCCGGCGGAAAGACGGGCGCGCGGGGCGGCCACGTGGGCAACGTGGCCGGCTTGGGAGGCGGTGGCGCGAGCGGCGAGCGAGGAGGAGCCCCCAGCATCGGCAACGTGGCCGGCCTGGGGGGCGGCGTCGACGTGCGGGCGGGCGGCGCGCATCGGCGCACGACCGCCGCGCAGCCTTCGCGCCCCTCCCGAGCGAAAACGCGCGCAAACCGCTCCGGCGCATCCGACGACGGGCAGGCGCTGCTCACGCGCAGGCGCTTTCTGTACGGCGCGCTCGGCGTGGGGGCGTTGGCCGCCATCGGGGGCGGCGGCGCCGTGGTCGTGCAGCAGATGCAGAGCAACGCCAATGACGAGCTTGACGTGTTGCAGGTTCCCACCAGCGCCGTGACCGCGTCCGATTCCCTGACGCGCATCGAGGACGCCGGCACGCGCGTGGGGCTGACGGCCACGTGCGAGCTCCCCTACGGCTCGCTTGTCTGGGCAAGCGACGAAAACGTGGCCGCCTGCCTGCTGCCCACCGAAGGAGCCAGCCCGCTCACGCACGTGGCGCTGCTGTCCTTGGGGTCGGGCCAATACACCACCGTGCTGGAGGGGGCCGTGGGTCTTGACGAGGGCTTCGAGATATACGACGTGCGCGCCACGTCGGAGGGCCTCGTGTGGACCGAAGCCGACATACTGGACGGCATCTGGCGCATCTACACCGCGCGCGTCGAAGGTGCGGGCACGGGCATTGGGGCGCCCGTCCTGGCCGACGAGGGCGGCGCCGACTACGAAACACCCTCCATCGCGGCTGCGGGAGGCCACGCGTTTTGGCAGGTGCTGCCGAAATCCGGAGGAAACCGAGCTTCGGAGGACTCGGTCCTCAAGCGCGTGCGTCTGGGGTCGACCGGCGCGGAAACCGTCTGCTCCTCGACCGGGCGCATGGCCACGCCGCCCTATGCCCTCGACGACGCCGTGATCGTCACCCCCCGCACCGACACGGCGTCCGTTCATTACCAGCTGACCAGGATAGACGCTGAGTCGGGATCGGTGACGGACACCATGGTGCTGCCCTCCTCCATGAAGCCGATCGAGGCCGGTTACGGCGAAACCGGGTTCTCCTTCGCCTTCGACGCCATCTACAACTACGGTGACGGCATTGCGAACCTGGGCACGTACACCCCCTCCTCCGCAGTGACCGACGGCAACTACAGCGCAGCGCCCTGGTTCTGCTTCGGGCGCACCCCCACCGCCGCCCCCGCCTGGTGCGGGAAGTACTTCATGGTGAAGTCCACCACCTCCGTATGCGGCGTGGACCTTGAGTCGGGCGAGTACTTCACCTTGGACCCCGACAGCGGCGCCGACGATTACGGCGAGTACCTAGCGTCCACGGGATCGCGCGGCACCGTGGTCACGTTCGCGAACATCGACCACACCCCGCTTGGGGAAGAGGCGGTGAAGTGCTGCCGCGTGCGCATCTGGAAGCCGCTCGCATAACCCGACGCCTGGGGGTGGCGAAGCGGACCGGCGGGGTGCGGCGCTCAAACAGTCCTCGCTTTGCTGCGGAACTCGCGCCGCACCCCGCCGGTCCGCTTCGCTGCGCAGGGGCGCGTTTGCTCGCTGGAAGGGGGGCTTCGCTCCAAGGATCCCGCTTAGCTCCCTCCGGGACCCCTCGGCGGCGACGGGGCGGGCCGGCAGAACGCGCGGCCGCAGCGTGAAGCGGGCAAAGTGCACGGATCCGATCAGGCCAGACGCAGGCATGTAGACCGAGGCGCGGCGCGCGGCCCGAAAGCCTCGCGCCGCGCTCGACGGCAAGTCGCGCTACAGCGCCCAAGAGGCGGCGGCGCGCTGCAGCTCAACCATGTGGGCGAACTCACCACCTACCGCCTTGAGTTCATCCGGCGCGCCCTGTTCGACCACGCGACCCTCTTTGAGCACCACCACCTTGTCGGCGTTTTCGATGGTGCGCATGCGGTGCGCTATCACGATAACCGTCTTGCCTGCCAAAAGGCGCGAGAGCGCGGCTTGCACCTGCGTCTCGTTCTCCACGTCCAGACTGGCGGTAGCCTCGTCCAAAAGCACGATGGGCGCGTCTTTCAGCAAGGCGCGGGCAATGGAGATGCGCTGGCGCTCGCCGCCGGAAAGCCTGCTGCCGTTCTCGCCGATCATCGTATGGTAGCCCTGCGGCATGCGCCCCACGAACTCGTCGCAGTTCGCGGCGCGCGCGGCGGCCAGCACCTCCTCGTCGGTTGCGTCGCGCCGCCCCAGGCGGATGTTGCCCATCACCGTGTCGTCGAACAGCAGCACGTCCTGGAACACCACCGCGTAGTCACGCAGCAGCACCTCGGGGTCCACGCCCGCCACATCCACGCCGCCCACCGTGACGCGCCCGCCCTCGGCATCCCAAAAGCGCGCGGCCAGCTTCGAACAGGTGGATTTACCCGATCCGCTCGGCCCCACCAACGCGGTGACCTCGCCTTCCTTTGCCGTGAAGCTCACGTTGCGCAGCACCTGCTCGCCACCGCCGTAAGAAAACGACACGTCTTGGAACACCACGTCGTGGCCGCGCGGGGAAAACGCATCGCCGCCCTTTGCCAAGGGTTCGTCGTAGAACGAGCGCATGCGCGCCGAGGCCGTCTGCGCAGCGAACAGCTCCGCAATGAGCATAAGGCACTGATCGAACGGCGCGTATATGCGCGACACCACCAGCAAAAAGCCGAACAGCGTCATGAAGTCGCACGTTCCCTCCAAAACGAAGGCCGCTCCCGCCAGCACGGTGGTGGCAAGGCCCAACCGCAGCACAATCTGCGCGCTGTTCACGCACACGCCTGTGGCCAGCTCCCCTTTGATAGTCTGCCGCTCGGCCGCATCAACATCGGCGCGGATACCACTGAGATAGCGCTCCTCCTGGTTGGTGGCGCGTACCTCGCGCACGCACTCGAGCGCCTCTTGAATGTCGTCGGACACCTGCAGGTTCTTCATGCGGGTGGTGCGCATGATGGGCGCCAAAAGCCTCCGCGAAGCGAACAGCAGGGCAAACGCCACCGGCGCGCTCCACAGCGCTGCAAGGGCCAACCGCCAGTCGAACGCAAGCAGCCCCACGCTGGCCACGCCGAACGAGACGTAGGCGCCGTAGAGTTCGGGCAGCACATGGCTGTAAGCATGCTCGATGGTTTTGACGTCGCCCATCATTGTCTCGGTGAGATCGGCCAGATCACGCTTTCCGAAGAACGACTGCGGTAACTTGCGCAGCCGCTCGGCCAGGTTGATGCGTTGCCGCCCGCTTTCGTTGTAGATGACGCCGTACTGATAGTAGTAGGCATAGTACTGGGTGACGATCACCGCCGCCGCGAACACGACCAACGCAAGAGCGTAGGGGGGCAGATCCGGTAGCGGCGCGTCTATCGTCAGGTGCTCCACCAACTGCGACATAAGCATCCACAACGTGCCCACTCCGCCGAACACGGCTAGATTGGATGCCGCCGTCCACGCCGTTCCCACCCTGACGTTGCGCACGCCTTCGTTGGTCAGGCCGTACTTTTCCTTCAACATCTACCTCACCTCCGAAGACGCGCTCGAGATTTTCCAACTGGCCGCCTGTTCGTAGTCGGCCCACATACGGGCGTACAGCCCACCCGCCGCCAGCAGGTCGGCATGCGCGCCCTGCTCGGCCACGCGTCCACCGTCGAGCACGACAATCCTATCGGCGTTCACCACAGTGGACAGCCGATGCGCGATCATGAGCACGGTGCGCCGCTCGCCGGTAGCGGACACCGCGAGCCGCTTGAACGCCGCCTGAATGCGCGCCTCGTTCTCCGGATCGGCGAAGGCCGTGGCCTCGTCCAGCACCACGATGGGTGCGTCCTTCAGAATGGCGCGGGCTATCATGAGGCGCTGCACCTCGCCACCCGATAGATACACGCCGCCTGTGCCCACCACCGTGTCCATGCCGTCGGGCAGCTTTTCCACGATGTCTGCGCACTGCGCGGCTTCAAGCGCCGCCATGGCCTCCTCGCGCGTCGCGTCGGGCCGAGCAGCGCGCACGTTGTCCAACACGCTTTGCTTGAACAGGCGGTTTGCCTGGAACACGAACGCCACGCGGTCCATGAGGTCGTGCGGGTCGATACAGCGCACGTCCACGCCTCCCACACGCACGCTGCCCGCATCCGCATCCCAAAAGCGCGGCACCAAACTGGCCGCCGTGGTCTTGCCGCCGCCCGAAGGCCCCACAAGCGCCACCGTGGCGCCGGCGGGCACCTCAAAGCTCACCTGTTCGAGCGCCGGCTGCTCGCCGCCTTCGTAGGTGAAGGTCACGTTGTCGAAAACCACGCTGTTGTCGCGCGGAGCCTCGGGCGCGGCGGGAGGTGCGGGCACCGGCGCCGCCAGCACGGCCCCCACCTGCGCCATGGCCGCTTGACTTGTTTGCAGCGCATCGGAGATGAACATCACGCGCGTCATGGCCGTGGGGATGATGGCCGAGAAGATGGCATAGAACGCAACGTTGGCAAGAAACGTCCCAAAATCGGACTCACCCGGCGCCAACAAGATAATAAGCGGCACCAAAAACACCGCCACGCCGTTGATGGCGGAAAGAGAAAGCGACTGCGGCACCTGGCACCACTTCACCGCGTACTCCTGCGCAAGCACGGTGAACTCCTGAATGGCATCGTGGAACGCCTTGAACGAGTACACCGTCTGCTGGAACACTTTGACCACAGGAATGCCGCGCACATATTCGGTACCCGTCTTGTTCATCCTCACGAGCGATTCCTGGTACTTCATCATGAAATCCATACCGCGCCCGCCCATCATCTTCATCATGCACAAGATGGAGATGATGACAGATGCCAAACACGCAAGCCCCAGCCGCCAGTCGAACACGAAGAACAGCACGAGCATGCCCACAACCATGGCGATCGACCCCGCCGTGTCGGGCAGCTTGTGGGCGAGCAGCCCCTCCGTCTCGGCCGCGCAGCCGTCCACCATGCGGCGCAGCGCACCCGAAGCGTGCGTGTCGAAGTAGCCGAGCGAAGCGCGCATGAGGCGCTCGGTAGCCCGCTTGCGAATGTTCGACGCGCAACGAAACGCCGACAGATGCGTGCACATAAGGCCTACGAAATACAGCAGGATGGACAGCACCGAAAACCCCAGCGCCCACCAGCCATATGCGGCAATGCCTAAGGCTGCACCCCAGTCGGGCGCCACGGCCAGAAGATCGCGCGCCACCAGCCAGATGCACACGTAGGGCGCAAAGCCCACGAGCATGGACACCGCCGAAAGCACGCAGCCCACATAGGTGAGGGCTTTCCGCTTGCCTGCGAAGTCCAGCAACTGCGCGACGGGACCGCGATGCTTTTCGGGTGCTCGCTGCTTTTCGGGGGCGCGGCGATCTTCGTGCGAAACAGCCCGGGCAGACACCGCCCCGGTCGTCGACGCCTCTGTTGACATATGCAACCTCCTTCTCATGTGCGGTTATGCGAATCAAGCGCCAGCATGGGCCCACAGACGCTTGCAAGTCAGCCGCGCCTAACGTATCATGAAAGTACACCATGGTTAACCTTTGGCGTCCCGGTTGGAACGAATTCAAAAGCGAGACAGCAGGCTACTTCATGCACACGCGCACGACACGCACCCTTCGCATCGCCGCCCTCGAACTGCTCTACCTTCCCCAGGTTGAGCAGTTCGGCGCCACATTGCGCCCGCACGGTTCGGCCCTGTTCGGCTCCATAGACAGCGACGTGGCCGAGGGCGCGATATACGTGTACTCCATCGGGAAAAGCTGCGTGGTCACCTCGCATCGTCTTACCGTCAAACGCGACCTGCTGTTTTACGAGCGCGAAGTGACCAGCCTGTGCCTGTGCACGCTGTCTTCGGACAGCCTGGCGCTGTGCCCCATCGCACAGCCGAGAACACGGAGCGCCGAAGGCAACGTGGCCGTCTTCGGCCAGCAAACGGGCGAGGCCGCCTCGTGGCTGCGCGCGGGGTCGCTGCAAAACGCCACGTCCATCATGCTTCTGCCGTCGTGGTTCGACCACTGGGAGCCGCGCGAGCGAAATGCCGCGCGCGCCCTTGTGGACAAACCAGGGTCCACCTGCACCGATGAGTTGGCACGCGTCCTCGGCGCGCTCATGAACTCCATCTCGCCGCTGTACGGCGGGCGCCTGGCCACCGAGGGCACTCTGGCCGCCCGCGTGTCGCAAGCCGCGCGCACAGCCATCATGTGGTACGAGGAACGCACGCGCGCGGAGAAGGCAGCGGGCACGTACGAGCAAGCGGCTCTGGCGCGGGCGGCAAAACGCCACATCGCACAGCACCTCGATGCGCCGCTCACGCTCGACGGACTGGCGCACGACCTCTTGACCAGCCGCACTCGCCTGTGCGCGGCGTTTTCGCAGGAAGAAGGCGAGAGCCTGGGCGCCTACATCCGCCGCGCCCGCATGCAGCGCGCCGAAGAGCTGCTGCCCATCCACAACCTGAGCGTGGCCGAGGTGGCCGCAGCCGTGGGCTACCCGCGCGCGTCCAGCTTCACCGTAGCCTTCGAGCGCGAGACAGGCATGCCTCCCAGCACTTGGCGCGACAGGATAAGAACAGCGAACTGACGGCGGCAACACATACACGTCACCCCTCATCATCTTCGGCTCCTCCCCCGCTTCCTAAACCCAACCACCCACACAGCCGCTCGCGATTTTTCTCGCACACGGCAAAGTCGTCCGCAATAACGCCAGCCCGCACCGCAAGCACCCGATCGCACGCCGCAGCAACAAACTCAAAATCATGCGTCACCACAAATACCCGTCGCCCTTCACGTGCAAGCGAACGCACCAACCGCGCTACTTCGCGCATAGTGCCGCCATCAAGCCCGCTTGTTGGCTCGTCAAAGAACACAAGCGGCGAGGTGTCCGCAAGCGCGCACGCTATGGTCAGGCGTTGCTTCTGGCCGCCTGAAAGCGTCAGAGGATGCGCCGTGCGAAAACCGTCCAAACCGAGCGCCGCCAGCGCCGCATCGGCGCGCTTGCGTACAGCGGGCTTTATCGTGCGGGCAAACAGCACCTCCGCTTCCACGCTCTCAGTAAACAATTGGTAATCGGCATCTTGCATGACAAATGAAGAGAGCTCCCGACGCTTTGCAGCCTCGGACGGGCGGCCACCAATGCACACTTCTCCCTCTGCTTCGCGTTTAAGGCCGCAGAGCGTACGCACGAGCGTGGTCTTACCTGCACCATTGCCACCGATGATCGCTGTCACCCCAGGCATGCCCACACACGAAAATCCAACCTCGCCAAGCACTTGGCGCCTTCCGTATGACACACGCAGCCCGCGCGCTTCAAAATCAGGCGCTTCTCTGACCGAGCCTTCGCCGCCAGATAGCTGGTTGAGCGGCACATTGACAAGGCTCGGCAACCGCAATCCGCGTTCCGCGGCGCTCTCCCAGGAAAGAGCTCTTGCCTCATCAGGCGAAAGTTCCCCAACCACGCGCCCGCGTTCCATAACCACTACACGATCAGCCACTCCCATGAGATAGCTCAACCGGTGTTCAGCTACCACCACAGTGCGCCCATTTCGTTTGAGTGCCGCCACAGCATCAGCCAGCATCCGGCACGCTTCGTTATCAAGGTTTGCGGACGGTTCGTCCATCACCATAAGTTCAGGATCCACCGCCAGCGCACTCGCAATGGCTATCTTCTGTTTCTGACCACTTGAAAGCGAAAAGATACTACGGTCACGCAGATCGTCGGCGGCCAGCGCAGAGAACGCCGCATTCATGCGCTGTGTCGTTTTCTCGCGCGGAAAGGGGGTGCGGACGTTTTTCCGGACGGCCTAGGCGGCCAGCCCCAGCCGCCTCCTGCGGCCGGCTATCGTATCGTACACCTTGCGCCCTCCCTCGTCGAACGCCTTCAGCCTCCCCTCCCGGTACC
>DXCU01000010.1 GCA_019115845.1 Candidatus Rubneribacter avistercoris | reverse complement strand
GGCCGGGACGTCGCCAAACATAGGGCCAGATGGGCACCCGCGCAAATCTACGTTTGGCAGCGTGATTGTACCACCCTGCCGCAGCGGCTAGATGAGCACGCCCTCATCCCTACACTGGTTGACTGTCGGATCGGCTTTTTGTTCTCGCTGGCGGGTTACCAGTTCACCGAGCTGTGCCTGTGGATACTCTGCATCTACCTGGCCGTGCAGATTCGCGGGGTGGGGCGCTGGGTGTTCGCGCTTTTGTGCTGCGCGACGTCGTTCGCGCAGGCGGTGGGCCTGGGCGTGGCCGACGGGGGGGGGGTCGTCGGATTTCAGCGCGAGGTGTGCGTGGTGGTTGGCGCGGCGCTGCTCGCGTTCAGCCTGTACTCGGTGACCAGCAAGAACCCCTACGAGAGCTGGGGCATCATGCGTCCGGGCGAGTCCGACGAGGCCAACGTGCTCGAGCAGGCGTGCGACCTCATCGCGGTGGAGGAGTTCTTCACGCCGCGCGAAAAGGACGTGTTCTTGCTGCTGGCGCAGGGGCATAATCGCCTGGCCGTCTCGCAGCGGCTTGTGGTGTCCGAGAACACAGTGAAGACGCACATGTCCAACATCTATCAAAAGCTGGGGGTGCACGCGCAGCAGGAGCTTATCGACGTGGTGGAGGCCCGCTGCAAGGAGCTGCGCGAACGCGGGAAGAAGCTGGAGTTCTGAGGCGTGGGGGGCGAGGAACGGGAGCGCCAAGCGCTAAGGCTACGCACTGGTCGACGGACTGCAGGGCCGTCGGTGGGGCTGCGCGCTGGTCGACAGGCCACGCGCCTGCCGATGGGGCTGCGAAACCGGGTAAAGCTCTTGGGACGCTACGCCTTTTCCTCGTAACGCCTGGCCGAGATTTCTCATTCGAAATCGTTCGGAGGGGATGGCGGTTTTTCGCTAAAACCCGCCAGAAGGGACGGACTTTATGTCAACCCCGGTTCAATCAACCGAGAGGGCACGCCGAAATGGCAGAAAACGCGTTTTGTGCATAGATTCAGGAGGTGGAGGCTCGCGACGGGGGTTCGCGACCTGGCGTTTTCCCGTCGAGAAGACGCAGTGCGGCCGCTTCGAGCGGAAAAACCTATACCTTCGAGCAGAAAAACCTATGCACAAGACGCGATCCGTGCCACTTCGGGCCGGTCTCGCCGAACCGCCTCCGGCGGGGACCCGGGATTCGGCCAACATAGGTTCGCATCAGTCCTGGTTTAACGGAGAGGGGCGAGGTCTTGCGCGCGGCGCAGCGCCTTCCCGTTGCGACCGTCTTCTTGTCTTGCGCGTGGGCGCTCCGGTTTGATCTTCTCTCGCGTTCGCCCTCATGCCCTTTGGCCGCGTTCTCCCGTTGCTTCCAGGTTGCGTCCGTCTCGCCCTCATCCGTCACACCTGCTCCCAAGCCGTATCTAATGTCGCGTTCGATCCCGCGCCGCATTCATCTTCCGCGCCCCACGCTGCACCCACTCCGTCTACCCACGCGCCCCACGCTGCACCTCGCCCTTTGCCCCCCGCCCCCCGCCGCGCGCTTTCTGCGGACGTTGTGCGCTCTGCTTGACAACCTTTCGCGCCGTACTACAATCCTGTTTTAGCACTCGAACCCCTAGACTGCCAACCGGGCAGGTCGGAACAGAGGAAAGGAAGCGACGCACCCCATGCGCAAGTTCAAGACCGAGAGCAAAAAGCTGCTCGACCTCATGATCAACTCCATCTACACCAACCGCGAGATTTTCCTGCGCGAACTTATCTCCAACGCCTCGGACGCGGTGGACAAGCTGTACTTCCGCAGCCTCACGGACAAAGACGTCCAGCTGGGCAAAGACGAGCTGGCCATCCGCGTGAGCTTCGACAAGGACGCGCGCACCGTCACGGTCAGCGACAACGGCATCGGCATGACCAAAGACGAGCTGGACAAAAACCTCGGCACCATCGCGCACTCCGACTCCATGGCGTTCAAGGCCGACAACGCCGAGGCGCAGGGCGACGACGTGGACATCATCGGCCAGTTCGGCGTGGGCTTCTACAGCGCGTTCATGGTGGCGAAGAAGGTGCGCGTCGTGTCGCGCGCGTTCGGCTCCGACGAGGCGTGGGCCTGGGAAAGCGACGGCGTGGAGGGCTACACCATCGAGCCGGCCGAGCGCGAGGGCCACGGCACCGACGTCATCCTCACGCTCAAGGACAACACGGCCAACAGCGACGGCACCGGAGAGAGCTACGACACCTTCCTGTCCGAATACGGTCTGAGAAGCCTCATCAAGCGTTACAGCAACTACGTGCGTTACCCCGTGCAGATGGAAGTGTCCAAAACCCGCGAGAAGCCCAAGCCCGAGGACGCCGGCGACGACTACCAGCCCGAATACGAAAGCTACACCGAGCTTGACACCATCAACTCCATGATCCCCATCTGGAAGCGCGGCAAGTCCGAGGTCACCGACGAGGAGTACAACGAGTTCTACAAGACCGACTTCCACGACTTCGCCGACCCTGCCCGCACGTTCAGCATCCACGCCGAAGGCGCGCTTTCCTACGACGCGCTGCTGTTCATCCCCAGCCGTGCGCCGTACGACCTGTACAGCAAGGACTTCAAGAAGGGGCTGGCGCTCTACAGCTCCAACGTGCTCATCATGGAGAAGTGCGAGGAGCTTTTGCCCGACCACTACAACTTCGTGCGCGGCGTGGTGGACAGCCAGGACCTCACGCTCAACATCAGCCGCGAGACGCTGCAGCACAACAGCCAGCTGCGCGCCATCGCCAAGAAGGTGGAGAAGAAGATCACCTCCGAGCTGAAGAAGATGCGCGACAACGACCGCGAGGAGTACGAGCGCTTCTTCGAGAATTTCGGCCGCGGGCTGGAGTACGGCATCTACACCAGCTACGGCATGCTGAAAGACGAGCTGGGCGAGCTTTTGCTGTTCTACTCCGCCAAGCAGCAGAAACTGGTCACGCTGGACGAGTACCTGGAGGCTGCGCCGGCCGACCAGAAGGCCATCTACTACGCCGCCGGCGAGAGCATCGACCGCCTGGCCAAGATGCCCATCGTGAAGACGGTGCTGGGCAAGGGCTACGACGTGCTGCTGTGCACGAAGGACGTGGACGAGTTCTGTTTCCAAGCCATGATGACCTACGGCCCCGAACCCGAGCTGGACGCCGAGGACAAGCCCGTGGAGGGCACCGGCCCCAAGGAGCTCAAGAACGTGGCGTCGGGCGACTTGGATTTGGCTTCCGAGGAGGAGAAGAAGGAGGCCGAAGAGGCCGCCAAGGAAAACGAGGCCCTGTTCGCAGCTATGAAGGAGGCGCTGGGTGATGCGGTGGAGAAGGTGGCCGTGTCGTCGCGGCTCACCGACGCGCCGGCGTGCATCACCGCGGCGGGCCCCGTGTCGCTTGAGATGGAGCGCATCTTGTCGCAGGCGCCCGACGGCCAGGACGTGAAGTCCCAGCGCGTGCTGGAGCTGAACGTGAAGCACCCTGTGTTCGAGGCGCTGCGCGCCGCGCAGGAGACCGGCGACGCCGACAAGGTGAAGCTCTATGCCGACATCCTCTACAACCAGGCGCTTTTGGTGGAGGGCATGCCGCTTGAAGACCCGGTGGCGTACGCGAACGCGGTCACCAAACTGATGGCGTAGCTGCCGGCGCGCTGGTGGGCGCACACCCGCCAGCGCAGGGCGCGGGTGCACGCGCGGTGCGCGGCTTGGCCGCACGCGGGATGCGGGTGCACGCGTGCAGAGCGTTCGATCGCACGTGAAGCGTGCGAGCGGAATGCGCGGGACGCATGCGCACACGTGCGTGTGCGCGGGGTGCGCCCCGAACACCGTCGGCTGCGGTTCCCGCTTGCTCCCTCTGCGCACACGTGCGCGTGAGTGGGGTGCGCCGGCCGGCCGCCACGATGCCCGACCCAACCCCCGACGGCTGCGCACACGTGCGCGTGCGCAGGGCGCGCCGGGCGTTTCGCTGGATTTGCGGATCGGCGCGGCAAGGCGGCGCCTATCCGCAGGTGTTCGCCCGCGCGGGACGCGCATGCATGCGGCATGCGTACGGCGCGCATGCGATGCGCGAGGCGCACACCCCCCTCTTTCCCAAGGTGCGATGCGCGAAGGACCCGGCCAGCTGCCGGGTCCTTCTGCGTTTGCGGAATGTTTCACGTGAAACATTCCGGTGGAAACACGCGAAACCAAGCGCACGGACCCTATGCGGCCTGGCGCCGGGGCCGCACGGGTCGCATGCGGTATCAACGTTGGACGCGCACGGACCCGTGCGATACCAACGTTGGGATCGTGTGGACCCGTGCGATGCCAGCGTTGGGTTCGCACGGGCCTGCGCGCTCCCAGCGTCGGGCATACGTCTGATTGCGGTAACGAATCCGGGGTCCCTTTTTCGGCGATGTTTTATCGTTCGAGAGCGTCGTAGGGGCGAAGCAAGCGCCTCTCAGGCTCTTTTCCGCCTCTGTTACGGTAGAAAATTCGTCGAATTCCGAATTCGTTACCGTTGAAAGCCGAAGACGCGATGAAACAACGTGCAGATGCGCGAAATTTTCCTGAGATGGTCAAAATCCCGGTAAGTCGGGGCTTTTCGCCATGTACGGAAGGGCATTCTGATGAAGCGGGAAGCTGTGACCTGGCCTTTCTCTTGGGCGCTCATAAACGCGTCCGCGTTTTGCCCTAAAAATCCCCCGACTCGCCGGGATTTTGACCATCTCAGGAAAATTTCGCGCACTTTAGGGTTGCCCTCCGTCGAGCCCTCCATCGAACCGACGGGATTTCGCACCTGCGTTGGTTCAGTGGAGGGATCATTGCCGCTTGCGGCGGGTGGTGTGCGGCTCGTTTCTGCTGCGGTAGCCTTGGATGCGGGGTGTGTAGCTTGCCGTTCGAAAGTGCTGTGGGAATGGGACGAGTCCGCAAACGCCTCGGGTCCTTTTCGGACCTTGTTGTAGTAAGCCGCCGAAAACTTTCGAACTTGTCACTGTTGAAGGCTGCGAGCTATCTTGAGCTGCCGTTGCTTCGTTGTGGTTGTTTCGCTGCGCTGTCGCTGCTGCTCTGCCGCTAGGATCACCCGCTCCTGTTGTTTGTCGCTGACGTTCCGCTTCCGTTGTCGCTGTTGTGCTCACCGGCTAGCCCGTCGCCGCTGGCGCCCCGTCGCTGCCGCCGCTCTGCCGGTTGCCCCGCCGCTGCGCATCCCGCTGCTGTTGGCGCCCGGTCTTCGCTCTTGCCGCTTTCGCTTTAGCATCGAACGACACGGCGCCGCGACCGCAAGTCCGGCCCCGGCGGCAGCTGCCGGGGCCGAATAGCCGTCAGGCGATGAACGACAGGTAGGTGAACATGGTGCCGTCCGCCAATTGGGTGACCCCGGGAAGCAGCACCTGCATGTGCAGGCCCACTGCCAGCACCAGCCAACGCAGCGCGAACCCGCCGCAGAGAGCGCAGAGGGCTCCGGCAAGGGCGATGGTGGGAATGCGCCTCGCGAGCGCTCCGGATGGGGAGGAGGCTATCGTCGCAACGTTCGCCACGGCGGGCACCGCTATCCCAATGCCCACAAGCACCACCCAGAACACGGGGGCGAACTGCCCTGACACCAGTTCCTCTGCCGAGGCGACAACAACAGATGCCATTGCGGAGGCTCCCGCTTCGCCCGCATTCAAAGACGACGTCAGATAGGCCCCCAGCGCCGCTGCCAGCAACACGGCGCTTGCCAGCGACACGCCGGCAAGAACGCGTACAACGTCGCGCGACTCGTTTTCGTTCCGCACCGTCGCCAAAGCCGCCGCCCCCGCAGTGCCGACCAGCGCCGATGCCAACACAAAGCACGTGGGTAACCAAGGGCTCGTCCAAAACGGAATGCCCGAGCTGGACATGACCAGCATGCCCGTGTAAAACGTGATGAAACACCCCAACAGCACCTCGACCACCGCCAGCACCCCGATCAGCATGTTGCGGTGCTGCCAACGGTACAGCGGCGCAAGGAAGCGCAGCCTTGTCTCCAAGGCATCGGTCGCGGCTGCGGCGAGCGCGATGCCGCAGATAATGGCGAGCGCCAGCGACCACGCTCCGCGGGGCATCCACGATGTGGCGAAATTGCCAAACGACGCGAACATGTTGAGCGCGCGCAGCTTCTGCCCCACGTCGGCCAAAAGAAACAGCACGCCGAGCGCTATCGCGGCGGTCCCGGTCCACGCGCAGCGGACGACCAAGCGGGTATGCGCCTCCCGTTTGCCTGCAAGGCACAGGAGGGAGGCGACGACGAGCAGCACCGCCCCCGCCCCTGAAAGGAGCAGGTCGGCCGCCACCGTCCAGTTCCATTCGGTTTGCAGCATTGCAGTCAACCTCCTACG
Source organism: Candidatus Rubneribacter avistercoris (assembly GCA_019115845.1). Classification (GTDB taxonomy): domain Bacteria; phylum Actinomycetota; class Coriobacteriia; order Coriobacteriales; family Eggerthellaceae; genus Rubneribacter; species Rubneribacter avistercoris. The sequence continues at coordinate 64,075 of DXCU01000010.1, read as the reverse complement.
TATAAACGCGGCCGGCACGGTGCGAGGCGCGCCGGCCGCGGACGGGTATGCTATGCGGCGGCTTTGCGGCAGCCCTGCAGGATGCGGCGCATCTCGTGCAGGTTGACATCGAGCACCGCGCGGGCGAACAGAGCGAACCCCCGGTAGAAGTCGGTGCGCGCATGCGCGGCCACGTCGTCCAAAAACGCCGGCATCCACGGGGCCAGGTAGCGCTCGCAGAAGTCGAGCGCCCTGGTTAAGGCGTTGCTTGCGTCGGTTGCGTTGGCCGGAGCGTCCGCAGGGCTCGCATCTTCGGCATCGTCCCGGTTGCCGCCCGCGCCGAGCGGGGCGTTCGCGCCGTTCGCGCTTCTACCCGCGCCGAGCGGGGCGTTCGCGCCGCCCGCGTTGCCGCGCGTTTTGCCTGCCGCTGGCTCCGTCTTGCGGTCTGCGGCCTCGCACCAGCGGTTGAGAAGCGCTGCGACCACGAGGAACTCGTAGCCGGCGTGGTCCCACGGCTCGTGGTTGCCCGCAGGCGCGGCCAGACCGAGACTCCGCACAACGCGCTTGACCTCCTGGGCTGTAGGACCGTTCACCAGGCGTTTCCCATCCAGATACACCGACGACCACGGAGGGCAGGGCTTGCGTCCCGGGCCAACGAACAGCTTGGTGAAGTCGTTCGACAGCTCCCGCGCCAGCGCTGCGGAGCTGCTACTTGCGACTTCGGCCCGCGCTGTGGAGCTGCCGTTTGCGGTTTCGGCCAGCGCCTCGGAGCTGCTTCCTGCGACTTCGCTCGCATCCTCACCTGCATCCTCGCCCGCGCGGCAGCATTCCCGCATGAGCGAAAGCCCCTCGCGACCCGCAGGGTGCGCGCACACGGGGTCATCCTCGTCATCCAGGTTGAGGCGTGCGAAAAACGCCCGATGCCCGTCGGTTGCGGGGGCGAGAAGCAGCTGCGCCGTCAGCTCGTCGAGCGCCGCGCATGTGGCGATAGCGCATCGCGCATCGCCGCTTGCTTCGCTGCCTGCCAGCTTGCGCCGCGTGCTCATTCGATCACCATCACAGAAGGTTGCGTGGCGCCGCTTGCGCTGGCCATGGCGCTTGTCGCGGACTCCTTCAGCTCGCTTGACAACTCCTCAAGCGGCCCTGCCTTCAGCCCGCCGTAGAAGCACGTGTGCGCGCACGCCGGGTCAAGCCCCATGGCACGCCGGTCGGCGCACAGGTCGCACTTGACCATGGTGCCGTCCTCCTCGCGGTACGAGGGCACGCCAAACGGGCAGGCGAAGAAGCACGCCTTGCACCCGATGCACTTGTCGCGGATGCCGAGCACCGCGCCATCCTCGTCCTTGACGATGGCGTTGGCCGGACACACCTCCATGCACGCCGGGCTTGCGCAGTGCATGCACGCCATGGAGTAGTTGCGCACTTGCACGTTGGGAAACGTTCCCGACTCCACAGACGCCACCACGCGCAGCCGCGCCTCGCCCGGTTTCAGTCCGTTGCGCTGCTTGCACGCCACCTCGCATGCTTTGCAACCGACGCAGTTGTTGGTGTTGACCATGAATCCCCATTGGGCCATTGCAATCCCTCCTTATGCTTCGCTCTTGTAGATCTTGCACAGCACGGCCGACTGGTTGCCCTGGCCGCCCACGGTCACGATGGAGTTGGGGCTGGCAAACGGGCCTACGGGCAGCGGGTTGAGCGCTTTGCGCTGATCGTCGTTCAGTTGGGCGAACGAGAGCGTGTGCGGGTAGATCTTGTTCTGGATGTTGCCCCAGTGGTACGGCGGCACAATGGTGCCGGGCATGACGGTTTGCGTCGTGACCAGCTTGATGTGCTCCATCGAACCGTATTGCGACTCCACGGTGACGTAGTCGCCGGCGTGCAGCCCGCGGTTGAGCGCATCGGCCGGGTTGAGCTCCACGCACGGCTCGTTGCAGTTCTCGAAGGACTCCCGCAAAAGCCGCGACACGTTGCCGCCGTCCCACGTTTGGTTGAACGAGAGGAACTGCCAATGCTGATGCGCTTTGCCCACAGAGATCAGGTCGTAGCCCGCCTTCACCGCGTCGGAAAGCTCCCAGTCGCCCGTTTCGATGGGGTTGCCGGAGGCGTACCAGCGGTCGAACGGCTCTTCGGGCACGGGCAGCGCCGGACAGGACTCGTGCAGCTCGCCCAGCCAGTCCACCTTGAACAGCAGGCGCCCGGTCGATCCTCCGTTGCCATCGTAGGTGGGGAAGAACACCTCGTCATCCGGCACGTCGTCGGGCACAAGTCCGTTGCCGCGGTAGTGTTTGGCCAGGTAGGGAACGAAGTCAGGCCGCCCGGCGTAGAAGGGGTTGGGCAGCCCCTTGGTGCAGGTGACCGCTTCGTCCAGGGTCATCCCAATGTAGTCGGCGTACTGGTCGAACCCGTCGGCCACGGCGTCCTCGTAGCCTTTCTTGAGCGTCTCGCTTGCAAGGTAGGCGCTCGTGAACTCGTAATCGTCTTTGTAGGGCCACACTTCCTCGTCGGTGAACTCGCGCACGCAATCGAGCTTCTTGTACAGCGAAAGCGCCAGTTCGCGGAAGATGTCAGGGTCGGATTTCGACTCGTACATCTTGTCGATGGCGGGCGCGGTGTACATGATGTTTTCCCAGTCGAAGCGGCGCATGTAGCATTCGGCCCAGCTGCACACCGGCAGGATGTAGTCGGCAAACGCCGACGCCGTCCAGTTGGCCGTGCGCCCCAGGATAACGATGCAGTCAAGTTTCTTCAGGGCCTCGGCCACCATGTCCTGATCGCCGAAGCACGAGGCGATGTTGTGCGTGGTGATGTACACGCGCGTGCCGTACGGTTCGCGTTTGAACAGGTGGTCGTCGCGGCCCCAGGCGTTGCCGTCCGACCCCTGCGTGCGCTCGATGACCGGCTCGCACGCCACGGTGGCGCTTGTGGTGGACGTCGGCCAGTGGAACGACAGCCCGTCGGCGGTTCCCGCCGAGGCTTCCATGGAAAAACCGCCGCCCTTCATGCCCGCGTTGCCGGTAAGGCCAATAAGACAGGTGATGGCGCGCGACATGAGCCACCCAGCGTTCGAGGTGGCGCCGCCCACCTGGTTGCCGCCGCGCCCCACTTCCAGCATGGCCGGCTTCTGCGTGGCGTAGAGGCGCGCGATCTGGCGCACGGTGTCGGCCGGCGCCCAGGCAATCTCTTCCACCAGCTCGGGCGTGTACTTGAGCGCCAGCTCCTTGAACTCCTCGTAGCCGTAGGTGTGCTTCTCGATAAATTCCTTGTCTTCCAAACCCTCCGTAATGATGACGTTGGCCATGGCCAGGGCCACGTAGGCGTCGGTACCGGGGCGCAGCGGGCAGAAGATGTCTGCGCGCGCAGCTGAGGGCGTGAAGCGCGGCTCGATGACCACGATGGTGGAGCCGTGCTCCTCCTTGGCCTTGAAGAACGAGTCCGACCACTCCTGCGGTTTGCCCACCGCGCAGTTCTCGCCCCAGTGAATCTGCACCTTTGAATAGCTGGGGTCTTCTTCCAGACAGTGGTAGTAGTCGCCGAGCGTGGGCGTGGGGCCCATCATGAGGTCGGAATAGCATCCGCCGTTGTTGGAGCTGTCGAACTTGAAGAGCTTCACCATGCGGCTGACAGACGAGCTTGTGTTCTTGTTCGCCACGTGCGAGTTGCCGATGACGATGGTGTGGGGCCCCTCCTCCTTGATGGCGGTTGCCATGTAGTCGGTGATCTCGTTGATGGCGTCGTCCCAGCTGATGCGCTCGAACTCTCCTTCGATACCCTTCTCGTTGGTGCGGCGCATGGGGTACATGATGCGGTCGGGCGAGTTGATGAGCTCAAAGCCTGAGATACCGCGGGCGCACAGGTGTCCCTTGCAGTAGCCTTCGGCGCACCCCTCGTAATGCACGATGGCGCCGTCTTTCACATAGCAGTTGGCCGTGTGGGGGTTGCCGCACACATCGCCGCATCCGCAGAGCACGGGCACCACCTTGTCCGCACCGTATGGCAGACCGTCGCTGATGGCGGCTGCGGTGTTGCCGGCATAGCCGTTTGCTACCGCGTTTTCGTCCGACGTCTGACCTGCTTCGGTCGCACAGCCGGTCAAAAGCGCGCCCGAGGCGGCTGCTGACCCGCCCACGGCCGCCGACCACTTCAGGAAGCTACGGCGGCTTATCGCCGTATGCCGGGTGACGTCGGTGGCGTCCGCAGCGCCTATCTGATTTTTTGCCATTGCCCTCGCTCCTCCCGTCTCGGATCGTTGGGAAGCCCGTGTCGGCGGCTTCCCCTCCCCGCTCATGGTGCTCCGCGTCCGCACGCTTGTGATCACCGTCGGTCGGTAGGATGGTGAAAACAGCCCCACCATCGAAGGGTGGTATTGCGCTTGAGGGGTTTTGACGAGGGCTCGGACGCACTATAGTGGACGGCGAGGGCATCGCGACAAGGGGGAGGCGCGGAGCATGGAGAAGAAGGGGATTGCCGGCACGTTCGCGTTCGACGCGCGGCTGATCGCGGTTGTAGCGGGATACGTTCTGTATGTCGTCTGGTCGAACAACGTGTGCGTGTGCGCGGGTGCGTTCCTCACGGGGTTTGCGGCTGACGCTCATGTGCAGAACACGGTGCTGCTGCGCATGGAGTACTGCGCGGTGCTCGGTGTGCTGGAGTTCGCCGTCTGCTTCAAGGCGGAGGAAGTTTACCGCTTCATCTTCAAAACTCGCTGGGGCAACGCCCTTGCCGTGATCGTGGTGGCGGCTGCCTCCCCGCTTGCGGCTGCGGCTTCTTTCAATGCCCCCTCTGCGGTGTCATGCGCGGCAGTGCTTGCGGTGGCTGCTTCGTTCGCATTGTTCATCTATTGGGTGAAGGTTCTCAGCTCGCTGCCAATAGCCACATTGTTCGGTGTGGTGGCGTCTGCGTTTGCCATAGCCTCGCTGCTGCCCAACTTCATTGCCGGCGAGGGGGCGGCAGACCCTGCGGCGGGCGTGGTTGCGTGCTCTGCGCTAGGTGTGGCCGCGCTGGCGGTTCTTTTGGCATCCGACCGGCTGCTTGCGGGCAGGCCCCTTGCCGAAAGGGAGCCGTTTTCCCTGGCTTTGGGGGACAAGGCGACGGAGAGGGGACGCACGTCGGCGCGCGCGGTCACGCTGCGGTTTTCGGTGTGCGTCCTTATCTGGTTCTTTGTTTTGAGGTGCCAAGGGGCCCTGCTTTCGCAAGCGGGAGGCGGAGCGGTTGTTCTTCCGTTTCAGAAGGAAGACATGGCGGGGCTGTGCTTGGCGCTTGTCCTCTCTGCGGCGGTGGTGCTGCTGTTCTGCCTGCCGACCGAGTTCAAACTGGAGTGGGTCTACCGGTTTTTGTTCCTTATTTCCCTGGCCACCACGCTGCTGTCGATCCTCTTCCCTCCTGGGAGCGGGCTTGTGTTCGTGGTGAGGGCGCTGAACTTCGCCTCGCTGCAGCTGTTCGCTATGATCATGCGTGTTGTGGAAACGGCGCTTTCCACGAACAAGCATCTCACTCCCATGCGCGTGGCCACGTTCGTCGGCGGCTTCTGGGCGCTTGGGAGCGCGAGCGGGCTGCTTGCGTCCCGCTGCGTGGCTGGACGGGGCGAGGAGGCGTTCGCTGCGGCCATTGTGCTTTTGGCATTGCTTCTGGCCGTATGCTACGTGATCGTGCTCACCGAGCGCGACGTGGCGCTGCTGACCGAGGCTATCCCCGAGATGCGTCGGCGGCCGTTCAAGGAGCGCTGCCTGGCCATCGGCCGGCGTTACCATCTGACCGAGCGCGAGGTGGAGATCATGGCATACGTGGCCATCGGGCGGGACACGCCCTACATTCAAGAGGCGTTGTGCCTGAGCAAGAACACCGTGAACTTCCATCGCAAGAACCTGTACGCCAAACTGGGCATTCATTCCAAGCAGGAGCTGCTTGACCTTGTGGGGAGTCAGGAGGTGCGTCGGTAGCAGGCGCGTTGGCGGCGCGCGAACTCCGAAACGGCCCGGTAGCGCGCGAAACGTCGCGCAGATACGCGAAATTTTCCTGAGATGGTCAAAATCTTGGCAAGTCGGGGCTTTCCGCCACGTACGGAAGGGCATTCTGATGAAGCGGGAAGCTGTGAACTGGCCTTTCTCTTGGGCGCTCATAAACGCGTCCGCGTTTTGCCCTAAAAATCCCCCGACTCGCCGGGATTTTGACCATCTCAGGAAAATTTCGCGCACTTTAGGATTATCGCGACGGTGCGGGCGTGGAAGCGTAACGGTGCGGGAGCGCGGGCGCGGCGGCTCGCGGACGGGGCGCAGGCATGCAGCTCACGGAGGGCAGCGCGCGGACGGGGGCGCAGGCATGGTGGCTTGCGCGCGGACGGGAGCGCGGGCGCGGCGGCTCGCGTACGATGGTGCGCGCGAACGCGGCATTGCGCGCACGACGATGTGGGGGCGCAGTGGCGAAACGAAGGAGCGCGGCGGTGCGGCCGGGCGTCCTTCGGCATCGCGGCCGAACGCGGGACACATGCGGTACAATGCCGGACTGGAACATGTTCGAGTCGTCGCCGGCCCTTTCGCCTTGCCGGCGGCGCTTCCGCAGGGCGCGCGCAAAGCGGCGCGAAGTCCTGCCGTCGCAAGGAGGGCAGCATGCAGACAGCGAACGACCTGCGCGCGCGACTGCGCGGCATCGACCGTCGGGGGTACCCGGCGTACAAGGGGCTGCGCGGCCGCTACGCCTTCGACGGCTTCGAACTGTCCATCGACCACGTGCAGGGCGATCCGTTCGCCGCACCCTCGGGGCTGTCCGTGCGCGTGGCGGCCGACCGGGCTGCGTTCCCGCCCGATCTGCACGACGAGCCTCATCGCCGCATCGCGTTCGAAGACCATCTGGTGCGGCGCTTCTCGCGCGAGCTGGCTCGGTTCAGCTGCAAGGTGGGCGGTTCGGGCAAAAGCGGCCTTCTGGCCACGAGCCGCCCGGGACCCGAGGTGCTGGCGCGCTCGGCGTGCGAGGCGGGGGCTTTCGGCATCGTCGTGCGGTTTGAGGCGGGCTTTCCCGCGCACGGCCGCACCGTCGACGCCTCGGCGCTGGAGAAGATGCTGTTCGACTTCGTGCCGCGCTGCGTGCGGGCCGCGCTGCACTACGGCTCCTACAACGAAGAGGCCCGCGCCGCCGTGCGCGCCGCAACGGAGTTGGCGGACGATCAGCGGGCCGCGCGCAAGGAGCTTGAGCGCCGCGACCTGGTGGCCTTCGTGGCCGACGGGGCGGTGCTGCCGCGCGAAAGCGGCGTGTCCAGCCGACCGATGCGGGGCGCGCGCCCGTTCTCCTCTCCGGAGTCCTTGCGGGTGACGCTTGATTTGCCGCATCGCGGCCCCACGACGGGCATGGCCGTGCGCCGCGGCGTCACGCTCATTGTGGGCGGGGGCTATCACGGCAAATCGACCCTGCTCAAAGCTTTGCAGGAAGGCGTGTACAACCACGTGCTCGGCGACGGGCGGGAACTGGTCGTCACCGACGACACCGCCGTGAAGCTGCGGGCCGAAGACGGGCGGTCGGTGCGCGACGTGGACATCTCGCTGTTCATCAACGACCTGCCCGACGGGCGCGACACCCGCCGCTTCTCCACGACCGATGCGAGCGGCAGCACGTCCCAGGCGGCGGGCGCGGTGGAAGCGGTGGAGGCCGGCTGTCGCGCGTTTTTGGTTGACGAGGACACCTCGGCCACCAACTTCATGGTGCGTGACGAGCTGATGGAGGCGGTGGTGCGCCGCCAAGACGAGCCCATCACGCCGTTCGTCGAACGCGTGCGCGACCTGTACGAGACGGCGGGCGTGAGCACCGTGCTGGTGGCGGGCAGCTCGGGGGCGTTTTTCTTCACGGCGGACACGGTGGTGCAGATGGAGCGCTACGAAGCGCACGACATAACGGAGCGCGTGCGCGCCGCGTGCAGCGAGTGGGCGTCGCCGCTTGGCTCCGGGACGCCGCCGTTCAAGCTGCCGGAAGCGCGACGGACGATAGGGAAGGTCGTGCCGATGCGCGGCGGCACGATGAGCGATGAGCGCGGAGCGGTTGGAAGCGGCGGCGGCCAGGGTGCGGACCGCAGCGAGGTCGGAAGCGACCGCGGGATGAGCGCGGAACGCGGCCCGGGCGGGCGCGATGGCGGCGCGCGGGGCGCGGGCGGCAGGCGCGGTGCGCACGACGGCAGGCGCGGTGCGCAAGGCGGCGGGCGCGGGGCGCGCGGTCGCGGTATGCGCGGCGGCGCCGAGCGGCACGGGCGGGATGACCGCGTCAAGGTGAAGCTGCTCGGGCGCGATGGCATGCGGGTGGGCGATGGGTCTGCCGACCTGCGGTTGGTCGAACAGCTGGTGGACGCCGAGCAGACGGCCGCGCTCGCTCAGATGGTGCGCCTAGCTCAGGAGAAGGGCCTGCTGGCGGGCAGCCTTTCCCCGCAGGAGGCGGTCGCGCGCCTGTTCGATATGGTCCGCAGCGAGGGTTGGGCCGCGCTCGACGCCCATGGCTGCCCGACGTGCGGCCTTGCCATGCCCCGCCCGCAGGAGCTGTTCGCAGCCTTCAATCGCTGGCGTCAAGGGTAAGGCGCGACGGCGGGCATCAACTCGTATTTGAACCAGAAGCGCCGCCCCCGTGTGCGAAACATGAAAGCCCCTACAATGGTCGCATTACCAACCGGGTGCCGGTCTTCGGCAGGCGCGCTCGCGCCCGCCGTCCGCTTCGCGGCGAGCACCCATGATGACGGCACAGAAGGAGGCTGCCCATGGAGGCACTGAGGTCCGTGATGCGAAAACGAAACGGGGGGGGGGCGTATAAACGAGCATTAGCGCTGTTCACGGCGCTGCTCATTTCGACCGCGCTGCTCCCGACGCAAGTCTTCGTCGCTTTGGCGCAGGAGGACGCCGCGAACGCAGCGAACGCGGCCGACGCGGCGAATGCGGCGAATGCGGCGGATACGGCCGACGCGCCCGCCGCAGCCGACGCGCCCGCCGCAACCGACGCGCCCGCCGCAGCTGACGCGGCGAACGCAGCGGACGCGACCGACGAGAATCCCGCAGCGCCCTCGGCGCTCCTGACGCCCGCCGCAGGCAGCGCGCCTGCCGCCGCTTCCGCCAGGGCCGTGGTGCAAAGCGGCGACATGGGCACCTGGAAATGGGAGCTTGACGACGCCGGCCACCTCCTGATCAGCGGCACGGGAGTGTCGATTGCAGGCGACAAGGAGTGCAACTCCCCCTGGGCCGCCTTCGCGAGCGACGTGAAGAGCGCGTCTTTCGCCCCGGGCACGACGGCCGCGGTGTCCATCTCCACGATGTTCTCGACGCACAGCAACATGACCAGCGTCGATTTCACCAACCTCTCGCTCGGCAACGTCACGGACATATCGAAGCTGCTCTCCGGCTGCTCCAGCCTGACTTCGGACTCCATCACGTTCGGGCCGAATTTCGACACCACGAACATAGCGAACATGGGCTACCTGTTCAACGGCTGCTCTTCCCTCACGTCCCTTGACCTGTCGTTCTTCAACACCGAGAACGTCACGCGCATGGACAAGATGTTCGCCGGCTGCAAGGCCCTCACCTCCTTGAACATAACGTCGTTCGACTCCGAGCGGGTGTGGAACGCGTCCGGCATGTTCGAGCAGTGCGAGTCCCTTGGCTCTTTGGACCTCTCGCACTTCAGCACGGCGAACATCTCCAACATGTCCAGCATGTTCAGCGGCTGCAAGTCCCTCACCACCATCGACGTGACGACGTTCGACACCTCGAACGCCACGAACATGGCCTACGTGTTCTACAACTGCACGTCTTTGGAGTCCATCGACCTGTCGAGCTTCGACACGTCGAAGGTCGTGAACATGACGAGCATGTTCCACAACTGCCCGAAGCTGCAAAACCTTGACGTGTCGATGTTCGACACCTCAAGCGTCACCACGATGTACTGCATGTTCTCCGAGTGCAGCTCCCTGACGGACCTTGACCTGTCAACCTTCAACACGGCGAACGTCACGAACATGGGCGGCATGTTCGCCGGATGCTCGGGCCTGACGTCTCTTGACGTGTCGAACTTCGACACGGCGAAGGTCACCAGCATGAAGGACATGTTCGATCGCTGCTCCTCGCTGCCGTCGCTTGACATCGGCACCTTCGACACCTCGAGCGCCACGGACATGTCGAACATGTTCCGTCAGATGCCGGCGCTGCGGATGATCACGCTGGGGGACGACTTCTCCTTCAAGGGCGCCTACGCCCAGACGACCGGCCAGGTGCTCACGACGCTCCCCACGCCGGCCACGGTCAAGCAGGCGTGGATACGGCTGGAGGGCGGCGAGCAGCAGAAGGGCACGTCGCACCAGCCCGGCGGCTTCGCGGAGGCCTACCCCGGCGCGGCGGCGCCCGCGGGCACCTACGTGTGGGACACGCTCGTGGACTTCGTCTTCCACGCCAACGGCGCCGCGGGCGGCGCCATGCCGGTGCAGACGGTCGACTGGGAGGACGGCGACGCCGTCCTGGACGCCCTGGGCTTCACGTGGGAGGGCCACTCCTTCCTGGGCTGGAACACCGAGCCCGACGGCTCCGGCACATCTTACGCCGACCGGGCCACGTTCGCGCAGGACTACCTCTCGGGGCTGCTGCCGGCCGAGGTCAACCTGTACGCGCAGTGGGAGGCCGGTCCCGGCTCGCTGGCAATCTCCAAGGTCGTTTCCGGCGCGATGGCCGGCGGGCCGTCGGGCGAGCAGGAGTTCCGCTTCGAGCTGACGGTGGACGGCAAGCCTTACAGCGGCCCCTACACGGTGGGCGCCGAGCAGCGGACCGCCGCGAACGGCGTCGTTGTGCTCAAGGGCGGCCAGACCGCGGTCGTTGAGGGCCTGGACGACGGATGCGCTTACGAGGTGGCCGAGGTCGACGTGCCTGCCGGCTGGACGCTGACGGGCTTTGAGGGCGCGACGGGCGCCGTCGAGGCCGGAAAGCGGGCGCAGGCGAGCTTCTCCAACAAGTACGCCGCGTCGGGCGAGGCGCGGATCGAGGCGTCCAAGCGCTTCGAGGGCGGCGAGCTGTCCGAGGGGCAGTTCACCTTCGAGCTGCTGGACGCCGCGGGCGCCGTCGTCGCAAAGGCGAGCAACGGCGCGGCGGACGCCTCCGAGGAGGGCGCCGCGCCCGTGGACTTCGGCGTTTTGAGCTACGCGCAGGCGGGCACTTACGCCTACACCGTGCGCGAGCAGGTGCCCGGCGACGCCTGCAACGCCGACGGCGTGCGCTACGACCAGGCCACCGCCGACCAGCTGGCCGCGGGCGGCTTCGCCAAGGACGGCGTGGTCTACGACACCTCCGAGCGCGCGGCGACCGTCACGGTGGTCGCCCGCGCCGACGGCTCCCTCTCGGCCGAGGTGTCCTACGACGGCGCGGACGCCCCCGCCGCGTTCGAGAACCGGGTGGAGGAGCCGGCGCCGGTGCTGTTGGCGCGCACAGGTGCCGCAGGAGTCGATGCCGCCGGCGCGGCCGGGGTGCTGGTGCTGGGCCTGGGCTGCGCCGTCTGGCTGCGTCGAAGCGGGCGCGCCTGCCGATAGGCGCCCCCAGCTGGCGGCCGCCCCGGCTTCCGCCTGCAGTCCGCTCGCTCTCCGCAGCTCCCGCCCGCCGCTGCCTTTCGCCCGCAGCCCCTCCCACCGCTGCCTTCCGCCCCTCGCGTTCACGGCGCGGCATCCTTCCGGATGCGGGTTTTCGCAGGTCGTGCAATGGGTGCGATCCCCGATCCGTTAATGCTACAATACACCAATGCGCAAAAAGCAGAACATACGCCAAAGCATCGAGACGCCGACGTTGGGGTTCGGCGTGGTGCTGCTGACGCTGCTGTGCTTTTTGTTGGCGCTGTGGGCGCTGATCACCCTCGTGCGATTCCTGGTGGGTTGACGTGGGCGAGGGCACAGCGACGTTCGCCGCGGAGCGAGGGTAGGCGCGCGCCATGTGGCAGCGGTTCACCTTGTACGACATTCGGGTCATCGGGCATTACCTGGGCGTGCTCGTCCTGTTCTCGTCGCTGGCCTTGCTGGTTCCGTTCGTCACGGCCTTGGCTTGCGCGGAATGGGTGCCCGCGAGCCATTACCTGCTGACCATCGGCGTGTCTCTGGTCGTGGGATCGGCCTTGCGCTTTCTGCGCATTGAGCCCGGCCGGCTCAACCGGCAGCAGGCGCTTGTGGTCACCGGCTTGGCGTGGATCGTCCTAGCCCTGGTGGCGGCCGTGCCGCTGCATCTGTCCGGCCATTACGGCACGTATCTGGACGCGCTGTTCGACGTCGTTTCGGGCATCACCACCACGGGCGTCAGCCTCATCACGGACCTGGACCACCTCTCCAACGCCGACAACATGTGGCGCTTCATGATGCACCTTTTGGGCGGTTTGGGGCTTATCGTGGTGGCGCTCTCGTTCGGGCTGTTCGGCAAGCGCGCCGGCGCCAGCCTGTACATGTCCGAGGGGCGCAGCGAGCACGTGGTGCCCAACGTGGTGCAAACCGCCCAGTTCATCGGCAAGATAGCCATCGGCGTCATCCTGGTGGCGACGGGCATCCTTGCTCTGCTGTGCCTGTTCGCCGGCATGGAGCCTGTGCGTGCGACGCTGCACGGGCTGTGGCTGGCCATATCCGGGTTTTCCACCGGCGGGTTCGCCCCCATGAGCCAAAGCGTCATGTACTACCATTCGTTTCCCATCGAGCTGGTGCTCATGCTGCTCATGCTGCTGGGATCCATCAACTTCGTCTTGCACTCCGAGGTGTGGAAGGGGCGCCTGGAGGTGTTTTTCAGGGACCTGGAGATACGCACCATGTTTCTGTGGCTGGCCGTCATGACGTGCGTGTTCGCCGCCTCCCTGAGCGCAAGCGGCGAGTTTTCCGACCTGCCCGCCATGCTGCGGCGCGGGTTGTTCACCGTGATCTCGGCGTTTTCGACCACGGGCTTTCAGAACATCACCACCAACCAGCTGACCACGGCGCTCTCGTCGGGCGCGTTTTTGGTGGTGGCGGTTCTCATGGCCGTGGGCGGCAGCGGCGGCTCCACGTCCGGCGGCGTGAAGTTCAGCCGCATGGGCGTCATCATGAAGTCCATCGTGGCCACCATCAAGGAGGCGCTGGCGCCCGACTCCGCGCGCGTGGTGGTGGACTACTATCATGTGGGTCGGCGCATCCTCTCGCCCGAGGTGGTGAAGGAGGCCATGACCGTGTTCGTGCTGTACGTGGCCACGTACGCGGTGGGCGCGCTTGTGGGCATCGCGCATGGGTACGAGGCCACGCAGGCCATCTTCGAGTCGGTGTCTATGGCCAGCAATGGCGGCGTGACCTCGGGCATATCGGTTTCGGGCATGCCGGCCACGCTGGAGGCGTTCTACATCTTCCAGATGTGGGCCGGCCGTTTGGAGTTCGTGACGCTGCTCGCGCTGCTGGTGGAAGTGGTGGTGTCGCTTGACCCCCGAAGGTTGGTGCATCGATCATGAGCGAGGTTCGCGACAGGGCGCGGCGCGCGGGGCGGCTCCTTGGGAGGGCGGCCGCAACGTGCGCGTTGTGCGGGGGGCTGCTGGCGGGCGCGCCTGCGATGCGGGCGTTTGCCGAGGAGCCGGAGGGCGACAACGCGGTGAACACCCAGCAGTTGCCCGACAGCTCGTTCATCTACGACACGTCCATCACCGACCTGGGCACGGCCGACACGTACTACGACAACCAGACCGTCCAGGTGACAGGCGAGGTTGTGGGCGACAAGATCAGCGAAGGCCTAAACGGGAGGCGCTGCTGGATCACCCTTACGTCCCCCAACGATTCGTCCACCGTCACGGTGCTCATGTCGAGCGAGTCCGCAGCGAAGATAGACGCGTTCGGCGCGTACGGGACGAAGGGCACCACGCTGCAGGTGCAGGGCACGTTCCATCTGGCGTGCCCCGAACACGAGGGGCTGTCCGACCTGCATGCGGAGGTGGTGACCGCAGTGGAGCCGGGCAAGGTGACCGAAGACCCGCTTGACCTGGGAATGTTTGCACCCGGCGCGGCGGTGGTGGCGCTGGGGCTTGCCATGATGGGCGTGTTCTACTGGCTGAGGGAGCGGCAGCGTTAGCGCGGATGCGGGCGCAACGCGGCGCGGCGAGCGCGGAGGAGGACGTGTGCGAAAGGCGCGGGTAGTGAAGCTTGACCGGGGGTATCCCCTGGTGCGGTGCGAGGACGGCCCGCTTGTGCGCTGCGAGCACGCAACGGCGCTTGTGAAGGGCGACGAGTTGCGCGCGGTGGTGGGCGACTTCGTTGAGGTTGACGTGCCGCGCGGGCATGACAAGGGCATCATCGAGCGCATCCTGCCGCGCACGCGCGCCTTCGTGCGCAAAGACCCCGCCGAGCGCGCGCTGCCGCAGGTGCTGGCCGCCAACTTCGACCGCGTGTTCGTGGCCCAGCCCCTGGCCGACGTCAACGTTCGGCGGCTCGAGCGCGAGCTGGTGTTGGCCTACGAGACGGGCGCGCAGGTGACCGTGGTGCTGACGAAGGCCGATCTGGCCGAGGACGAGCGGCATGTCGCCGAGGTGCGTGACCGCGTGCGTGCCCTGGCGGGTCCCGACGTGCGCACGCTGGTGGTGTCGGCGGACGACCCGTCCGGCGTGGAGGAGGTGCGCGCGCTGATCCCGGAGGGATCTGTGGCCGTGCTTTTGGGCAAGAGCGGCGTGGGAAAGTCCAGCCTGGTGAACATGCTGGTGGGGGCCGATGTGCAGGAGACGACGCCTGTGCGCGAAGACGGAAAGGGCCGCCACACCACGGTGAGCCGCGAGATGGTGCCCGTGCCCGGTGGCGGCTTCGTGGTGGACATGCCGGGAGTGCGCGGCTTGGGGATGTGGGAGGCCGACGCGGGCATAGGCGCCGCGTTCTCCGACGTGGAGAAGCTGGCCGCGAACTGTCGCTTCCGCGACTGTCGCCACGCGGACGAGCCCGGGTGCGCCGTGCGCGCCGCCGTGGAGGCGGGCGAGCTGGCCCCCGAGCGGTTCGCGTCCTACCGGGTGCTCAAGCAGGAGACGGCCGATTTGCGCGAGCGCCGCGAGGAGGCCCGCCGCATGCGCGGCGAGAAGGCGAGCGACCGGAAGAAGTCCGCCGCCCGTTCTGGCCGCACCCGCAAGGGCGGCTCGAAGCGCCGCCGGGGGTAGCGCCCCGCAGACGGCGGGGCGCTACCCCCGGTTCAATCCCGCAAGCGCGCTTCGCAAGCAGGTCGGCGAGGATCTGTCGGCGTGTGAGGTGTCGGGCGGAGCTCCCATGCGGGCGCTATGCCGAGACGTCTCGGGGGGGGGCGTTTCCCTGAATGCCGCCCACTTTCTAGCTGGAATTCAACGTAGTGTTAACATGCCCCCTTCGCAATTGCAGCGAACCCCTTGATCGGTATACGATTTTTCAAGTGGTCCCCTTTTAATCGCATTAAGACCTGACGGGAAGAAGGCTCATCATGAAGGTTGAGTACATCGGCCATTTCGTGGAGGCAGCGCGACTTGGGAGCATATCGAAGGCCGCGAAAAAACGCTACGTTACCTTGCAGGGCGTGTCCAAGGCGGTGCGGTCGCTTGAAAACGAACTGGGGCACGAGCTTATGGTCCACGGTCGCCGTGCGGTTATCCTGACGCCTTTCGGCTGTCTGTTTCTGGAGAGGGCTGAGCGCATACTCAAGCAACTGGAAGAGCTGAAGGCGCTTTCCGAGCGGTTTGACGAGCGGACCGTTGGCAACCGGGTTCTGCGCGTCGCGCTGTGCTTTCCCTCGCTTCCGGGGAGCGATTCGGTGCGTCGAGGCTTGGAGGAGGTGGCTGAGCGCAACATAGGGGTTCCTGCGTGCGTTTCCGCCGTGCCTTCGGTGCAGGCTGCCGTCGAGGCCCTTGCACGCGGGGAGGTGGATGCTCTGATGACCATGGGGCGGCCGTCGGTGCCTGGGCTGGATTGCGCGGTGGTGGGTAGCATGAAGACAGGCGTGGTCATTCGCAAGGCCCATCCTCTGGCCGAGCAAAAAGACGTGCGTCTGGCCGACCTCGGAGCGTTCCCTGCTGTGATGTCGTGTCGCCTTGAGGGCTGCAGCGACTCCATCTTGTTACTGTACGCCAAGCGCGGTCTGGCGTCGCGGCGGGTGGCGGTGGCGAACGCGAACGCGCTTGCGCAAGTGATGAGGGAGGACGGGTTCGTGTTCACGGCGCTGGTGTCGCGTTCGAGGTCGATGAACTCTGAAACGGTGGTGCGCCCCATAGCTTCGCAAGATCAGATAGCGGTCCCCGTCTGCCTGGTCAGCTCGCGCGTTGGCAAGGCGCCTTCGTGCGTGGCGTTCCAACGCTTTTTGTGCAGCGCGGTAGGGGCCAGCATCCTTGACAGAGGGGTGTTCGCCAAGGGAGAAGAAAAAGGTGCTTGCCCAGCTGGAAGAGGGTCTACTCAACAAGTTGGTGAGTATCCGGAAACGCGATGACAGATCGTGGTCAAACTCCAATACTGATTCAAGGCCGTATCGGGTCGAGAGTTGGAAGAAAGGATTGGAGATGACGCGAAAAAGAGGCTTGCTGACGTGCGGCAAGGCGATTGCGTGCATGGCGGCAATCGTCCTTGCGGTTTCGGTGGCGCTGGGAGGCGCCCAACGGGCTATTGCGCTTCAAACGGGCGGAATGGTCGACGACAAGGCGAACTCCATCACTGTTCACAAGCTGGAGAGCCAATATGTGGGAGGTCCCGGGATGAGCGGCACCGAGGCCGACAAGCCCGCAGGGGCGCATCCTGTGCCCGGCGCCAAGTTCAAGCTTGTCAAGCTGAACGCCAAGGCCG
Source organism: Candidatus Rubneribacter avistercoris (assembly GCA_019115845.1). Taxonomy (GTDB): domain Bacteria; phylum Actinomycetota; class Coriobacteriia; order Coriobacteriales; family Eggerthellaceae; genus Rubneribacter; species Rubneribacter avistercoris. Next base: position 47,337 of record DXCU01000010.1, on the reverse strand, counting down.
TTGAGGGATTGGTTGACGGGGTTTCGGGGCTGGACAACAAAACGCCGGAACGACGCAATATCGATAACCTCGATTCCATTGATGCGAGCGGTCCCGGCAACAGCAACTGGGCAAAGCAGTACACGGATCCCACCGACTTCTTCGCGAGCGAAAAGACGACGGACGTCGATGGCGCCATCTGTTGGGATAATCTGAGCTTCGGATACTACCTTCTCGTCGAGACCGATGCTCCTACCGGGTACCAGGATGTGAGCAGCGTGGATCCGTCGATTGTGACGCTTCCCTTTGTGCAGGCGGACTCTCAAGGCGGTGCGCCGAAGTTCGTCAAAGACGTCCATGTGTATCCGAAGAACAGGAGCACCACCGTAAAGCAGTCCTCGAAAGCCATCTTGGAGATGAAGAATGGTGCGACGAGCGTGCAGAACGTGACGGAGGGTACGATCATCGATTACCGCATCTCCTTCGACACGTGGGACGAGAGCAAGTTGGGACCGTCGGCGGACAGCAAATGGGCGAGCGCGGTCGTGCGGGACTTTTTGCCTATCAACGGGAAAGGCTCCCCGGTGTTCGATTTGCAGAAGGGCAGCGAGAAGGTTTTCCTCAAGCTCCAGGGAAAGTCCGATCCCGTTTTGCTAGAGGGTGGGTTCTCCAAGTACTTCAATGCTTATTCCGTTAAGAACTCGTCCGATCTCACGCAGCAAGGTGTCAAGGGAACGGGCGATGTGCTGGAGTGGGAGACAACCTCCGACGGAGCCCTTGCGAAGGCGGTGAAGGAGATCAACGAGAAGAATCCCAGCAACAAGGTGGAGGCTATATTCTTCGACTTCAAGGTGCAGGCCAACAAGCTTGTTACCGGCGCCATAGCCGAGTCTGGCAACAGACTGGTCAACAAGTACGATGTCGGCACGAAGGACATGTCGGGCGCTGAGGTGATCAAGCCGAATCCCTCGAATCCTAGCGAGGGCGATGGCGCCGGGCACATAGGTATGAGCTTCGTCAAGACTACGGCAACGGACGCGGGCGAAGCCAACCTGGATGTGCCCCTCAAAGGAGCGAAGTTCCTTGTTGCCGAGAGCGAGAAGGCGTACAAAGAAGGCAAGTGGCTTGGATCGAAGAAAGCCAACGCGAAGCAGGCGTTCGTGGTTGAGTCCGATGGCAACGGCAAGGTTGGGTTGAGCGCTCTCGACCTCGATGACTTGGTGAACGTTGATCTGGGCACCACCGCAACCGGCACTTTGTCGAACACCGACGGCATGGCTGCGAAAGACGGCGAGGCCGTAAAGGACCTCAAAGATTTCATTGAGAAGCTTGCCCCTGGCGCGACGAAAGAGTATTCGTTCTACGTGTATGAGACGCAAGCGCCGAACGGGTACCGTTCTTCCGACAAGGTGTACGAAGTGCCCATCGCGTTCACCAAAGCCAACGATGGAACGATATCGTGGTCGGAAGGCAAGAGCGGAGTCGTGCACGTGCCCAACTACACCTACAATCAAGCTGGAAGTGGGGCGGGCGAATTCCCGCTGCCCAACACCGGTGGTGCGGGCGCGGCGCTCATCGTGGGCGTTGGCCTGATTCTGATGACGGGCGGAGCAACGCTTTTCATCCTCAATCGGAAGAAGAGCAAGAGGCAGTAAGTCGCATCTTCCGCTTTTTTCGCGAGGATCCCCTCCCCGTCGTGCATCCCAAGGCGGGGAGGGGGTGTGTGAGGACGGTTCTATGAACAGAGAAAAGAACGAGATACCGGCGATGCGCTACGAGCGCAAGGGAGCGGCTGTCGGCTCTTTCTTGCTGATGCGGTCTGCCCTTTTGGCATGCGCTATTTTGTGCATGCTCGGAATGCTCGCAATCGCTTCGCTCGATCCGGCTTGCGCATGGGCGGAGGAGCGTATTGGGTCGATCAACGTGCATGCGCTGCAATCCAATACTGATGGCATTCCTGCGGAAGATGGGCAAGAAAATCATCCATCGGTCCTTCCTTCCGATTCGCAGCCGGTGAGTGGAGCGGTCTTCGTGTTGGAGAAGCTTTCCTGCGATGCAGCCGCTGCAAACGGGAAAGATCCCGCCGTTACGGTGGATGCCGCACCCCTGGCCTCGTTCGGTTCCAGAACCGGCGTGACGGACGATGCGGGAACCTGCGCGTTCGAGGGGCTTGGGCAAGGCGTCTATCGTCTGACAGTGGGAGAAGGCACCGGGCTTGTCCCGGCGCAGAAGAGTTTTCTGGTGGCGGTGCCCATGCGAAACGCCGACGGCTCCCATCAATGGGCCGTGCATGTGTATCCAAAGCTTCGGTCGGTTCAGCCGGGCAAGGCTTTGGAGGAATGTTTGGGTTCGGCCGAAAAGGGCAAAGCCAGTCGCGGCTCTTTGCTGGCGACGGGGGACAGCATGATGGTAGGGGCCTTTGCGGCGATTTTGATTGGCTCGGCGGCTGTGACGGCTGCCAGCGTTGCGATGCGGCGTCGGCGTGGAGAAAGTCGCGCTGCGTTGTGCGAGGAAGGGTCCGTCGGAACGGAGAAGACGCATGGGTAACGGAGAAAAGGTTCGTGCTCCCTTGGCTGCCGGGTCGTGGGCTTGCCGGATAAGAGGCGCCGGTGTCGCTGCGCTGGCTGCGTTGCTTGCCCTGTCGATGATGCCGCTTTCTGTGCGAGCGATTGCCTCGGAAGAGGACGCATCGGCTAAAGAAGTCGGGGAGACCGCAGACGGACAGGTGCCCATGGATCCGCCCGTGACGTGTGATGACGCCGCATTCATAGTGGAAGGCCAAGACTGCCCCGACCTCCAGTCCGCTTTGGACAAGGCGGTTTCCGTGCTTGCCGGTTCGCCCGACAGCGAAGTGACGATCAGTCAGATGCGGGATTTCGTCGCGGAGGCGACGGCGACGGTTACCGTTCCGGCAGGCAAGGCCGTGCTGCTCGACGGGTTGCAAGACGATGGATCGACGGCGAGCATCCGCATAGGCGGCACCAAGGACTTCAGCATGGTGCGCGTGCAGGGCGCAGGCGCGCTTGAGCTGGCGAACGTGACGCTGACGGGTTCTGCCGACGAGGGGGTGGCAGCGCCTGAGGGCCAGCTTGTCGATGTCGAATCCGGCTCGACGTTGCGCCTGTCCGAAGGAACCTTGCTCGAGAAGGGCTTCGCCGTCTCAGGCGGCGGAGTGTGTTTGGGCGATGAGACCGGAGGCGCGAGCGCTGCGTTGGAGATGGCGTCGAACGCCCGTATTGAGGCGTGTCGCGCCGAGCAGCGCGGAGGCGGCGTGCTGGGCCGTGATTGCTCGATGCTGCGCATGACCGACGAGGCGTGCCTTTCGAAGAACATCGCCGGTGCCGAAGGCGGCGGAGCCGCGTTCGAGGCCGGCGCCGGCCCTGTTGTCGTGGACATGAGCGGCAGCTCGTCTGTCGAAGAGAACAGGGCGTACGGCAGGGGCGGCGGTGTCTACGTGGCTCCCGGCTCTGCCGATAGCAACGTTTACCTGAGCGATAGCGCATGCATAACGAACAATTTCTGCGAGGGAGGCGAAGGTGTCCTTGGGGCCGGTCTCTACGGTGGCGACGCGGCAATCTACTTGCAGGGTTCTCTTTATCTCTGGGGCAATGACGGAAGCTACGGGGTGGCGGACGCAGGGCTTTTCGCATCCAACCTTGGCGTGTCGGGGCGCGACCCTCTGGCAGTGAGGGTGACGGGAAGCCTGACCGGATCCAGCATCGGCATAGACGGCGTGGCCGAGGAAGGGTCTGTGGGGGCCGTTGCCTGGTCGCTGGAGAAAGGCTGCGCAGCGGATGCGGCTGTTGCCGGCTCTTGCGAGGACGTGGTGAGCGATTCCGACGTTGATTTGCATCTGGTTTCCGACCTCGATTCTGCGCAGACGGGACTTTTGCTTTGGGGGCGGGATTCGCTTTCTGGAGAGGGGACGGCAGTGCGTCCGCGCCAAGAAGGTGATCCTGCGGTGCCGGATGCGGACACGGTGTTCACGGTCGAGCACGAGGGGAAAATCCTTGAGCAAATCAAGCTGAACGCGGACGGCAACCTTTTGCAGAAAGCCGCCAACGCAGCTTCCGATTTTCTGAAGAGCACAAGTTCGGCAACGGAAGTGACCATCAAGCAATGGAAGAGCTACGAGGCCCCCCGGAGCGTGAATGATACGTATTGGAAGATCTCGGTTGTATTCGCCGGGATTCCCGAAGGCAAAACCATAGTGGTGGACGGGCAGCGTGACGTGGTGAAGGGAAGCGGGTTCCTGACGATGCAGGCTTTGGATTACCGGATGATAAGGCTGCAAGGTAGTGCCGGCGGCACCCTCAAGCTGACGAACATCACCCTGCAGGGAACTCGAGATGCGAACGTATACGCCCCGACGGCTTACGGAGGCCTGGTGCACGTTGACGGCGGAATGACGCTTATTCTGTCGGATGGGGCGGTGTTGGAGAAGGCTTGGACGAGCCACGGCGGAGCGGTGTTCGTGGTAGGGAATCAGTTGCATCCTGCCAAGCTCGTTATGGAAGGGAATGCGTGCATTCGCGACTGCCAAGCAGCGGAGGAGGGCGGCGCGGTATGCATAGAGGAGTATGGGACCTTGCTCATGAAGGACCGCTCGTCGTTGGTGCGAAACAAATGCTCTGGAAAAGATAATGGGAAAGATACAGGAAAAGGAGGCGCGATCGCATGTGGCAGAGAGAGATATGGGGGCCATACCACAGTGGAGATGCGTGATTACGCTTTCGGCGACGAGAATGAGGCCAGACGCCAAGGAGGATTTGTGTATGTGTGCGGCTATCTTTCTCAGTTCATTGCCACCGACAATGCCGAAGTGCGCAACACCCAGAGCGGTGCTGCGGCCATTTACCAGGAGGGTGGCGACAAGGCAAAGACGACCATTGATTTATCCGGCAACTTCAAAGCAACTGGAAACTATGCGTATATGGGTTATGGATCGGTCTTGCGCACGTCGCCGAATTTGGATACAGGGACGGCGAAGATAAACGGGAACGGCGACCAAGGTGTTCGATTCTCGAACAACGCGTGCGAGAGCGGCGTCGTATACCCCGTGGAGACAACGGAGTTCCCCTCGGCGGTTTACATTGACAATACGCCCCTTTGTTTGGAGGGGAAGGTGAGCATCTGCGACAACTGGGTAGGCGGAAGAGGGGCAACGAGCGGAACGCGGGGCAATATTTATTCCCAGCATGAGGTCGGCATTGCGGTGTCGGGGCCGTTGTTGGAGGGGGGCATCGGCGTGCAGTGCCCCTCTCGGAGCAAACCAGGGAACGTGTTTGCGAAGGTTCAGCAGGATGTGTCGCTATGCGCGGCCGAGGTGACCGGGCTGGAGAGCTTTTTCAACGATTCTCCGGGTTACGAATATCTTGTGGGCATGTCAGAGACGGGCGAAGTGAGCTCGCCTGCTTTGGAGAAAGACAAAATGATCAAATGGGGTGGCGAATCCCAGGTGCGGTTCGATGCGAATGGCGGAGCGTTCGAGGACGGGTCGCTTTTCAAAAGCCTTCAAATGGAGGTCGTGGTGCCGCGGCCGTATCCGGCGTCATGGAGGGTTCCGGCGGCTATCGATAGTGTTCCCGTGCGAGATGGCTATGATTTCGACGGATGGTATTTCAAGAAGGAAGATTCCGCTTGGGGGGAATCGTACGCCGATAAAGTGGGTATGGTGGTGAGCGAGGTAGGTGGGAGCAACTGGTGCGTGTACGCCCGATGGAAGCAGAAAGGAGTCGAATTCTCCAAGGTTGGATTCGACAGCGCTTCGGGAACGTATCGGCTGCTTTCCGGCGCGTCTTTCAACGTGTACAAATGGCAGGGAGAGGCGGGGGAGATCACTGCGTCGAGCATAAACGATGCTGCTGGAACGGTCCCGCTTGCGGGCAAGGCCGGAAACTACTCCGCGCGTTGGATACCGCTCACAAGCGATAAGGATGGCAAGACGGTGGACGGCGTGCAGCCAACCGATGTCCCCAAGACGTTTTCCTCTGCCGACGATGGGACGGTGCAGCTAGACGGCCTTGACCCTTCTGCATGGTACATGCTGGTGGAGACGGGAGCGCCCGATGGATACCAGGTTCCAGGCGGCCAGTGGGCGTTCAAAGTGTCTTTTCCTTCCGATCAGGCGGAGGACTACGATTTTGATGTGAATCAAATATTGGGGAAGCGGGACGCTTCGGGGTTCTCGCCCCCGGATTTCAGATCTTCTGTCGATGTGGCGTCGGGCAAAATAGAGGGTGCATGCTGCGTGAACGTGCCCTCCGCATCCTATGCCCTCCCGCATACGGGCGCTTCGGGCGCGGCTCCTTGGTTTTCCGTTGGAATAGGATTGGTTGCAATGTCGTTTTTCGCCGCCGTCGCGCGTCGTTGCGCGGCGGGACGTCGGCTGCATCGTGCTTGGGGGCGATGCGCCCGTTCCCGGGAAGCTTGATTATGCTGGCGAAGCGACGATTCATCTTCGGAATAAACCGCGTCCGCCGCGAGGCGCCTTGCCTGTCGTCATTCGCTCGGCGTGCCTGCAACGTTGCGTGTGCGTTGGCGATGGCGGCGGGCCTGTGCCTTGCGCTGTACCCCGTGTTGGGAAACGCGCTGTACCAGGTGATGGCTCACAGTGCCGTGTCATCTTACGATAAGTCGCTGGCGGCGTTAAGTCAGGAAGAGCTGGACGGTCTTTGGGAGGAAGCGCAGGCGTACAACAACGAGTTGGCGGGTCAGAACGTGGATGATCCATGGAGCTATCGGGCAGTGCTCCCGCCGCTCGATCGCTATTGGGAGACGCTCGATCCGGCCGGGACCGGCATGATGGGCTACGTGGAGGTTCCCGGCATCGGCTTGATGCTGCCCATCTACCATGGCACATCGGACGACGTGCTGGAAGAGGGCGCAGGTCACATTGCCACCACGGCTTTGCCTGTAGGCGGAGACAGCACCCATCCGGTGCTGACCGGCCATACGGGCATACCCGACAAGCTGCTGTTCACGAACTTGTCCTGCGTACGGCCGGGCGACGCGTTCTCTGTGCACGTTTTGGGACGGACGCTGACGTATCGCGTGGACTCCGTGAACGTGGTGGACCCTCACGACACCTCTTTGCTGCAGTCGGTGCGAGGCGAACAACGTTTTACGCTGCTTACCTGCACCCCTTACGGAATCAACTCGCACCGGCTGCTGGTGACGGGGCATCCCTCTGCCGAGCCGGCTCCGCCTCCGCGTGGCGTTCCGGAGAGCGTGCTTGTGTGGCTGGGCCTGCTCGCATTGTTGTGCTGCGTGGGGCTTGTCGCTTTGGCGCGAGCCGGGCGCCGCAGGGTGGGGACGACCAGGGCCGGAAGGGCGTGGGTCCGAGCGGTAGGGTTCGCTGCGTGCCTTGCCGTGCTTGCCGTTTGCCTGTGGGCGGCTGGAGGGCTGTCCATGCGAGCTGGCTTCCTGCCGTTCTTCGATGCCGGGTATTCGTGGTTTGACGGGCAGGTGGTGGAGTTCTTTGGATTGTAGGGCCTTCGGTCGGTGCCGCTGACGGAGGGTGTTTTGGTCGCTGGTTGCGCAGAGGCGGCTGCATGAAGTCGGTCGGGCAAAGAGCAACGGAAAGGAAGTTGCATCATGGTAGGACGAAGCAGGACATGCGGATTCAACCGAGAAGAGATCAGGGAGCTCAAGCGCAATCCCAACGTCGAGGGCGTAAGCCCCACGCGCATCACGTACACAGATCGCTTCAAAGCCCATGCGCTGGCCAGTTGGCAGGCCGGGACGCCGCCCAAGAAGATATTCGAGGCCGCCGGCTTCGACGTGCGCATGATCGGTTACAAGCGGGTGGAGCGGGCCATCGCGCGCTGGAGGGAGGCCGGTGCGAAGGGGACCATCGTCCCGGCGTTCGACGAGCGGGTGGAGCAGGTTGAGGACGCGGGCGCGTTCGCGTCCGCGCGCCGTTCGCGCGGCAGATGACCCGGTTTGCGGCTTTCTGCTATACTGCACTGCGGCTTCGGCGGCGCGCGTCTGCGCGCCCGCGTCGTTGAGGCTGCGCGTTTGCATCGTTGGGCCCTGCACTCGCGGACTGTCAGTTGCCCATAGCCCGCGGCGCTGCCGTGCGGAACCGCTGCTTGCTCCTTGGCCGTGTCGGCCGGGATGCGCGCGCCTGCTCCGCGCTGCTTTTGCCGTGCGGAGACAAGGAGCAGAAAACCATGACCAACAAAAAAACGGCGTATGTTGCCCAGGCCGGCATGATCGCGGCTGTGTACGCGGCGGCCACCCTCGTTGCGCTGCTGCTGTTGCAGGGGCTTGCGTGGGGGCCGGTGCAGTTCCGCATATCGGAGGCGGTGTGCGTGCTGGCGGTGCTCACGCCGGCGGCGGTGCCGGGGCTGACGGCGGGCTGCGCCGTTGCCAACCTCATCGCGCTCGCCATCAACGGCACGGGGGCGCTTGGGATGCTTGATGTGGTGTTCGGCAGCCTGGCCACCTTCTTGGGGGCGCTGTGGTGCTGGAAGATGCGCGAGCGTCCGAAGCTGGCGCTGCTTGGCCCCGTGGTTGCCAACGCGCTTGTGGTGCCCGCGTACCTGCCCATTCTGCTGCAGGGCATGGGCTACTACACCATCCCCTTCACCTCCATCGCGCTTGACGGGCTGTACCTGCCCATGTACCTGTTCGGCGTGGTGGCCACGGGCGTGGGCGAGGCGCTGGTCATGTACGTGCTCGGCCTGCCGCTGCTTGCGGCCCTCAAGCGCACTGGCGTGGCGAAGCGGGCGGCCGCCTAGGGGTCACCGGGCGGCGCGCCCCCGCGCCCCAGCATTCCGCCCCCGCGCACCCTCCGCTTTGCGCCTCCTCGCGTGCGCCGGGCGCGTGCCCGCGTTGCGCCGACGTGCCGGCGTGCCCCCCGCTCCCCCCGCTCCCCGCGTTCCCAGAGCGCCCCGCCGCCTTTGCGTGCGGGGCGCTCTTGTGCTAGGGTGGGCCTGCTGCCGCACGGGGCCGCAGCGGGAACACGGGGGGAGCGCATGGGAGGGCGCACGCGCGCATTCAGCCTGAAGACCATTTACCTGGCCGCCTTGACGGTGGCCTTCGCCGTGTCGTGCTTCGCGTTCGCCCTGTTCGACATCCATTCCCAACGCGAGCAAACCCAGGCGGCGCTGCTGGAGGAGGCGCGCACGTTCGCGCGCGAGATGGACGCCGTCTGGAAGTTCATGGACAACTCGCAGACCATCATCAACACCACCTCCAACGGCGTTTACGAGTTCAAGGGCCTGCACTGCGCCGTGGTGGGCAAGAGCGTGGGCGCGCTGTTCTCGGCGGGCAGCGACTACGCCATCCGCTACACGAACTTCAACCCGCGCAACGAGCAGGGCATCCCCGACGAGTTCGAGGCGCAGGCGCTGGAGACGTTCTACGCCGACCCGTCCGTCACCGAGCACTACGGCACCGCCTTGTTCGAAGGCGAGGAGCGCTTCCGCTACATCCGGGCGCTTGAGGTGGACGAGAGCTGCCTGGAATGCCACGGCGATCCCCAGGGGGAGGTCGATGTCACGGGGTACCAGAAAGAGGGCTGGGAGCTGGGCGGCGTGGGCGGCGCCATCAGCATCGTCATTCCCATCGACCAGCACCAACAGGCGCTGCGCGACAACGTGGTGCGCGACATCGCGTTTTTTCTGCTGATCACGGTGGTCATAGGCTCCATCGTCTACGTTGCCACCGCGTTTTTCGTGCTGCGGCCTTTGCGCGGGCTGCAAGGCGCGTTCGGCGAGATGCGCGCGGGGCGCCTGGGCGCGTCGCTTGACGAGGCGCGCACCGCCAAGGAGGTGGACGTCCTCATTTCCGGATTCAACGACATGGCGGGCGAGCTGCACGACATGTACGGCCATTTGGAGTCGCAGGTGCAGGCGCGCACGAGCGATCTGCGGAAGGCCAACGAGCTGTTGGAGGGGCAGCGCGACAAGCTGGAGCGGCTCAACGCGGAGCTGGCCCAGGAGGCGCGGTTCAAGTCCGACCTGCTTTCCATGGTGAACCACGAGCTGCGCACGCCGCTCACGTCCATTATCACGTTCGCGCAGATCTCGCGCGAGTCGTGCGGGCCGGACCGCGAGTCCGACCGCCGCTCGTGGGAGGAGATAGAGAAGAACAGCCTCATCCTGCTCAACATGATCAACGACATGCTGGACATCGCGCGCTCGGACGCGGGCACCGTGCACGCCTCGCGCGAACCCATGGACCTGGGCGATGTGGTGGCCTCGGTGAGAAGCACCATGGCGCCGCTCGCGCGCAAGTACGCGGTGACGTTCCGCACGAGCGTGGCCTCCGACGTGCCGCTGGTGTTCGGCGACTTCGAGAAAACCACGCGCATGCTGGAGAACCTGGCCAGCAACGCCGTCAAGTTCACGCCCGACGGAGGCTCGGCGGAGCTGCGCGTGGCCTACGACGCGCAGGCGCGCACGGTGACGCTTTCCCTGGTGGACACCGGCATCGGCATAGCGCCGCAGGATCAGGAGCGCATCTTCGAGCGGTTCGTGCAGGTGGACAGCACGTCCACGCGCAAGTACAACGGAAGCGGGTTGGGGCTGGCGCTTGTGCGCGAGTACGCCGACGTGCAGGGGTTTGAGGTGTCGGTGGAAAGCGAGCTGGGGTGCGGCAGCACGTTCACCATCACGGTGCCCGAGGAAGCGATTGTGGGGGAAGACGATGTATAAAGTCATGCTCATAGACGACGAAGACAACCTGCAGCAGGCTATCGAGCAGCTGCTGACGGCGAACGGCTACGCCTACGTGGGCGCCAGAAACGCCGAGGAGGGCATGGAGGTGCTCGCGCGCGAGAAGCCCGACCTGCTTTTGCTTGACGTGATGCTGCCCGGCACGAACGGCTTCGACCTCTGCGCGCGCATCCGGCAGGAGGGGCGGCGCATCCCCATCATCTTCCTGTCGGCGAAGTGCGACATCGTGGACAAGAGCATCGGGTTTCGCGCGGGCGGGGACGACTACGTGACCAAGCCCTTCGACTCAACCGAGCTGTTGCTGCGCGTAGAGGCCAACATCCGGCGGCACAAGGACACCATCGACTTCGCACGCTCGCACAACCGCGAGGGCGTGGCGCGCATCGGGGATTTGGAAGTGCGCTTCGGCGAGTACGAGGTGCGCGTGAAGGGCAAGCCGGTGCAGCTGACCACCAAGGAGTTCGAGATAGTGGCGTTTTTGGCGGCGCATCCCGGCAAGGTGTTCACGCGCGGGCAGATCCAGGAATACATCTGGGGCGAATCCGACGAGGGGTGCAAGCCCACCAACAACATCACCGTGTTCGTGCGCAAGATCCGCGAGAAGATAGAGGAAAACCCCAGCGAGCCTAAGTACCTGCTCACCGTGCAGCGCGTGGGCTACAAGATGGCCGACCGGGTGAAGGGGTAAGGCGTCAAGACAGCGCTGCGAGTTCCCGATCCACGGCGCGACGATAAAACTCCGACTTGCTGATGCCAGCGCGCCGAGTTGCTGCGTCAACGGCCGCAATGCGGGAACGAGCGAGGCGGAAAGACACGGTTTCCAGATCCTCGTCGTAGAGCTTGGGGCGCCCCATCGTGGGTTCGCCGCAACCCTCCCATGTGCCATCCTCGTATTCTTTTGCCATGGCGTCGAAATCGTTGTTGGTCATTTCCATCACCTGCCTATTCCAAGTTTGTGAAACGTCTTTTTTGACGGGGGAGTCATTGCGTGGAACACCGTCCATGTGCCTGATGGGTTGCGGACGGCTGCCCTCTCAATCATTCTGCCGCTTTCGTCAAAGCCGACAGACACGTATTCGTCGCGATCTTTTCCGAGTCGAGGGGCTGAGACGATAGCGTTTTCCCACGCGTGGACAACGTCGCCCTCGGTGAGTTCCGGGTGCCGCTCCGCTATCCGCGAGTGAATGACAAGAGTTCCCGCAGCGCCTCCGTATTCTCATTTCCCGACAATTGTATTGCAAAAGTTTTCCCAGTTCAATAGTTCTTTAATAACCTCTCTGTTAAACCAGGATTGATGCGAACCCATGCCGGCCAACCCTCGAGCCGGGCTTCCCCTGGCCGGGCGCTTCGGAAGGCCCCGCCCGCCGGCTGCCCGTCGGGCGGGGCCTTCCGAAGCGCCAGTGGGGCTTTGCCCGACGGGCCGGCTCGGCCTCTGCCGGCCCTGGTTCAACAGGGGCGCTTCCGCAAGTTGGTCACAAACGACGTCCTATGGCACTCCGGACGGCCTATCCGGCGCGCCGGCGGGCCGCGCGATTCCCGCGACCTGGGATTTCCCCGGGCGCGAGGGGCGCGGAGGGCGGAAAGGCGGCCCCGGGCGTGCCACAGGGCGCGTTTTGTGGCCAACTTGCGGTCGACCCCCCGCCCGCCCGCTGAGCCGCCTCCGGCGGGGTCCGTGCCAGCGGTGGTTCAACAGCGGAAGAGGCTCCGGATGGCGAGAAATCACCGAAATCGGAAGGTTGGGCGGCGCATGGGGCGCTGACGGACGCTTTCGCTCAAGAAAAGGCCAGGTCACGGTCTGCCGAAATTTCTCTCCGCGCGTTGTTGGCGCCGTTGAGTTTCCGATTTCGGTGATTTCTCGCCAAGCAAGCGCGGACGGCCCCCGCCGAACCGCCTCCGGCGGGGTTCGTGTCAGCGGTGGTTCAACAGAGAGTTGATAACGCCATGGCCAGATGCTGTTGCCGCCAATCGGAAAACTCGTTAACCTCCCGTTAAGAACTTCTTAACTCGAAACTTATGGACGATTTATCGCAATAACCTCGGCATCCTCGTAGAGTGAAGCCAGCGAAAAGCCGGGGGTGAGAAGGCTTTTCCGCCCGCCGTCGCAAAGGCGCACCTCCCCTCCTCGTGGCTGATGCGGCGACGGGCCCGATGCGGCCGTTTCGGCCGTCTGGACGAGAGGAGATGAGCATGGCTGAACCCACGAAGCATAGTTTCACTCGCAGGAGCTTCATCAAGGGAGCGGCGGCCCCCACGGCGGCAGGCGCCCTTGCCGGCTGCAGCCCGCAGACGACAAACCTCGAGGAAACCGACTCCACGCAAGCCGAGGCCCCGGAGACGCAGATCTTCTCCGGCGTATGCCGTGGCAACTGCGGTGGCGGCTGCTTTCTGAATGTGCACGTGCGCGACGGTCAGGTGGTGCGTACGTCCGCGCGCGATATGCCGAACCCGGAATACAACCGTATTTGCGCGCGTGGTTTGACCCAGGTGGGCCGTATCTACAGCGCCGACCGCGTCCTGTATCCCATGAAGCGCATCGGCGAGCGTGGCTCGAACGATTTCGAGCGCATCAGTTGGGATGAGGCGCTTGATACCATCGCCGAGAAATGGAAGGGCTACCGTGAGGAGTACGGCCCGCAGTCCATCATGCTCTTTTACGGTTCGGGGAACTACGCGCTTTACAGCGGCAGCTGCAATGCGGTGGGCGCGGTCGTGCGATTCGAGAATATCCTTGGGTGCACCGATGCCGGCTTGGACGTGGACGTGGGAACCGGTTATGGTGCGACGCGTGCGCACGGCGGCAGCGACCTTGGCAACGAACTCACCGACCGCAAAAATGCAAAAACCCAGATACTGTGGGGGAACAATCCCGCCATCTCTCTCCCCCATACCTTGCATTTCATGATGGAAGCGAAGGAGAACGGCACACGGCTCGTCGTCATCGATCCGGTGTTCAACCCGAACACCGCGAAGGCTGACTGGTGGATACCTGTCAAGCCGGGCACTGACGGAGCGCTTGCTTTGGGCGTGCTGAACGTGCTGCTTGCAAACGGATGGGTGGATGACGACACGCTGCGCAACAAGACGAATTGCGGTCTGCTCATCAAGGAAGACGGCATGTACCTGCGTATGAGCGATCTTGGCGTCGAGCCGACCGAGGGCGACGTGGACCCGTTGACGGGTAAGCCGAAGGTGATTGACCTGCCTGCTGTGTGGGACGAAGATGCAGGCAAGGCTGTCGCGTTTAGCGACGCTACGAAACCGGCCCTGGAGAACGTGGCTCCCATCGAGGGCATTGCGGTCCAGACGGTGTACGAGAACGCGATGAGTTACATTTCCGCATGGACGCCCGAGGCGGCATCAGCAGTATGTGGCGTTTCGGAGGACGACATCCGCGAGCTTGCGCGCGTCTACTACGAAGATGGCCCGGTGACGACTGAAATCATGCAGGGTTTGAACCATTATCGCAATGCTCACTACACCGGTTGGCCGGTGTATTTGGTGGGGCTGCTGACGGGCAACGCGGGCAAGCCCGGCGCCGCCATTGGGCAAAGCGAAGAATATCTGCCCCAAATGATGTTCTCCAATATCAAGGAGGCATGCTATCCCACCGACGCTGCGGGCAATGTTGCGCCTGGCGTTTCGGGGCACCTGGATACGACGGTGTTCGAGGACGTGTTCACCACGGGTAAGTTCAAGGGTGAAGACTACGTTGTGAAGAGCGCGTACATTCATTGCTCGAATCCGTTGGTGACCATGTGCAACAACGATTACACCTCGCGTTGGATTGACGCGCTTGAATTTGTCGTGGTTGCCGACATGTGCATGACCGAAACATGCAAGCATGCAGACATTGTGCTGCCTGCCGCCCATTGGTTTGAGCAAGAGGATATCGGATTCTTGTTCTCGTCGCATCCGTATTTGCTTTATCAGGAGAAATGCGTCGAGCCTCTCGGTGAGGCAAAGCCTGACTTCCAGATCTTCGGCAGCATTTTAGATCGCCTCGGTTTGGGCGAGTTCTGGTGCACGGAAGACGAGTACGCTCAGACCGTTTTGGACTCCGAGTATTGGAAATCGCTGGATTGCACGCTGGAGAACATCAAGAGCAAGGGGGCTGTGCGCATCTATCCCGAGGGCGACAAGCTGGGGAGCGCTGATGTGCTTGCCACGGAAACCGGCCGCATTCAGCTCTACCAGGAAACGGCAGTTCCCAATAACGTAGCCACTGTGGAATTCGACATCTCCAAAGAGCGCGGCCTGTATTGGGAAACCCCGCAGTTCATTGGGGAGGATCGCGAATACCGTCAACAATATCCTTACAGCGTGCTGTCCGAGCATATGCGCACCCATACGCACACGCAATGGTGGGAGTGCGGTTACGTGCGCGAGTTCGAGCGAGAGCCTGTCGTGCGCATCAATCCCGACGACGCTGCCGAGTTGGGCATCGTGGAAGGCGATACGGTTCGCCTTTACAACGACAACGGGTATGTGGTCATGAAGGCGGCTATCAGTGCCGGTCTGCCGCGCAAGATGGTGTCGTCTGGACGCAGTTGGCAGAAGGATGACTTCATCGACGGCCATTTCGCGAATCTGTCTTCGAAAGACTACAATCCCATGATTGCGAACCAGGCTTTCAACGATGTTGCGGTTGCGATCGAGAAACTCTAGGGGAGTGGTGAAAAATGACTCATTACGGAATGGCGATTGACCTGAAGCGCTGCTTCGGATGCCAAGCATGTGCCGCTGCCTGCAAAGTTGCCAACAACATGCCGAAAGATTACAGCTACAACGTGGTGTATACGAAAGCCGACAAAGACTTCAGCACGCTTGGTTTGGCGGTTGCGAAGGGGGCTGTTTCCAACGACTGCGCCGGTGGTACGTATGACGACCCCACGCTCCTGTTCCTTCCCTTCCAGTGCCAGCACTGCGAGAATCCGGCGTGCTTGGACGTGTGCCCCACGGGCGCCACGGCCAAGGACGAGGAAACGGGCATCGTGACGGTGGACAGCGAGCTGTGCATCGGGTGCGAGTCGTGCATCAAGGCGTGTCCGTACGAGGGCGTGCGCACGCTCATCAAAAGTCCGGAGTACTACCTTGACGTGGTGGTGGGCGAGCATGACGCGCCGCCTCACAAGGGCGGCACGGTGGAGAAGTGCACGTTCTGCAAGAACCTCATCGACCGCGGCGAGGTGCCGGCGTGCATGCAGCTGTGCCCGGGCCGCGCGCGTTACTGGGGCGACCTGGACGACCCCGAGTCGGACGTGTCGAAGGCCATCGCAGGGCGCGAGACCATGTTTCTGCAGGAGGAGGCCGGCACGAAGCCGAGCGTGTACTATCTGCAGTAAAGGCCGCCGCCCGCGCCGGCGGGCCCCTCGGCGGGCGTCGGTTGCGGGCCGGGGGCATGGCCGGGAGGCCGTGCCCCCGGGCGGCTGACGGCGGGGGCGGCGGTTGCGCAGGGGTGCGCGGCTGTCGCCCCTTGGGGCGAGAAGGGGGAGCGAATGGACCGGGAACGGAAGACGGAGGCGCAGGTGCGGAGGGCCGTGGGCCTGGCCGATGCGTGCGAGCTGCTGTCGTGCGCGTTCGCGTATCCGGACGAGCGGCTTGCGGTTGGGCTGTGCGACGGCGCGCTGGCCGACGACGCCGAGGCGTGCCTGATCGACGCGGGCGTTGCCGCCGACGAGGCGCGCCGGGTGGCCGAGGGCTTGCGCGCGTGGCGCGGCGCCGACGTCGCGCAGGTGCTGCCTGGCATGCGCGTGGCCTATTCGCGGATGTACCTGGCGCCGGGCGGGCACACGCCCGTCTTTCCCTACGAAAGCGCGTTTTTGCATGTGGAGAAAGGCGCGCCGGGCATTCCCGTGCTGTTCCGCACGCCGGTGACGCTGGACGTGGAGGCGCAGATGCGCGAGGCCGGCGTGGTGGCGAAGGACGCTCGCAAGGAGCCGTGCGACAGCGTGTTCGAGGAGTTCGAGTTTCTGTCCTACCTGCATGCGCGGCGCGCGG
Organism: Candidatus Rubneribacter avistercoris; assembly: GCA_019115845.1. Taxonomy (GTDB): domain Bacteria; phylum Actinomycetota; class Coriobacteriia; order Coriobacteriales; family Eggerthellaceae; genus Rubneribacter; species Rubneribacter avistercoris. The sequence continues at coordinate 30,676 of DXCU01000010.1, read as the reverse complement.
ACGCGTTGGTGCGCGATGCGGCCGATGAGGCTGCGACCTGGGCTGACCGTGCGGTGCGGTTCGCACGCAAGCACGCGCTGGCGTGGATTCCGTCCTTCATGAGGCGCACGCGCGAGCAGGAGGCGGCCGTTGGCGGGCCCTACGCGGCGCTCGCCGCACTGGGCGAGGCGGCGTTGGGGGCGCTGGCGGACACAGAGGCAGCGGGGGTGATCGCATGACGTTTCTGCTGGTGCTGGCGGGCGCGGTGGTGTTTTCCGTTGCGTGCAAAGGACCGCTCAAAGCGCATCCCGGGGTGTTCTACGCGCTTGCCCTTGTGCTGGACGCGCTGTTCGTGGTCGATTCGTTTGCGCAGCTGCCGGGCGTGCTGCACGATGCGCTGTTCGTGCTGCTGCACAAGTGCACGCTGGCCACAGCGCTGTTTGCCGTGGTCATGTACATTGGGGTGTTCAAGCGCGACGGGCGGGTGGCGCAGACGTTGCGCCCCGTGCGCGCCGAGCTTTCCATCCTGGCGTGGCTGCTGTCGCTTGGGCATGTGGCGGTGTATGCGGCCTCCTATGTCACGCGGCTTGCGTCGGGTCTGCCGCAGGCCAACGTGGCGGCGGCCATCGCGGTGGCGTTCGTGCTGCTCGTGCTGCTGCTCGTGCTGGGCATCACGTCGTTCAACGCGGTGAAGCGCCGCATGAGCAAGGAGGCGTGGAAACGCGTGCAGCTGTGGGCGTATCCCTTTTTCGCCCTGGTGTACGTGCACCTCATGCTCATGCTGCTGCCCTCGGCCCTGCGCGGCGGTGCGGCCGCGCAAACGAGCGTGGCCGCGTACTCGGTGGTGTTTGCGGGCTACGCGGTTGCGCGCATCGTGCGGGCCGCGCGCGACCGCGTAGCCTCTAAGCCGCCCTGCGCGGACGCGTAAAGAAGCGAAGGAACCTTTTGCCCGCGCTGCCGCGAAGGTTCTCACGATCCTCTCTGTTTTCCGTCAAGCCCGTTCGGATTCCTGACGGGCTTGATGCTTTTTGCTGCGGTTCCAACGTGGGTGCTGGTGCTCCGCCGTTAAACAGGCGTTGACGCGGGTCCCGCCGGAGGCGGCTCGGCGAGGGGCCGCCCGCAGGTTGGTCACAAACTACGCCCTGTGGCACGCGCGGGGCCGCCTTTCCGCCCTCCGCGCCCTTCGCGCCCGGAGAAATCCCAGGTCGCGGAAATCGCGCAGCCCGCCGATGCGCCGGATCGGGCGTCCGGAGTGCCATAGGGCGCGTTTTGTGACCAACTCGCGCGGGGGGCTGTTAAGCCGGGATTGCCATAGGCCCGGTTGGCCTGCCGAGCAAAGCCCCACCGGTGTTTCGGAGAACCCCGCCTGCTGGGCGGGAAGGGGCTTTCGAATCACCTGGTCAAAGGGGTGTTCGGCCTGCGGTCCGACGAGCGCGGGTTCATGCCAATCCTGGTTTGACGGCGGATGCGTGCGGCCCCTGCCGGATCGCCGTCGGCGCGGGTCCGAGCCGGCGGCGGTTTAACGGAGAGTCTCCTGCGAATTCCTCGCGTGCGGCCCTATCCCCCTTCGAAAACGAAGCTGCTGTAGAGGTTTTTCGCCCTCCCTTGCATCAAAATGAGACAAATTACGTGCTACTAAGCATCGGCTTCTGTCGAGGCGCCTGATCGCAGCGTTGGGCCGCAAGGTTTGCGAGCGGTCTGACGGCGCGGCACGCGGCTTCGACGGAATGTCGGCATATGGAGAAAGCGAGGTTTTGGCCCCTATGGTGCTCACGGTTGGAAAAACGAGAAAGCGGGAAGGCGACATGCGCGCGGCGAGGAAACGGCTCGCCCGGCGCGGCTGGGCTCGCTGGGCGCTCGCGTCGTGCGCGCTCGCGCTTGCATGCGCGCTGGCGACGACGCCGGCGTATGCGGACGATGCAGCGGGAGAACCCGCTCCCGCTTTCGACGCGGCGGCGCTGCGCTCGATCGACGTGCAGCCTGCGGCGAACGGCGGTCCCGCCATACCCGGGCATGCGGGGCTCAATCACGTGGCCTTCGACATGGACCCCGCCAAGCCCTTCGCGGCCGACGTGTACTACGGGCGCACGCTCCTGACGAGCGAGGGGCAGAGGGCATGGGACCACGTGCTGGACCTCCTGCTGCACTACGACAACGCCGACGGCGCGCACAAGGTGTCCGGCGGCAACGCGTCGGTGGTGGTCAACTACGCCGACCTGGGCATCAGGCCCACGGCCGACGACGCCCGGCGCATTCAGAGCTACCTGGTGCGCAACGAGGCGCGCATGTTCCACCTGAAGGACTGGGCCGCGTCGTTCACCCAGGCCGGAGGCGTGGTGACAAAGCAGACGTTCACCGTGGGCAACGGCATGGCGGCGGGGTCGAACTACCAAAACGCCCTGCGCAACATTGAGGCCAAGGTTCAGCAGATGCTCAAGGCCAACCTCAAGGCCGACATGACCATCTACCAGCAAACGTGGGCCCTTCGAGAAGCGTACGAAGGCAGCGTCTCGTACAAGCAGGAGGGCGCATGCAGCGATTTGCGCGGCGCCTTCCTCAACGGAAAGGCCATCTGCGGCGGATACGCCAAAGGGTGGATGTACCTGATGCACCACCTGGGCATCAACACCATCTGGGTGGAGGGGTACGCCAACGTCACGTCCTCCGGCAACACCTATCATGCGTGGAACTACCTGTTGATGGACGGCGCCTGGTACATGTGCGACACCACATGGGGCGGCGCGAACTGGTGGATGCAGTCGGGCACCTACGCGCCCAACCGCAAGCACAACGCGACGTTCGCCGTCATGCCGACGCTTTCTGACACGCGCATCCCCCAGGCGTGGGGATTGTACCCCGGCATCTCGCTGAGCATGAAGGAGTCGACGGTTGTCGCGAAGGGCGCCGAGCTTGACCCTCAATCGCTCGTGATCGGGTACTCGAATATCTACGGAGAGGATCTGACCGAAAATCTGCAGGTAACCGTCGAGCGCGTGAGCGGCCCCGGCGACATTGCCGAAACCGGGCGAATCGACACCACCATGACAGGCGATTGGCTGGTCACCGCATCGGTGTTCGACAGCCACGGAAACTCGGCGAGCAAGACGGCGCGGGTGTCTGTTGTGGAAGGCGAGGTCTTGGAGTTCGGGGGAGCGAACGGCTTCACGCTGCTGCAAGGCGGCAAGGAGGTGCCCTACGCGAAGGGCATCATCCAAAAGGAGGCCAGCAACAACCCGAAGGTCATAGACCTTCCCGCCGGCGAGCATCGCCTGTTCGAGGCCACGGTGGGCGTTTTGGGGTCGGTCCGGCAAAACACGCAGTGGGGAAGCAACTGCAAGGTGGCGTTCAAGGTTGAGTTCCTCGATGCCGCCAACCAGGTGGTGGGCGAAGCCTTCCAAACCCAGACGCACGGCTGGAAGCACGAGGCGGAAGACATCGAGCTGGCCGTTCCCGATCAGGCCGCCAAGGCGCGTCTGACCATGCTGCGCCAGGGGTCCGGCAACAACCACGGCGCGTGGGCCGGGGTCAGGGTGGTTGAGCTTGACCGCCTGCTCCCAAGCGCGGTGGGCGTTGCGGGCGGTTTGAGCGATCTGGTCTACAACGGCAGCCCCGCTCCCGAGTCCGCCATCCTCGTCTCGGGCAGCACCGGGGCCGTCTCGTTTACGTGGGAGCGCAGGTCCGGGGCGGGCTGGGAGGCGCTCGATGCCGCCCCCTCGGCCGCCGGCGAGTACCGCGTGACGGCCTCGGTTGCGGCTGACGCCGTGCATGCGGCGGCGTCGGGATCCGTGGAGTTCCAAATAGCCAAGGCTCCGCTCTCTGTGCCCTCCGTCCAGGTGGCCGACAAGGCTTACGACGGCACGACCGAGGCGCGGGTGGAGTCGGTGTCGTTTGAGGGCCTGGTTGCGGGCGAGACGCTTGAGGCGGGCACCGACTACGAGGCCAGCGCCTCCTTCGACGGCGCCGGGGCCTCCCCGTCGCGCGACGTCTCCGTGGAGTTGGCGCTGACGGACTCGGCCAAGGCGTCGAACTACGAGCTTGCGCCCGGTCCCTTTGCGGCCCAAGCCGCCATCTCCTACGGCAGCGTGGCGCTGGAGGCCGACGAGGCGTCGTTCACCCTGCTGCGCGACGGGGCCGAGACGGCCTACGACCGCGGCTTCGTGCAGAAGGAGGCCTTCGGAAACCCCCGGGTCGTGGACCTGCCGACGGGCGAGCGGCGCGTGCTGTCCGCCACGGCGGGCGTGCTGGGGTCGGTGCGCCAAAACGTCAAGTGGGGCCACTACTGCAAGGTGGCCTTCCGGGTTGAGTTCCTGGACGCGCAGGGCCGGCTCATAGGCGACGCCTTCCAAACCCAGACGCACGGCTGGAAGCACGAGGCGGAAGACATCGAGCTGGCCGTCCCCGACCAGGCCGTCCAGGCGCGTCTGACCATGCTGTGCCAGGGGTCCGGCAACAACCACGGCGCATGGGCCAACCTTGAGGTGGCTTCCGTGGCCGACAAGCTGCCCAGCGAAATCGAGATAACGGAGAACCTGGAGGGACTGGCGTACAATGGCAGCCCCGTCGCCGAGCCTGCGGTTCGCGCCTCGGGCAGCACCGGGGCCGTCACGTTTTCGTGGGAGCGCAGGTCCGGGGAGGGCTGGGAGGCGCTGGGCGCCGCCCCCTCGGCCGCCGGCGAGTACCGCGTGACGGCCCATCTGGCCGAGGGCCTGGTGTATGCGGGGGCCGTTTCCCAGCCGGTTGAGTTCTCCATTGCCAAGGTCCCGCTCTCCGTCGTTTCCGCCCAGGTGGCGGACAAGGTCTACGACGGCACCGCGGATGCGCGCGTTGAATCCGTTGCGTTCGAGGGCGTGGTGGCCGGCGAATCCTTGGAGGCGGGCACCCACTACCAGGTTGTCGGCGCCTTCGACGATCCGTCCGCGTCCCTGTCCGAAAAGGGCGTGGCCGTTTCGGTTGAGCTGACGGACGCCGCTGCGGAGAACTACCAGCTTGAAAACGCCTCCGTCCGCACTCAGGCGACCATCTCCTACGCCTCGACCAGCGTCGAGGCAAGTGCTGCGGAGCACGTCGCGTACGGGGAGGACCTGGTTGTCACGGTGACGCTCTCCTCCGAGTCCGAGGCCGCGCTGGCCGAGTCCGAAACGGTGCATGTGTGGGCCGGCCGCACGCACCTGGGCGAGCTGGAGGCGCGACCCGGCGCGCCCGCCCAGTTCGTCTACGACACGGCGGAAAAGGGCCTGGCCGTGGGGTCGAACTCCCTGACCGTGCAGTTCAGGGGCAACGCCAACGCAACGGGCTCTGTCTCCTCCGAGGTTCGGGTGGAGCTTGGGAAGCGCGATGCGGCGGTGACGGTGGAGGGCCCCTCCAAGGCCTACGACGGCACGACGGCGCTTCCCCAGGGCTCGTCCGTGGTGGCGTCGGGCGCCGTTGCCGACGACGATGTGCGCGTGGAGTTCGCATCCGCCGCCTACGACCATGCCGAGGCGGCGCGGGCGTCCGCGGTGCTGGTGGAGGGCGTGACGCTTGCGGGCGCCGACGCCCAGTGGTACAGCGCGCCGCCCTCCGTGTCCGTGCCGGCCTCCGTTGCCAAGGCCCCGCTTTCCATCTCCTCCGCCCAGGTGGCCGACAAAGCCTACGACGGCACGACCGAGGCGCGGGTGGAGTCGGTGTCGTTTGAGGGCCTGGTTGCGGGCGAGGCGCTTGAGGCGGGCGCCGACTACGAGGCCAGCGCCTCCTTCGACGGCGCCGGGGCGTCCGGCTCGCGCGTCGCCGTCGTGACGGTGGCGCTTGCGGATTCGGCCAAGGCCGCGAACTACGAGCTTGCGTCCGGGTCCTTTGAAACGCGCGCCGCCATCGCCGAGGGCAGCGTGGCGCTGGAGGTTGGCAAAGCCTCGTTCACCCTGCTGCAAGACGGGAAGGAGACGGCCTACTCGCAAGGCGTCGTCCAAATGGAGCGCAGCAACAACCCGAAGGTCGTGGACCTGCCCGCGGGCGAGCGGCGCGTGCTGTCCGCCACGGCGGGCGTGCTGGGATCGGTGCGCCAGAACCTCAAGTGGGGCCACTACTGCAAGGTGGCCTTCCGGGTTGAGTTCCTGGACGCGCAGGGCCGGCTCATAGGCGACGCCTTCCAAACCGGGGCCCACGGTTGGAAGCACGAGGCGGAAAAAGTGTCGGTTGCGGTGCCCGACCAGGCCGTCCAGGCGCGTCTGACCATGCTGTGCCAAGGGTCCGGCAACAACCACGGCGCATGGGCGGACCTTGCGGTGTCCTCCTTCGCCGACGATCCGTCCTACCCGGCGGCGCCGTCTTCTGGAAGCGGGGCGTGAGGGCCGGCTCGGAAGAGGAAGGCGCCCCCGCTTGCGTCGTGCGCGGGGCGGATGCAGCGGGAGGGCGGGCGAGGCCGCGCGAGGGGCCTCGCCCGCCTAGGCGGCGCAGCAGGAAGGCGCGTGCAGCGTGTGTTTCGAGGTTGAGAGGATGTTCATGATGAGGCGTACAGCTTTGTCTCGGTCGGGGGAGGCTCGGCCGAAAGGCGCGCTCCTGTCGCTTTTGCTGGCGGCGGTGCTCGCATTGTCCATGCTCCCGGCGCTGCCGCAAGCGGCGCGGGCGAGCGAAGGGGAATCGGCGCCGCTTGAGGAGGGCGGCGCAAGCGCGTGGGACAACACGGCGCGCACGGTGAACCTCGTGCAGCCCGACGGGTTCGTCTCGGGCGTCCGCAACCCGGCGCAGCCCACCGCTTCGCCATCGGCCACCTGGGCGAACGGCGGCAACGGCAGCTACGTCTACTTCGGCCGCTACTTCATAGACTCCGCCGAGCAGAAGGATCCGCTGCGGTGGCGCCTGCTTGACAAGGAGTCGGCCAGCGGCAACGCCGCGTCCGACAGCTTCCTTCTGCAGACGGCCTACATTGTGGACCAGGTGCTCTGGAAGGAGCAGATCAACCACTTCGACGAGAAGTGGAACGAGTCCAACCTGCGCAAATGGATGCGCTCGGAAAGCTTCGACCAGCAGTACGACTCCTACACCGCGGGCGGTTTCTGGAACACCGCCTTCACGCCCGACGAGCAGGCCGCCGTCAAGCGCACCACGTGGCCGGCGAGGGGCAACGTGGGCCTGCTTGTGGACATGCCCCTTGCCGACGACACGGCGTTCATCCTTTCGGGGGCGGAGCTTCTGCGCGCGGACTACGGTTTCGCGCCCTTCCCCGATACCTCCTACGTCCAGTCCTCCGTGCAGCTCACCGCCACCCCCTACGCGCAGTCGCAGGGCGCGACGGTGAGCACGTCCACGAACGCGTACGGCTCCTATTGGACGCGCTCCTACCTGGATTTGAGCGGATCCGAGGGCATGTACGACCAAATCCGCCCCGCAGCCGTGGATTCCGAGGGCGCGGTGTACTCCAACAGGGAGGCCGCCCCCCTGGCCGAAGGCGCAGGCGCGCTCGGCTTGGACGTTCCCCTGGCCGAAGGCGCGGGCACGCTCGGCTTGGATGCGCTCGCCAAAAGCGCCGCCGGCGGATACGAGGGCATCGGCGTCGCGCCCGCGCTGAACCTGGGATGGGACGGCGTGCTGTACTTCATTGACGCCGGCGCCTCCCGCGCGGAGTCCCTTTCGGGCACCGCCCTCTCCTCCGGCAACGAGTGGGGCGTGGCCGTGCTCAACGACGACGCGGCGCTTCGGGCCTTTGTGGCTGGGGGGCTGGACGCCGCCTCTCCCGGATCGCAGCTGTCCGTCCAGGTGACGGGCGTCGACCCCGCAAGGGGCTACAACCGCATCTCGGCCATGCTCGTGAACTCGGCGGGCGCCGTGATGGCCTACGGCCCCCTTGCCGACAAAGCCGAGGACGGAACCTACGCCCTGACCATCCCCCAGGACATGCAGTGGGGCGACTACACGCTGAAGGTGTTCGCCGAGAAGGCGGATGAGGACGCAAGGGCCACCGCGGTTGCCAGCCGCACCTCCGACGTCGCGCTCAAGGTGACCGACGGGCAGGGGGGCGCGGCGCTCCAGCTGGGCGGCCTGGCGGCCCTTGACGCCACGTACGGCGACGACATGGGGCGCCTGGGCCAAAGCGTCCGCATCGACAACGTGGGGTTGTCCCAGGCCGCCAACGTGTCCGTGTCCACCAACCTGCCGGAGGTCTTCGAGGTGAGGGGAGGCGTTGCCGCCATCGCCCCGGGTGATGCGGACGAGTCGTGGAGCATCGTCCCCAAAGGGTCCATCGACGCCGGCGCCTACCAAGCGACCGTGACCGTGACGTACGAGACGAACGGGCAGATCGCAAGCCTCTCCACCGCGCTGGAGCTTGTGGTGCACCCCAAGCAGGTGGTGGTCACCACGCGGCTCAAAGAGTCGGAGAAGCCCTTCTGGCGCGTGGGGTCCGAGCAGTCCGCCACCGACACCACATCCATCTACGCCGACGGCGACCTGGTGTGGGAAGAAGACCGGTTCGGCGGGTTCTGGAACACCTACGACCACAACGAGGCCGCCTACCGCGCCTCCGTCGCGCAAGCGTCCAACCCCGACTACCCGGAAGGGGGCGTGCAGACCACCGTCTACGACCAGGGCTACAACGGGCCTTTGGAGGCCGTGTACCAAAACGTGGAAGGCGAAACCGTGCGGGCCACCGTGCTCTACGACGGCTCCGCGTACCTGCCCATCGGCGAGCGCATCGCGCGGCCGGACGCCGGCGAAGGAGGGTCGGACGGGTGGATCATCGCCGACTCCTCCAAGCCCTATCCCACCATTCGCGGTTTGAGCGCGGGCTCCTACAGCGTGACGGCCCATATCGAGGACCCCAATTACGTGTCGCAAAGGCTCGACGGCGTGTACAACGTCGATCTGCAATGGGGCAAGCTGACCGAGGACGGCGAGTACGAGTACCCCGTTCCCTCGGCGCCACCCGAGTGGGATTTCGAGATCGACTACGCCGCCGAGACGGTGACCGTCTACATGGAAAACGGCGTGGAAATACACGAGGCGAACACCAAGGAGGACTTCACCGGGCAAAAGATAGCGAACGGCGCGTCCGTTTCCCCGTTCATCGGCGAGTACGGCGAAGAGCCGCACGTGGTGTACCTGCGCGTGGCTGACAACGCCTCGGCGTTCCCCTCGGCCGCCACGGCGGTGACCGTGCCCACCCGCCCCCAGGGGCCCCAGGGCCTGGGCAGCCAGCAGCCCAGCGCAAGCGGCCGCGGCGACGGCAAGATCACCGGCGTCACCACCGCGATGCAGTACCGTCCGAAAACCGACGACGGAACGGGCGTATGGCAGGACGTCTACGCGGACGGCAGCGTGGAGGTGCCTGCGGGAACCTACGAGGTCCGCTACAAGGCGGACTACAACCCGCAGCGCCGGCATTGGGACGCCCAGGCCCACGTCATGCGCGACTACGAAGGCGGCCCGGGCAACGCGTTCGCGTCGTCGGCCACCGTTGTGGAGGTGGAGGAGTCGCAGGTTGAGCAGCCCGGCTTCTCCATTTCGGGAGGCGAGGACGGCCTGCTGATGTTCGAGCCGAACGGCGCGTTCGGCATAGGCTTCACGCCGGAGTTTTTGACGGTTGAGCTTGCGAACACGGGCAAGAAGGAGGCTGCGCTCGAGGGGCTTGCGCTCTATCCCAGCACGGGCGGGGACCCCTACGCGCTGTTCGAGTTCGTTGACGCGACCGAGGCCGACAAGGTGCTGAAACCCGGCGAGAGCCGCTCGTTCAAGATTCGCCCCGGCAACGCGTTCATCGAGGCCGCGCCCGTGGTGGCCGACGGTGCGCGGCGCGACGGCACGGAGATCGGCGTGGTGTACGACGGCGGCCAGATAGCGAAGGCGGTCGGCGACATGGTGGCCAGCGTGGGGCAGCCGGCGCGCGTGTCGCAGAAGGCGCCCGAGGCGCCTGTGGTGGAAAGCGTCGGCGCGGGATCGGTCACCCTTGAGGAGCTGGACCCGGCGCAGGGGCGCGGTGGCGTGCGCTACGGCTGGAGCACGGAGGAGAACGGGCAGTACACGTGGCAGGAAAGCCCGGTCATCACGGGCCTTGCGGCGAACACCGCGTACTGGGTGAAGCAGAAGTACGCCGGCAACGGCGGCTACCTTGAGGCGGTGAGCCCGGCAACGCAGGTGGAGGTGGAGGAAGGCGCCGCGCCCGAGGTGAACCTGCAGGCGACCACGTACGCGGGGGACGTTGCGCAGACCGAGTTCACGTTCGGCGACGTCGTCACCGTCAAAGGGAGCGTGAGCGCGGAGGCGGCCGCGGGTTCGCAGGGCGTGAGCGTGCTGTGGGATTCTGTGGTGCTGGCGACGGGCGAGGTGGGCGGCGACGGCTCGTTTTCCGTCCCCGTCGTGCTCGATAACGCCGACATCCCCGCCGACCGGTACGGCGCCGACGACGCCACGCCGCTTGCGGTGCGCTTCGCCGACGCGTCGGGTTCCCATGACGTTGCGTGCGAGGTGCGGCTTGCGAAGAAGGAGGTGACGGTGGAGCATGCGGCCTCGGGCGTGACGAAACCCTACGACGGCACGACCGCAGTGACCATGCCAGATGCCATCACGGCGGCCGTTCCCGCCGATCAGGTGGTGGGCGGCTTGGCGCCGCAGGTGATTGTGGGGTCGTACGCGTACGCGTCGGCGGACGCGGGGACCGACGTGCCCATCGTGGCCTCGGATGTGTCGCTGTCGGGAGAGAACGCCGGGTTCTACCGGCTTGCCGCCAGCGGCCACGTTGACGCGCGGGGCTCCATCACGCCGGTTCCGTGGCAGGTGGGCGAGGCCGGCGTCGAGCAGCCGAGCGTCACCTACGTGGCCGACGACCATTTCACCGTGACGGCGCGGATAGCCGGCGCGTCGGCGGACTCGCCGGCGCAGGTGAGCATAGCGGGTCCTCGCGGGGAGCTGGGGGTTTTGAGCCTTGCCCAAGAGGAGCTGAGCGCCGTGTTCGCCCTTGAGGACGCGGTTGACGCGCTTGAGCCGGGGGAGAACCAGATCACCGTCACCGCGGTGGCGGACGGGGGCAACCATGTCGAGGGCCGGGCCACCGCCCGCCTGACGGCGAACCCGTACACGCTTGCGGATGGCGACGTTGCGTGGAGCGGCATGGACGACCGCCGCGAGAACGACGGCGTGCACGTGAGCGCCTCCGTCGCCGAGGGGTCGAAGGTGCCCGACAAGGGCTTGGCGTTTGTGCTGAGCGACAACGCCTCCCGCCAGACCGCCGGAACCTTCCAGGTGACCTTGGAGCGCGTGGAGGGCGACCGGGCGTCGTGGTACCGGGTGCCCGCCGATCCGAAGATCTCCCGCAGCGTGGTCATCGCCCCGGCCAAGCCCGAGGTCGTGGAGGGCGTCGCGACGCTTTCCGCAGTGGCCGGCGCCTCCGTGCCCTACGACGGCGCGGCCCTCCAACAGGCCGACGTGGTGGCGCAGGCTGCGTACGGCGCCGTTCCCGCCACGGCCGACCAGCTGTCCTACCAACACCGCGCCGCCGGCGCGACGGACGGGTGGCGGGATGGCCTGCCAACGGACGCCGGCGCCTACGATGTGCGGATAACGCTTGCCGCATGGACCGACGTAACGGCCGCCCCGCACATCCGCTACGAGCAGCGGCAAGTTGAGGCGCGGGTTGTTGTTGAGCGCGTGGCCCCGCCTGCGGCCGCGTCCGCCTCGCTCGTCGTCAAAAACGGCGTCCCCTCGGTGGCGACGTTCGACTTCGCCACGCTGCTTCCCGCGCTTGGGGACGGTCTGACATGGGGCGATGCGAAGGGTTGGACGCTCAGCTCCGTAAACGTGTCGGGCGGCTACTACGATGAGGGCGCCGGCCCCGCGCGCTTGGAGGGTTCGGTGCTGACCCTGCCCATCCAGCCTGTCGAATCGTCTGCCGAGGGGCCGGTGGGCACGGTGACCGCGGTGTACGAGTCGGGCAACTTCGAACCTGTGACGGCGGTTCTGAACGTGTCGAGCGCCAACCGCGCCCAGCCCGTCGCGTCGGGCGTGGCCGCAACGCCCATAACGTACGGGCAGGCCGTCTCCGAGTCGGCCCTTTCGGCGACGTTCGTCGATCCGCAGACGGGGCGGGAGGTTGCAGGCACGCTTTCGTGGGACGACCCGGGCGCGGTCCCCGATGCGGGCGACGCCGCCCCCTCCTGGACGTTCGCGCCTGACGATTCGGCCACCTACCAGCCCGTTTCGGGAACGGTGCCGCTCTCGGTCGCCCGGCGTTCGGTTGAGGTGGCCCTGACGGGCGACGCCGCCAAGGCCTACGACGGCACAACGGCCGTTCCGGCGAGCCACACGCTGGGGCTGGCGCTGACGGGCGGGGTGCTCGCCTCCGACGCCGGCCAGGTGGAGGCAACGGCTGCGGCGTACGCGTTCGCCGGGAAGAACGCGTACGAGAACGCCGTGGTGGCCTCCGGGGTTTCCCTCTTCGGTGCCCGGGCCCACAACTACGCGTTGCCCGCCGCGGCCCGTTCGGGCGTCGAGGTGCGCGGGACGGTCCCCTCGGGGATAGCGCCGCGGGAGATCGTCCTTGTTTCGGCCTCCATCGCCCCGCGCGCTTACGACGGCTCGCTTGACGCCCCGGTGGCCGAGGCCGTGTTCGACAACCTTGTGCCCGGCGAGCGGCTGGTCGTGGGCACGGACGTGCAGGGGGCGGGGGTGTACGCCGACGCGAACGCGGGCGCGGGCAAGCGCGCGACGAACGTGTCCGTGCAGCTGCTCGGCAGCGACGCGGCGTCGAACTACGTGATTGCGGCGGACGCGCCGCCGGTGTCCGCCGTCGGCGAGGTTGTGAAGGCGGTGCCTGCGGTGACGGGTTCGGTTTCCGTGATCGGGGAGGTGGCGGCCGGCTCTCCGCTGTCCGCCGTCGGGCTGTCGGGGGCGTTTTCGAACGATGCTTCGGGCGATCCGGTTCCGGGTTCGCTTGCGTGGAGCGACCCCTCGCTCGTGCTTGCGGCAGGCGAGCACGAGGCGATGTGGACGTTCGTTCCCCGGGACTCCGCCAACTACGAGCCTGTCTCCGGCACGGTTGCGGTGCGGGTTGCCGAGGCGCCGAACGTCGGGCAGGATCCGGACTCCAATCCCGCGACGCCCCCCGGTTCCGCGCCCGGCTCCGGCTCTGGGTCGGATGCCGCGGCGACCCCCGATTCCGGCTCCAGCCCTGGGTCTAACCCCGGGTCCGGTTCGGCGCCGGCGGGGGAGGGCGCGCCCGCGACGTCGGGCGAGGAGAAGGCCGCCGCCCCGGCGCAGGTCCCCCTGCCGACGGGCGATCCGCTTGCGATCGCGGTGGTGCTGCTTGCGGTTTGCGCGGTGGCGGCGGGCGTTTGCGCGCTCGTCGTGCGTCGCAAGGGAAGGTGATGGCGCGCGGGGGCGCGCCAAGCGAGCGCCCCCGCCGTCCCGAGCGGCACGCCCCGCCAAGCGAGCGCCCCCGCCGGACGCGATGGGGGCCCGCCAAGCGAGCGCCCCCGCCGTCCCAAACAGGGGCGCCCCGCCGTCCTTTCGCCGCCTTTCGCCCTTCGTCCCGCTGCACTGATTCGATGAATTGGGCGACAGCCGAACGATTCTGGCTATACAATACGGTGTCCGGCTTTGCGGACGGGCGCGGCCCCGCCGTCTTCGCCCGCAGGCCCGCGAACTGTTGGCCGATAGAAGGACGTGCATGAACCCGGTTGTCGTCGTTCCCGTTTTCATCTCCGCTCGGCGCCGCAAAGAAGGCGGCACCATGCTCACCACCTACGATCACGCCACGCCCATCTCGGCGCCCGGCGAGCTGCCGCGGCTTCTTGCGTCGCTGCAGAAGGTACGCGGGCTGGGCCAGGTGCTGGTGCTGGTTGTCAGCGAGCCTTCCATAGAGAACCAGGCGTCCGAGAAGGTGCAAGCTGCGGTGTCCCGGTTCCCGTCGCTCAACACGCTGGTCATCGGCTCGTCCGAGCTGGCGCTCGTTCAGCAGCGCATGGAGCAGCTGGGCCTGGGCAAGCTGCAGAAGGAGATCGGCCTTGCCGGGTACGGCGCCGTGCGCAACCTCGGATTGGTGATGGCCAACGTCTTGGGCTACGACTCGGTGGTGTTTTTGGACGATGACGAGGTGGTGGACGACGCCGACTTCCTCCAAAAGGCCATGTACGGGCTGGGCAAGCTCACCAAGAAGGGCATCCCCATCCTGGCCAAGACCGGGTTCTACTTCAACTCCGAGGGCTCCTATCTCTCGAAAAGCCAAGACAAGTGGTACAACCATTTCTGGCAGCAGGGCAGGGCGTTCAACAAGTGGATCTCGAAGGCCGTGCGGGGTCCGCGCCTGTCGCGTTCGAACCACGTGTGCGGCGGCTGCCTGGCGCTGCATCGCGAGGCGTTCCGGCGCCTGTCCTTCGACCCGTGGATCGCGCGCGGCGAGGATTTGGACTACATGCTGAACCTGCGCATGTACGGCTCGGACATCTGGTTCGACAACCAGTGGAGCCTGCGCCATCTGCCCCCCGAGACGGCCAGCGAGGGCACGCGTTTCCGCCAGGACATCTTCCGCTGGCTCTACGAGTACCGCAAGATGGAGTACAGCCGCACCCAGATCGACCTTCTGCAGGTGAAGCCCTCGTCGCTTGAGCCGTACCCGGGCCCGTTCCTGGAGCCGGGCATCACGAAGCGCATCCGCCTGACGGCGTTTCTGCGCAGCTTGGCGCGCCCCGACAAGCGGGCGTACCGCAAGGCGGCCAAGGCGGCAACGGGTGAGGCCACCACGTACGCCCAGCGCAACTGCGCGAAGTACTTCGAGTTCCAGTTCGTGTGGCCGGAGCTTATGGCGCGCATGGAGGGCGATCAGATCCTGCGCACGGCGCTGCTGCAGTCGGCCGCCCAGCGTCAGCTCGACGCCGCCGGCGACGGCGCGCCCGTGCATCCCGTGGCCGCCTCTCCGTCGGCCATTGACCCGGGCGTCACAAGCGAGATACGCCTGAACATCGCCGAGTAGGGAGTCGGTTGCGCCTATGGACACCCTCACGCTGTTCGCTCTTCCCGCGCTTGTTGGAGCGGGGATCGGCGTTTTGTCGGGCATGCTCGGCATAGGCGGGGGGACCATCTTGGTGCCCGTGTTCCGCCTGCTCTTCAACATGAGCCCCGTCATGTCCACGGCAACGTCGCTGTTCACCATCATCCCCACGTCCGTGTCGGGCGTGGCGTCGCATGTGCGGTTCAAAACGTGCGTGGTTTCTTTGGGGGTGGCCACCGGCTTGGGCGGCGCCCTCACTTCGCCTGTGGGCGTGTGGCTGGCCAGCATCTCGCCGTCGTGGATGATCATGGTGGCCGCCGCCCTCATCATCGGGTGGTCGGCTGTCGACGTGCTCAGGAAGGCGGTGAAGGAGTCGCGGACTGCGGAAGCGGGCCAATCCGCGAAGGGCGACGCAAACGACGCCGCGCCGCCTCCCTCTTCCGTCAAACTCACGCGGAAGCAGCTGGTCACGGGCGCGATCATTGGCTTGGGGGCCGGTCTTGCCTCCGGGTACGTGGGCGTGGGAGGCGGCTTCATCATGGTGCCTTTCATGCTGTCGTTCGTCGGCATTCCCATGCGGCTGGCGTCGGGGACCTCGCTGATGGCCGTCATGATACTGGCCGTTCCCGGCGTTATCGAGCAGGCGCTGTTCGGCAACATCAACTACCTGGCGGGCATCGCCGTGGCGGTGGGGTCCATCCCCGGCGCGGCGGTGGGCGCCCGCCTGGTGCGCGTGGTTCCCGAGCGCACGCTCCGCTTCATTTTCAGCGGGTTTCTTTTGGTGGCCGCCGTCCTGCTGGCGCTCAACGAATTCGGTATACTGGGCTGACGGACGAAACGGCGACGGCGCTGCGCACGCGCCGCCGCCATGCTGGGCGCTTGCCGGGCGGCGCACCCTGGTCAGGAGGAGAGTATGCAGGAAGACGCTCAAGCGGCTCGGGCGGCAAGGGCGGCCTTGCCCCGCTTTTTCACGCTCGAGATGCTCATGTTCACGATTGCCGTGCTCTCGGGGCTGGTGCTCATCTGGCACCTGGTGGGCCCGAACCGCAACATGGCGGCTCTGGCCTGCGCGGGCGTGGTGTTCACCCTGTCCATTGTGGTGGTTATCCGATTGTACATGGACCCCGACTCGGTGCGCGCGCGCCAATCCAACGCCATGCTCAAGCTGGCAAGCCAAACGCTCGCGTGCATGAGCGAGGGCATGGATCCCGCCGCAGCGCAGAAGATCTGCCAGCTGCTGCTTCCCGCCACGGCCGCCATCGCGGTGGCCATCACCGACAAAGAGCGCATCTTGGCCTACGTCGGGCACGAGGAGTCGGCGAACCCCACCGGCAGCATCATCCGAACGCATGCGACGCACGCCGCCATCGCGGAGGGTACGATGCGCATTCTGTTCACGCCCGAGGACATAGGCTTTCCGCGGGGCCATTCCAGCATCAAGGCCGCCATCATCGTGCCACTGACCATCGGCCGCACCGTGGCTGGCACGCTCAAGTTCTACTACCGGCGCGCCAGCCACATCAGCGAGACGCAAAAATCAATGGCCGAGGGGTTCGGCCAGCTCCTGTCCACGCAGATGGCCGCGGCCGCGTTGGAAGAGCAGACGCAGCTGGCCACGCGCATGGAGCTGAAGATGCTGCAAAGCCAGATCAATCCCCATTTCCTGTTCAACACCATCAACACCATCGCCTCGCTTGTGCGCACCGACCCCGTGACCGCGCGCAAGCTGCTGCGGGAGTTCGCCGTGTTCTACCGTCGCACGTTGGAGGACTCGGCCGACCTCATTGTGTTCGCTCGGGAAATGGAGCAGACGCGGCGGTACTTCACGTTCGAGGTGGCGCGTTTCGGAGCCGATCGCGTGGTCATGGAGGAGGACATCGATCCGCGCGTGGACGACATGCTGGTGCCGCCGTTTTTGATCCAGCCGCTGGTGGAAAACGCGGTGCGCCACGCCATGCCCTCGGAGGGGAAGCTGACCATTTTGGTGAAGGGCGAGGTGGCCGGCGACGACGTGGTCATCCGCGTGGCCGACGACGGCGTGGGCATGACCGAGGAGGCGCGGCAGAACATCCTGCATCCGGAATCGTCCACGGGCCTGGGCATTGCCGTGAAAAACGTGCACGACCGCATTTGCGGGTACTTCGGAATGGGCACCCATATGGACGTGGAAAGCGAGCTGGGCGTCGGCACCTGCGTCAAGCTGGTGCTCAAAGGCGGCGCGCTGGGACGGTAGGGCGAGGCCCGGCCCGGGATCCGGCCGGCGCAGGCCCGTGCCGGCGGCTCGGCGAGGGGTTGCCCGCGAGTTGGCCACAAACCGCACCCTATGGCACGCGCGGGGCCGGTTTTCTGCCCTCTGTGCCCTCCGCGCTTGGAGAAACCCCAGGTCGCGAGAATCGTGCGGCTTGCTGGCGAGCCGAATCGACCGCCCGGAGTGCCACAGGGCGACGTTTGTGACCAACTTTCGAAAGCGCCCCTGTTGAACCGGGATCGGCATGGGCCGGGCCGCCGGGCAAGGCCCCGCCGGCGCTTCGGAGAGCCCTTTCCGACGGGCAGACGGGGCTTTCCAAAACGCCCAATCAGGGGAAGCCCGGCCCGAGATTCGGCAAACACCGGTTCGTGTCAACGGTGATTTAACAGCGAACGGCGGCCCTTCTGGACAAAACGGCCCCCAATCCACATCCTCAAAAGAGGATAACCAAAACCGCGAGCTGCCTACCTGGGGAAACGCGCGGCCTTTCCGCGCGCCTCCTTGAAAGGGGTCCGGATCGGGCCGATTCCGCTCGAATCCGTGTGGATGAGGGCCTGTTTTGTCCATGATTCTTTCGATCATCGTTGAATCGCCGTCGGCGCAGGATGAGCCGGCCCGCCGCATGGGGCCTCGCCCCGCGGGTCGCCCGCCGCATGCGGGAGGGCCCGGAAGGTCGACGGTGGTTTGGCAAAAAACGGCCTCCGGTGGCGAGAATTCGCCGAAGTCGGAAAGATTGCGTTGCGAGCGTCCTTCTTTCGTCAGGAAAGCACCAGGTCGGCGGTTCTGCGGCAACGACGGGGAAGGCGCGCGGGCGGCCAGACCTTCCGACTTCGGTGGATTCTCGCCGCGCGGGCGCGCTCTCTGCGAAACCGGCGTTGACACGAACCGGTGTTTGCCGAATCTCGAACCGAGCCTTCCCTGGTCGGGCGCCGGGCAAGGCTCTCCCCGCCTGACGGGTAAGGTTTTGCCCGGCGAACCGGCCTGGCCTCTGCCAATTCTGGTTCAACACGGAAAATTCCCTCATTTGGTCAAAATCCGGGCGAATCGGGGGTTTGGCGGAAGCAGGTCCTTCCTTTTCGGAGAGAAATCCCAGGTCGGAGTTTTTCAGGTGCACAAAAAGGCGGCTGGAGGCCGCCTAAAACCCCCGATTTGCCCGGATTTTGACCAACTGAAAAAATTTTTTTGCACATTTGCAGAAAACGCAGAATCGGACCGAGCGAAAGCGTAATTCGAGATGGGGGGGGGGTGGTTGTTTTTTGCCAACCCGCTTTGGCTCCGATTAGCAGCACCGTCCGCGAAAAGCGGACAACGCCTATCCCCCATCCCCCCTCAATTGCTGCTAGAATGTACGCGCATGTATGCTGACGGATACACGGCGGCATCGCCAAAACAGGGGGCGAAAGCCGCGATGGCTCGCGCAAGGCCGGTCTTGCGCGGCGGTTGAGCAGGGAGGTTTCTATGAGAAAGGCGAGGTGCGCACGCATACGCGCGCTTGGTCGGCGCGCTTTCAGCGTTGTGATGGCCGGTTTGTTGGTGGCAACGATGATGCCGCTTTCCTTGGCTGCCTATGCCGATTCCGACACCCCCGAAACCTCCGGCGACAAGACCCCCGATTTCCCTAACGGGGGGGGGCAGCTAATTCTCTGACCAATGACCCCGAGTCGTCCGGCGATTCGCTTGCAGAGGGGGGGTGGCTATTTGGCGATGCCCCGACAGGCGAAACGCCCTCGGACGACGGCGCGGCGAACCCCGAGCCGCGCGACCCGAAGGACTGGTCGGCCTCCCTTGACGACCTCGTCCTTGATGCCTCCCTCTCCGTCTTGGCGCAGCGCCCCGCAGACGCTCCCGACGACGGGCTTCCTACTTCCATTCCCGCTTCGCTCGACATCTCGTTCGAGCTTGCTCCCACCGAAGAAGACGACGCCGTGCTTGCGGGCGACTGGTTTTCCGTCGCGCTGCCCGAAGGCGTCTCGTACGCAGGCGGCGAGGGCACCGTGCCCGCGACTTCGGCGGACGACCCCGAAGCCTCGGCGGACAGCTCCGCAACCCCAACTGATGATCTCGCAGCCACGACGGACGACTCCGCTACCTCGGCTGGCGACCCTGCGACCTCGACTGACGACCCCGAAGCCTCGGCGGACGACCCCGCAGCCGAGGCGGCCTTTGGAACCGTCAAGGACGGCGTGCTGCGCGTGGAGCTTGCTGCGGACGGGGCGCTCTCCGCGCATCTGTCGCTTGACGTGGCGGTGGACGCGGCTCTGGCAACCGACGAAGGCTCTCTGATCGAATGGATCGTGCAGACCGCCGAGGACGGCGAGCAGCGCACGGTTGAGCTGAAAATTCCCTCTGCGACCGAGCTTTTGGCCTTGTGGGGAGAGCCGGAGGGCGATCCTGAGGCCGGCGACGAGGCCGGTGGCGAAGCCGACGACGAAGCCGAAGACGACCCGGCCGCCGCGGCCCCGGCGAACGCCCTCGCCTCCCGCGCCGCCGCGCCCGATCCCACCCGGGTTCCCGGCACTGCAACCGAGAGCAAGACCCTCACCACCAACTGGGCCGACAACAACAACGCAAGCCGCCCCCAGCCCGGAGACATGAAACCGACCCTGACTTTCACGATCCGCGACCAGAAGGGAGCTGTCGCGTCCGTGGGGGAGGGCGGCCTCATCGGCGCGACGGACGGCACGCCGGCGGAAGGCATCCCGGCCACCGCCGAGAACGTGCGCCTCTACCTTGGTATGACAGACGCTCCCTCCGTGTCCACGGAGCAAACGGCTGTGGGAACCTACCTCTCCATGGCGACCGGCCTGCCTACAGAGGTGGTACAAACCACCTGGTCGCAAGCGCGGGACGATGATGGCAACCTGCTGTACGAGCCGGGCACGGGCGAGCCTGTCTACGAGTCTTCGAAAACCTCCTACACGGTGGAATGGTCGCTTGCCGACGCCACCGACTACGAAAATTACCGCCGCGACCCCGCGTCCCCGGAGGGCACGCAGAACCTCCAGCTTCTGACGGAGGTGCGGTTCACCATCACGGGCAAGGTGGGTGACGAATCCCTTGTTGGCCTGGGGGACGAAAACAACCTCATCCGCGTTGAAGTGGTGGTGGACAACCAGGTGAAGGGCGCATACGCCCTTGAAGACCTCATGCAGGAGAGCACCGACTCCGCTTCGCTCGAAAAGCAGGAGAGCTTCGGCGGCGCGTTCGGTTGGGACTGGGAGTTCGACAAAGACCCCAACACCGTGGCCTTGTTCGCCGATCTGCCCCAGTACACGGTGGACGGCAGGCCTATCGAGTACCGTCTGATCTACCAGGGCTATGACGAGGATGACGACTACTACCAAGCCACCTACGACAACTCGGCGTCCGCCAACCACGGCACGGTGGTGGATTACGCCTATCCGGGCGGAACCATCGTGTTCACGCACGTGGGCACCACCACGTTCGGCGCCACAAAACAATGGAGCGACGGCGACAACCAGAGCAAGCGCGGCAACGTGACGTTCTCGCTGTGGCGCTACTCGGACGGCGCCACGCCCGGCAGCATCGCCAACGCCTCGCAGGTGCGCGCGGCAGACGGCAGCTTCATCACCGTCACCGTCGATCCCGACGATGCGGCCGACGACGGCACCGTGAACCTCGGAGATCTGCTCAGGGAGCAATACCCCAACCTTGAACTGGACAAGTACGATTCGGACGGCTACCCCTTCGTGTACGGCATGCGCGAGGACACGACCCTGCCGGACTATGAGATGCTGCTCGACGACACCGCGCCCAATTACTACGACGCGGATGGGAAGACGCAGGTTTTCTACACCGACCAGAACCGCGACCCCAGCGCGGCGGTGGGCGCCCTGTGGACGCGCCCCGACACCGATCGCCTCACCTACAACGGCGGCACCGTGGAGAACCATCTGACGGGCACCAAGCCGGTTTCGCAGGTCAAGACGTGGTCGGTGGCGGCGTTCCAAAACCAGCTGGAAGACGTGACCTGCACGTTCACGCTGCAGCAGCGCCGCGTAGGGACGAACGGCGAGTGGACGGACGCGAAGGACTCCCAAGGCGCCCCCGTCACGCAAAACCTGAGCGGCTTCAATGCCGAAATGCTCACGCAGGAGATAACGGGGTCGTATCCCAAATACGACGAGGACGGCTACGAGCTGGAGTATCGCTGGGTCGAGACGAACGTCACGCAAAACGGCGCCGAAACGAACTTCACGCGCAACAGCGACGGCACCGCCACGTTCACGCTGAGCCTGGAGTCGCTCGAAGGGTCCGGCGACGAACCCGTGCAGGTGGAGTTCACGTCGCAGGTTGATCCCGGCACCGGCGCCATCGTCAACTCGTTCGACAACACCACCTACGAGAACGTGCAGAAACTGTGGCAGCAGCCCGCGCCCAACGATGACCAGTGGCTTCCCTCGCAGCCCGACCCGGCGCGCGAGGACGAGGTGACCATGCGCGTGTACCAGGGCACCACGCTGGTGGGCGAGTTCATGCTGGACGGCCAGGCAGACGACAAGGCAAGCGGCTTCTATGACAGCTTGGAGGGCGATCCCGGCGACGCCGTGCCGAGCGCGCAGGAGACGGACCCCTATTATCTTGAGATCACGGGGCTTCCGCTGTACTCGGAGACGGGCGCGCGCTACCTGTACCGCGTGGTGGAGGTGGAGCCCGCCGGTTGGGACAGCCAGCGCAGTTACAATGCCGAGCAGCACCTCACCACCATCACCAACAGCTACGGGCCCGGCGAGGGCACCGATTTCCACCTCATGAAGGACTGGACGGACGGCGAGGACTCGGCCCACCGCCTGGCCTGCTTCATCGACGTGCGCGCGAAGCACGACCTGTACTCGACAATCGATGGAACGCTCAAGTACCAGGAGGGCGATGTCATCTTCGAGGGTCTGGCGCTTTCCGAGGCCAACGGCTGGTTCCTGGAGTTCACCGTTCCGGTGAATGGCCTGACCACGGCTGACATCGTCGTGGAGGAGACGCGCCTGGAATCCCTCGACGGCCAGACCAAATACCCCGTGTACCTCAAAACCGAGGCCGAGAGCGCAGAGCTTGGGAACGAGGGCTGGGTCAACGAAGGGTGGACCAACCCCGATCGTGAGCGCGTTGCCACCGACAACCACGTGTACGAGGTCACGTACCACCCCGACCAGAACGGTCCCTTCGGCAAGCAGACGTTCACGGTGAACAACCGCCGGCTGGGCTTGGTGGACCTCACGGTGGAGAAGAAGTGGTTGGACGGCGACGCTTCCGAGGGCGAGCGTCCGAAAGCGCGGCTTGAGCTGACGGTAGACGATCCGAAGGCGGTGTTCTCCGTCGATGCTGACGGCCAGGCGTACGCGAAGCTGGACGGCGGCAACAACATCCCGCTGTACGACGATGCGAACAAACCGCTTGTGGCAACCGTCGAGGACGACGGCAAAGCGCTCGTGATCAACATCGACCCTGCGCAGAAGGAATCCACCTACGGCTTCTTCGGGCTGCCCAAGTACAAGGGCATCGAATCCGACGGCGAGGTGGTGCACTACACCGTTAAGGAGCGCTTCGTTGGCGCCTCCGGCGATTACGCAAGCTCCGTCTCGGTTGGCGAGTACAAGGTGGGGGGCCGCCACTTCCACGACACGCAGACTTACACGGTGACCAACAAGCGCGTGGGCTCCACCAGCGCCACCTTCCACAAGGAGTGGAAGGACGTCTACGTGAACGAGGACCTGCAGCAGCGTCCCGACATCGCGCTCACGCTGTACCAGGTGAGCGCCGAAACCGGCAACAAGCCGAAGGCGGTTGAAGGCTACATCCACTACCTCTGGGAGGCGGATGAGAACCGGGAGGCAGGCGAGGGCCCGGACGGCGACATCGCGGCTGCCGGGACTCCGTCCTCGCAGGCGGCTTCGCATTACTCGCAAACCTGCACCATCAGCGGGCTGCCCAAATACGACGGCCAGGGCGACAAGATAACCTACTACGCGGTGGAAGAGTTCATGAACGACGGCGCCAGCCTGGGCTACGGCGACGTAACGTTCGCCGATGACCGCATGGGGGTCGTGGAGGACAGCGACCCCGCCGTCATCAAGGTGAAGACGGGCGAGGCCGTCGCCGACATCGACACGGCGGCGGGCACCGATTACGCCCTGCGCTCCGGCGGCACGTTCGTCAATGCGCTTTCAGGCAACGTGGTTGCCAACGGCACGAAGCTGTGGACCAACCTGCCCGGGTCGTTCCCGGCGGACGACTTGCCGAAGATCACGGTGTTTTTGCAGCAGAAGCTGGCGAGCGATGAAGCGTCGTGGCCCGCGCTGCGCGTGAAGTGGGAGGGCGATTCGCTCGTGCCCGTTGGCAACGGGGCCGTAGCGTGGATGTCCCAGCTGACGCCTGCCGGGAACAACCAGTACTCCTATCGCATCGAGCATACGGGCGACAACACCGCCGAGGATTCGACCGGCGACGCGCTGCCCCTGTACGACGAGAACGGCAACCTCTACGAGTACCGCGCCCGCGAGGTGATGGTCGGGCTGCTGGGCACGCCGGGCTACATCGACGTGGACGAAGTGGGGGATGTGGACTTCTCGCAGTACTCGCAGGATGGGAGCGAAGACGACGACAGCAACAACAGCAACAAGGTCTTCACCATCCGCCACGGCAACACCGGCTCGTTCTTCATCAACAACGTCTACGACGCCGACAAGGGCAAGCTGACGGTGAAGAAGCTGCTCGACGGGCGCGCGGCGGGTGACCACTACCCGGATGTCGAGTTCGTGCTGTACCGGCAGTACGAAACGCACAACGGCTCGTTGAGCGAGGCGGAGCGCGTGGCGACGGGCGTTATCAAGGCTGACGAGTTTACGGCTGGTGAGGACTCGTACACGTTCGAGGACCTGGACATCTACGCGCCCAACGGGCAGCTGTGGCAGTACCACGTGGAGGAAAAGAGCATCAACGGCTACACGACGAGCGTCGGCCTGGGCGATCTTGAGCTTGGGAATGCAGGACTTGCGGGCGGCCCAGTGTCGGGTTCGGTTGAAGCTGCGGATAACAACACGGTTGACGTGACGTTCGCGAATGCGTATGACGCTGAGAAGCTCGCGCTTAAGGGAACCAAGGAGTGGAACGACTACGGCAACGCATTCGGCACGCGTCCTGCGAGCATAGACCTCTCGCTTTCGCGGGAGTCCGCGAGCGGGCAGGAGGAGGACGTCGTTCTGCAGGGAACCAGCTCCACTGGCGAGGGATATCTGACTTGGACGGAGATCGACCCCACCGACAGCACCTGGGAGTACTCCATCACCGGGCTTGAGCAGTGGGCGCCCGACGGCAGCGCCTGGACGTACACGGTGAAAGAGACGCTGCCCAGCGGGGAAACCTCCTACCGCGTTGTGACCGGCTCGGCCAGCGGCAAGGGAGGGGCGACCGCCGGGGCCGACGGCACGCACCATGGTACGATAGCCGCGCTGAAAAACGCCCTCAAAGGTTCCGTGACCGCCACCAAGAACTGGGAAAACGACGGCGACGATGAATGGGGTCTGCGCCCCCAGAGCGTCACCGTGAAGCTGCAAGCGCAGTACAAGAAGAAGGGCGACGCAGATACTTCCTACAGCAAGTGGCAGAGCGCCGATGAGGCGTTCAAGGGCATGGGCATCGCGGAGCTGCCCGGCGGGTTCCCCGCCATCGAGCAGACGTTGAACGAGAGCAACAACTGGCGTTGCACGTGGAGCAGCGTGCCTATGCAGGTCAAGGGCACAAATTCTACGGTCTACGAGGTGCGCTATCGCGTGATCGAGACGAAGGTCGGCGACGTGGAAGTCGCCTCGTCGTTCATCGAAGACTCGGGCAATGAGGTGACCTACCACACCACCGCCTCCTACGACGGCAAGCAAACCACGACATGGACAGGCGATGTGGACGATCCATCAAAGGCGATGACCAGCACCACGTCCATCACCAACACGCTTGATGCCACCTTCTTGAAGGTGACGAAAGCTTGGAACGATGAGAGCAACAAGTGGGGCCTGCGCGACAAGACGACCGACGAGCACAACAACTCGCTTTGGAAGGTGGAGTACCGGCTCCAGCGTTCCAACGACAATAAACAGACGTGGGAGTGGGTCGGCGACGAGACAACCCTCGCCATCATCACCGGTGCCCCGGATGTCAACGAGCAAACCGTCACGTTCGAGAACCTCCCCGCGAAGGATGCTGACGGCAACGACTACCTCTATCGCGCCGTGGAGATCGTCCCCGGCGGCTACCAGGTGGTGAACGGTACCGAGGTGAAGAACGCCGAAGAAGCCGTGGTCGGCTCGACTGTTGACATTGGCACCGACGGCACTTCGCAGACGTTCACGAACTCGCTTTACACCACCAGTCTAAGCGGCACGAAAGCGTGGACCGATTACGGCACGGGTTTCGCGCCCAAGTTTGGCGAAAATGACCGTCCCCGGATGACCATCGAGCGCAGCACGGATGGCAAAACATGGGAGTCGGCGAAACCTGATATCGACGATATGCCGCAGCCGACATGGACCGCCAACAGCAACGGCACTTGGGCCTGGTCGTACAGCGGCCTGCCCGAATTCGACGGCGATGGCAAAAAGTACAGCTATCGCGTCAAAGAGGTCGCAGGCAGCGTCGGCGGGTTCTATCCCACGTACGGCAACGGCAGCTCGGCGGCGGGGCAAGACGGCACCATCACCAACGTCGCCACGCGCTTCACGCTCGACAAGAAAAACGACTGGGGCGTCGGTGAGACACTGAACGGCATCGAACTCGCTGTGATGTCCACCGATGGAGCCGCAACCTACGCCGTATGGCAGCGCGACGCGAACGGAACCGTGACCACCTGGTCGAACCCGAGCGGTGTCAAAACCGACGAGGTCTGGCCAGACGGAACGGGCAGCGGCAACGCAAAAATTTCGCAGTTCACCCTCATGAAAGACGAGGCGGCGGGCTGCATCGTCGGGTTGAAGGCCGGCAACTACCTCGTGCGTGAGACGGGCGCCGTTCCCGCCGACCACGTGCGGGCGCAGGACGTGCGCGTGACCCTCTCCGCAAGCGGCGCCCTCACATCCTCGACGGACGGTGCTGTGTCCACCAAAGGCGATCTTGCCACCGTGACGATGATCGATCCGGTGTTCCGAGGATACTTCACGTTCGCAAAGGCGCTTGCCGGCAACGCGGGCGCCGCAAACGCGATAGCGGGCGCGACTTTCGACCTGTACCGCGAGGGCACGGGCACGGACGGAGCCGACGAACTGATGGCGCAGAGCCTGACCACCGACAAAGACGGTCGCTTCTCCTCCTCTCAAAGCGACATCGAGATCGTCGGCAAAACCGACAATCGCCGCAGCACGCTCGAAGACGGCTTGCAGGCGGGTAGCTACTACCTGCTGGAAAAGGGCACTGCAGACAACGCCCACCTGCCCAACGGCAATGAGGCGAAGTTCCCCTTCGTCATCGACGCGGAGGGCAACCACGGCACGAACAACGCCGTGACCGTGTGCGACAACGGCGGCGATCAGGGCGAAACCTTGCTGAACGACCTGTTCACTGCCACGGTCACGCTGCCCAAGCTGGACGGCACGTCGAAAGAGGGCATCGAAGGCGCGGTGTTCGAGCTTTCCTACACGCCCGCAAGCGGCGGCACGGCGGTTGTCACGCGGGAGAAAACCGACGAGAACGGCACACTAACGCTCGCCCTTTCCGGCAAAGGCACCTACACGCTCACCGAGGTGGAGAACACAGGCTACCAGGTGGACAAGAACTTCAAGGTGACGTTCGTCCTTGAGAACGAGGACCATGGCAAGACGTTCAACCTGGCAGAAGCTGGCGACCGCACGATACTGAGCGCGACGGTCGAGGGCGAAATTGCCGCCGGCGGCCTGGTCAACAATCGGCTTACCGGCAGCGCGTCGCTCACGAAGACGAGCGATGACGGCACGCCGCTCAACGGCGTGGTGTTCTCGCTGCAAAAGAAGGACGCCGACGGCGCGTGGAATGACGTCGCAACCAGCCTGGAGACGGGCAAAGCCTACGACATGGCCGCCCGCGGCGCAGGCGACTCGGCGGAAACCGGCACGGCTTCCGATGCGGCTGCTCCCGACGCAGGCAACTCGGCGGAAACCGACGCGGCCTCCAACGCAGCCACCCGCAGCGCAGGCAACTCGGCGGAGACCAGCATGGCTTCCAACGTAGCCGCTCTCGATACGGACGGCTCGGCAAAACACGGCACGGCTTCCAACACGGTCGCCCGCGGCGCAGGCGACTCGGCCGATGAGGGCACGCTGCGCGTGGCCGGCCTTGCGTGGGGCACGTACCGTTTCGTCGAGACAACGCCCGCCGACGGCTACGTGGGCCAAACGGGCGGCACGGCGGTGACGAGCAACGAGTTCACCATCGACCGCACCACGGTTGAGCGGGAGGTGGCGCTCGGCACTGTGGAAAACGCCAGCACCACGCCTCTGACCTTGCGCAAGACGAACATCGACGGCATCGCGACGCTCTCCGGAGCCGTGTTCGCCGTGACGCCCGTCGAGGGTAGTGCGTTCGCGGATGGCTCCACCACCGCGCGCGAGCTTACGACCGGCCCCGACGGCACCGCTGCGCTGCCGGCGGGCCAGCTGGTCGTGGGCGACCAGTATGACATTGCCGAAACAACTGCGCCCTCCGGCTACGAGGTGCGGTCCGGCACGCTGTGCGTGACGGTGCAGGCCGACGGCGCGCTGGCGACGGTGGGCGAGGCGCCCGATGGTTGGTCGCTTGACGGCGCCCAGGCGTCCGTCACGGTGACCGACCAGCTGGTGGAGGCGTTCGTCAAGAAGGTGGACGCCGCCGACAACAAGCCCCTTCCCGGCGCAACGTTCCAGGTGACAGGCTCGTTCGCAGATAGCGCCGAGCCGGTGAAAACGCTTTCGACTAACACCGACGGTCTGGCTGCGGTCACCGGCCTCATCGTGGGCGAAACGTATGCGGTGGCCGAAACGGCCTCGCCCGCCGGTTATTCGCTCATCGCCGGAACGTGCTCGTTCACGGTGGACCCCGACGGCACGCTCAAGATGGGGGCGCACGCGGACGGCTACCAGGTGGCTGGCGACGGCGTGACGCTTACGGCAGCCGACCAGCAGACGCGCCTTGCTCTAGCGAAGGTGGCCGAGGACGGGCAGACCCCGCTTGCCGGCGCGACGTTCCAGGTGACGCCTGCGGACGGCAGCGCCTTCGCCAACGGTTCCACGGATCCTGTCACGATGCAAACCGACTCCGACGGCATGGCCGAGCTTGCGGGCCAGCTGGTGGTCGGCGGCTCGTATAGCATCGTCGAGGTGCGGGCTCCCGCCGGCTACGAACTCATAAAGGGCACGCTGTCCATCGAAGTGGCCGACGACGGCGCTATCCTCGCAAAGGGGCCGGTTCCCAACGGCTACCGCAAAGACGGCGCCAACGCGTTCACGGTGCAGGTCGTCAACGTCCCGGTGGTCGTGGGGCTGCAGAAAGTGAGTTCTGCGGACTACGGAACCCCGCTTGCGGGCGCCGTGTTCGCCGTGGAGGGCGCGTTCGCCGACGGCAGCACTGAACAGCTTCTGACCTCGGACGACCAGGGCCTTGCACGCCTTGAGGCCCTGCTGGTCGCCGGCGAGTCCTACACGGTGGCCGAGGTGGTGCCCGCGCCGGGCTACAAGCTCATCGAAGGCTCGTTCGGCTTCAGGGTGGCTGACGACGGCACCATCGCGGCGCTGCCCGATGCCGAAGAGGTTGCGGACGGGAGTCCCGGATTCCGCATCACCCCTGATGGCAACGTGGCCATCGCCGCCGCCGACGCGCCCATAGAAGCGCGCATCGCCAAGACGGATTCCGAGGGCGAGCCGCTTGCAGGCGCTGCGTTTACGGTGGCCCCCGTCGAGGGCGGTACCTTCGCCGACGGCTCCACGGAACCTGTCGAGGTGGTCACCGGGGCCGACGGCCTGGCGAGCCTTCCCTCCGCGCTGTTGGCGGCGGGTTCGGCGTACGAGGTGGCCGAGGTGCGGGCCCCCGCCGGCTACGAGCTGGCCGGATCGGCCGTGATCACGGTGAGTCCCGACGGCACGTTCTTGCTGGAAGACGCTCAGGACGGAGTTGCGGCCGGGCGCGGGGGCAGCGGTCGGTACGCCGTCTCCGCAGACGCCGACGGCGTTGCGGTCATCCAAGCCGTCGACGAGCCCGTGCAGGCGTCCCTGCTCAAAACGAACACCCTGGGCGCGCCGCTCGAAGGCGCGACGTTCCAGATAACCGGCCTGTTCGTTGGCGAGGACGGTCCGTCTGTCCGCACCTACGAAACAGACGCCCAAGGCAGGATCCTCCTTGTCGGCGAGCTTGCGGCCGGGCGGTCGTACACCGTTGCGGAGACGATCGCGCCGGAAGGCTACCTGCTCATCGAGGGGTCCTACACGTTCTCCGTGCAGGAGGACGGCACGCTCCTTGGCCCCGAGCACGAGGGCTATGCCATCGTGGACGGGGGAGTGACGCTGCAGGCTATCGACCAGAAGATTCCCGAGAGGCTGCCCTCGGTTTCCCAAGACAATCCCACGCCGCCTTCCGCATTCGGCAACGGCGGCTCAACGTTGACCTCTACCGGCGACGGGTCGGCTTCGCTCGCAGCGATCCTTGGCGCGCTCGCTGCCTTTGCGGCGGCCGCGTGCGCTGCGGCGATTCGCGTTCTGCGGAGAAAGCCGCGCTCGAGCGCCGAGAGGTAGCGGGCGGCACATGCTCCGCCGCCCGCGCTCCTTCCATGAGGAGGGCCCCTTCCGGGGTCCTCCTTGTATCGGCGGCAGTCCGCCCCCAGCGGCAGTCCGCTCCCACCGCCAACCGCCGGTTTCGGTTTTGCTCCAACAGCAGTTCGCCAGCAGGCTCTTCCAACTGCCGCCGAGCGGCCCGCGACAGAGCACCGGGTTGCGAGAACCCCAGGCGCCGAGCGTTGGGCGCCGGGCTGCGGGCGCCGGGCCGAGGGGCGCTTGCGGCTGGGCGCAGGGCTGCGGGGTACGGGGCGCTTGGGGTAGGGCGCCGGGTGCCGGGCGCGGAACGCTTGTGGCCGGGCTTCGGGCTGTGGGGCGCCGGGCCGCGGGGCTGCGGGCGCTTGGGGCAGAGCGCCGGGCGCGGAGCATTGGATCCCGGGGTGTCGGGCGCAAGGCGCTGGGCCGCAGGGTGTCGGCCCTCTCTTTTTGCTCGTCCGAAATGCAGGAAAAATTTCCTCAGGTGGTCAAAATTCGGATAAGTCGGGGGTTTTCTCGCAGGCAAACCTCTCGATAAAGAGAAAAAGCCCAGGTCGCGAATTTTCTCGCGCCCAAACTCCCCTTCAAAATCCCCGATTTACCCAGATTTTGACCATCAGGGGGGTGCGGACAAAAAGTTGGACACTCCGGTGTCCGGATTGGAGTCCGCATGTACCCGTTGGAGACCAGGGAGCTCGCCGTGGAGGCCGTCGCGGCGGGGTTCAGCCTGACCGAGGCGGCCGAGCTGGC
>DXCU01000064.1 GCA_019115845.1 Candidatus Rubneribacter avistercoris | reverse complement strand
ATGCTCGCCCAGCAGGGCGTGCACCCCAAGGTGATGCAGGAGCTCGCCGGCCACGCCAGCGCCACCATCACCATGGACATCTACACCCATGTGAACATGGACCAGAAGCGCGAGGCCGCCGACGTCATGGAAGACGCCTTCCAGAGCATCGGCGCCGAGGAGGAGTTCATGGCGAAGCACGCCGAGGACGCCCCGAAGGGCCGCCCCTACAAGGTCCGCCACGTCCGTCCGTCACGCCGCACGAGAGCGCCGGAACAGGCCCCGGTGCAAACCGAGGAACGATTCGTACCAGATTCGTACCAGCAGCCCGACCGCCCCAAGTTCCAAGTAATCACCACCGCCCCTGACCTGTGCGTTTCAGAGGCAATCTAACAAGCTCAACCAACGAACCGTCTCGAAGTGGGAGACCGACAAAACCTACCCGGATGTGGAAAGCTTGCTGCTCCTGAGCGTTCTTTTCGACACGACGGTGGACGGATTGATCAAAGGAGACGTGGAAGCCATGAAAAACGCTCTCAAAGACAGCTACAAGAAGATGATAGCCCTCACCTGGAGCGGCCTTGCGCTGGTGTTCGTGGGGCTGGGCATGTTCCTGGCGGGGCTTGAGCTTTGGGGCTGGGGGCTGGCGCCCTCCGCCATTATCGGATTTTTGATCTGGGGAGTCGGTATGTTCATGATCATGAAGGTCGAGCGCATCAAAAAGGAGCACGACCTGGTGACGTACCAGGAAGTCCTTGCGTTCAAGAAAGGGGAGCCCATCGACCGGGACAATCCCAAAAGCCGACGGGCGCGCCAGCATCGTTTGGCAAAGACCATCGCGACCATGGTCGTGGCCATCGTGGTCGGCGGCAT
Organism: Candidatus Rubneribacter avistercoris; assembly: GCA_019115845.1. GTDB lineage: Bacteria > Actinomycetota > Coriobacteriia > Coriobacteriales > Eggerthellaceae > Rubneribacter > Rubneribacter avistercoris. The sequence continues at coordinate 21,435 of DXCU01000064.1, read as the reverse complement.
TCTGGGATTCTTGTGCGCGGGAGGGCTTCACTAAGAAGCGAGAAGGCGGCGGGGCACGCGGCGCCCCGCCGCCTTGCTGCGGCGCTGCTGCCTTTCTGTCCCGTCACCACCGCGTTGCCGTCTCACTGCGAAGCTACGGTAAGGAATTCCCCGGATTTGGCCGATATTTTACCGTAGAAGGTAAATTGACTTGGTTCACAATACCCCATGGGGGTATAAGTAATTCCATTTTGGGGCGTTTGTATCAAATTTTGTTGTAAATACAACAAAATTCGGCCATATTTCAGACAGATTTATTCTTACTAATTTTCTTTACGATAAAATATCTGCCAAATCTGGGGAATTCCTTACCGTAGCGGACATCCAGGGTTAGCAGGCGAAGCTTGAAAGCTTCCGGAACACATGCATACCCCCTCGAACAACCCGGGATGCCCGACTCGAAAGACGAAAAGGCCCCGAAGGCGAACGGCAGCGTCTACGGCCCAGGGAGAAACCAGGGCCTGTGTCCCCGAAATCGGGGACACAGGCCCTGGCCCGCATTCCACCCCGCGACGACCCCTCTTCCCATCCAAAGAAAAAAGAAGCAGGCCACCGGGTTTTACCCCGATGGCCTGCGCATTTTCTGGAGCCAACGAGCGGATTCGAACCGCTGACCTACGCATTACGAGTGTATCCGGTGGTTAGGAATGCGTAGGAACAGGCGGAAATCACTGCTGATCATAATGTGAATAGGTGGCATATATTGACATGGTTAGCACCGGCTGTTTTCCCATTTTTATCCCATGACAGAAATACGACAGCTAGTGGGTGTTTTCATCAAGAGCTGGAGGCTAAAAGCCGAGCTGTCTAAGAGCGTACTACTCTCCGGCCTCAGTCAACATTTCGTCCCAGCTTCCAAACTTTGTTGTGGCCTGCACGTGAGCGTCTAGCTCTTCATCCGGAACATGTTCGAATTCTTCCTGCGACTCAAAGTTAAATCCACCTGCTTCAAAAAAACTATCAATGGACGCGTATTTTGAGTATGAAGATACGAAGTCCGGTGTCAGTATTTCTTCGATAGGCACCTCGTGCTTACCGTCGAGTTCGCGCGCCTTCCTGTCGAGGTCGTCAAGTAGATTGCTGAAGTCATCGATTCCAGATAGTCCCATGGTGGTTCCTCACTAACCCCGAGGGGGATAAGGGTCGTTGCCGTAAGAATTTCGTTCTCGAATCCTACCGTCTTTTCCGTGGATGAACATTTCCGATTCTTGGTTCTTGGCTATCCCGGTTGCGATCTCGATGGCTTCTCCTTGGGTGCTGGTTACCACGGTAGCTCGCTTGTTGCCCGCACCTTTTACTTGCCACTGTCCATCGGGACGCGGTGTTACATGTTGGTTGCTCATATTAGTACTCCGTTTCTGCTATGAATGCTTGCTGATGGCGAGCAGTATAGAGTGCTCCATTTTTGTAGTCAATATGTAGTTGTATTAGTAGTTTTCAACTACAGTATATTGTGGAAATGGTGGAAAACTATACAGACTCGACATTTCTCTAGATAAAACATGCGTTCTGTATTTTTTATAGTCGGCATTGTTGTGGAAAACTGAGATTAGCTGAGTGTTTATGTCCTTTTTAACCACATAATCTGCATGATCAAAAGCGCTGCTTCGCGGGTTGGCGAGCTGCGCGTTCGCCTAGGTCGTACGGTCTGATGCCACAATACTAGGTGCGTGATTATTGCAGATGAATCAAAGCGAATCTTGATGTAGTTTTGTCCTTGCTATAATGCCGAAGAGGAAGTTGAGGTCGTTTGATACGGGGGCATTGTCGTGAGCTTTTCGGAACGTATGGGTATTATTGAGCCGCGCAGCATTCTCCAGCTTGATGGCATGGATAAAGACCTCAGAACCGCACTATTCAACTGCCTATACGGCTTTTTCAATTCTACATGGGAAGGCGCGTTGCCGTATATACCCCTAGAAGCGTCTGGCCGCTATGGATATGCAGATGCAAGCAATACTGCCATTGGCGTATGGGCGAACTATTGGAAGAATCCCATGGACGAATGGCCCAGTGTCCGAACGTATTTCTTGGACGATTTGAAGGAATATGTAATGGAATCACCGTGGCACAGGGTTTATGACTTAATTGAATACGTGCTGGATGATTACGATTCCAGCCTTCTTGCTGAAGCCCTGAATTATGCTCTTGAGAAAGAAATGTCGGGGTATAGGATTGTGGGCAAAGAGGTGGTTCCCATCTCGGATGAGTGCGAACTGCGGGTGCTTGAGGAGAGCCTTGTCATTGGGGATGGTTTTTCGGGTGCGCGTACTCATATTTGTTCGGCATTGGAGAAGCTTGCTCAACGACCTGAACCCGATCTGCGCAACGCGGTGAAAGAGGCGATCTCCGCAGTCGAGAGTGCTGCATGCGTCATCACGGGGGATGCTGGTGCAACTTTGGGAAAGGCGTTGAACGCTCTCGAAAGTCAAGGCCACCTTCATCCGGCGCTCAAAAGCGCGTGGTCAAAAATGTACGGATATACAAGCGACGAAGACGGGATTAGACATGCTCTCTCAGGTGCAGATGCATGCATTGATTTCGCCACTGCAAAGTATATGGTTGTTTCTTGTGCGGCGTTCGTCAATCTTCTTGTCGCATCAGACTCGTGCGGCTAATTTAACGTGGCGTTCTAACCCTATTTTTGTCAGCCCAGAAGCCTGAGCACCATGCCTCGAACTCCTCTCTGGTCATCTCGCCCGCGCGGTGCCTTGCATAGGCCGCGCGCAGGCGCTCGCATTGCTTCTCGGTCATTGAGGGGTCTTTCGACGCTCCACGGGCCAGACGGCAGTTGTGAGTGTACCGTTTGAACCTTACCCATTTTGCTGCGTCCATCGTGCGTCCTCCTCGACCTCTTGCGCCATCGGCTCCCGCCGTGTAAAGCATACCTCCTCCTGTGCCTCTCGCATGTCCTTTTTTCGGTGCAGTCATCGGTGTTGCGGTAGTCGATTATTTAATCGAGGGCAGCGGCGCATGTCCCTTGGCTCACTCGACTGCATACCACGTGGCGAACGCCCCGTCGCTCTCCCGAATGATCGACATCGCTTTGCGGTCTTTCGATACGCTCAGGTACAGCTTGACCTCCCCGTCTCTGTCATGCATCTGGACAAGACAGTGGTACGTCTGGCCCTGAAACTCGAAGCCCTCGGGGTTGTAGCCCCATATCCCTTCGTAAATCGTAGCATCCTTCTCCCTCACCATCCTGCACTGGGACTGCCCCGCGTTGGTGCCGTCGGACTGGGCAGGCTCTCCCACTTCGAGGATGTAGCCCCCGCCGTCGATGCGCCACTTCCCGACGAAGGCTTCGGCAGGTGCGGCCTCGTCCGCCCCGATGCTCTCCTTGTCCCGCTCGCCGTCTGCAATGCCGACTTCCGCCTTGCCGTCGCTCTGCTCGACGCTCAGCTCCGCGTCGGTCTTGAAGGGTTGGCTGCTCTGCTCCAGGCCCTCCTCAACCTCGCACCATGCCCTGTAGCTCGCCTCGTCGAAGGTGCACCGCGCGACGACGCTTGGAGCATAGGGCGTCAGGAGGTACTGCGCGGGGATGTAGAAGCCGTTGCCCGACATGTTGGATGACAGAGACACCGTGGCGCTGCTGCTGGCATCGACGGCGAGGTAGATCGTCCGACCGCCTATCTCGGCCTTGCCGCGCCACCGGTAGCCGTACGTCATCGGCTCGCCGCTCGAAGAATCGCCGCCCGCGAGTTCGCTGACGGCTTCGACGATGGAGGTGTTGAGGGAGTGGCGGCAGTACAGGGAGGAATCCTCGGTCAGCCCGTCCGCTGGGAATCCAAGGCTTTCGAGCAGGGCGCGCGCGTCGTCCGAGGAGAACTCCCTGACATAGGACGCTTTGTTGCCCGTCTGTAAGAGCGCGCTTTCCAAACCAGCGATGGTCGGGCCGTCGAGGGTGGGTGTCTCCCAGCTCTGCATATTGGAAGGGGCGTCTCCCAAGTCTCCGACGTACGTGTACGGGTTCTCAGCGCCCGGCCCGGTTCCGTAGGTGCCGCCGTAGGCCGGGCCGGAGTACATCTTGATCTTGCCGTCCTCCTGAATGATTGCCAAGGTGCCCTGCGGCCCGCCGCCGAAGCCCACCCATACCTCGTCCAACGCTCCCTTGCTGCTCGCAGGGCCTTCGGTCGTGTCGATGTAAAGCGAATCCCAGCCGTCGTAGCCTTGAAGGTCGGCGGGATAGTACAGAAGGGTGCCAGCGGCGTAGCTCTGTGCTTCGTCGTCCGAGACGCCCAGCGTCGCTTCCACCTTGTCGGCGTCCTGCCACATGGTCATGGCTCGCGCAACGTTCGGCAGCTGCCCTTCGCCCCGAGCCTCCACCGGTTGCAAGGGGCCGGCCGCGAAAGCCCATGCGAGTGCACCGACCATAATGACGGCGACTAACGCCGCGACGCCCGCTGTGACGAGCTTGAACCGCTTGCCGCGCTTCTTCTTGTGACCGCCTGTGAACGCGCCTACGGGCGCAGCGTCGGCAGATGCCCCCTCCTGCGTATCGATGGACTGAAAGGCCGCAGGGCGGTTCTCAGGGGCTTCCATCGGCTTCCCGCAGTTCGGGCAGAACCGGTCTCCATCGGCGACGCTTCCCTCGCAATGAATGCAATGCATGGTATGTCCTTCCTTCGCGCTCAGAGCCACGGGCGCTTTCCTTCGATATATGTCTCCTCGAACTGCGCGGCGGTCGCCGTGGCGTAGATGACCGCCTCGACCAGCGCCACGCCCACAACTGAGATGTTGATGAGGGCGAAGCCACAGAGGTAGCCCACCGCCGCGCCGTAGACGGTCAAGGCGAGCATGATGAGGCCTTCGGTCTTGTAGCCGAGATAGAGCTTGTGCGCGCCCACTCCGCCGAGCAAAAGGGCGAGGGTTGCAGCCGTCGTCTTGTCTTTCGCGGCAGGCTTCGCGTTCGTTTCGCCGCCCTTGTTCGAAAGAGGCTCTTCAATGGGAGCGCCGCACTCCGCGCAGTAGCGGGCTTGCGAACGCAGGGCGGCACCGCAAGCGGCGCAGCGGCGTGTCTTCTGACCGTCTGCCGCGCTCGGCTTTGTGGCCGTTTTCTCGTCGTTGTCGGACACGGTGCTCCTCTCTGCTTTGCGTTGCTATCCGAGAACCGAAACGTTGCCCTCGTCGATCTTATGGCCCTTCTGCAAAACAACTTGGTATTGGGTCTCTGCATCGAGTTCCGACAGGTCGCCAGCGCCCCATTCAGACCCGTCTTGCAGAACGACGTGGTAGACGTAGGCCTCGTATCTGCTCGGCGTGCCGTTGCTTATGTAGTAGGATAACCCGTCCACCAATGTCTCCCTGACCTCGCCGTATGCTGGGACGGATTGGGCTGCGTCGGTGACGAACCCGATGTAGTCGCCGCTCTTGTCCTTGAAGAAGAGGGCGTATTCGATTCGCTTGATCACATTGCTGGGATTGGTTGTGTCGAGGCCGCTTGCGCCGCTCGCGGAGAGCAGCACCGGCGCGTCGAGGGCGTCTCCGCTGTGGACGCTCCCGTCGAGCGCCTGCCATCTGGTGCTCCCCTTATAGTACGTGACGGTCGCAACGCTGCCTGACACGGGGCAGGGGGTGTTGTAGTGCTCCCTGCCCACTTCGTCTAAGGTCTTCTCTAGGGATTTCTGGGCAGGTTCCGCTTGCTCTTCCTGCGTCGGCGCGTTCTGCGGTGCGCAGCCCGTCAAGGCGAAGGCGGACAGCACGGCCAAGAGTAGGGCGAGTGCTTTAATCCGCATGGGTCTTCCTCTTCTTCTCGGGGCTGGATGGCGAAGAGGGTGGCTTCAGCTCCTCGCGGTCGGCCCGTTCGGCGATTGCCTTCTCGGCTTTCATGCCTAGAACGAACGCCTCGACTTTGCCGAGCGCAGCTGCGTCCTCGATGCCGCAGACTTCCTTCTTCAGCTCTTCTCGCACGTCGCTCATTTTCCCTCGATTGCTAAAAATTGCCATTAAGCCAATCATAAATTGCTCCTAGCATATCGTCAATGAAAAAAGTACGCAACCATGCAATTCGGTCGTTGCCGGAAGGCACTGACTGCCTTATGGTTAACCGAGTGGAAGGAGCGCACGTGGAAGAGAACCGCTGGCGAGAAATGCTAAAGGCGTTGGGATTGACTCAGCGCGAGCTAGCCGAGAGCATCGGCCTTGACCGAGGCTACCTGTCGCGCATCGTGAACGGGAGGGTCGATGGCACCGAGCGCGTGTACGTGCTTGTCGAGCAGGTACACGGCATCCGTCGAGAGTGGCTTCGCGGCGGCGACGGCCCCATGCGCACGGAAGAGGCGCTGACCGACGACCAGAGGCGCTTGCTCGCCTTGGTGGAGGAGCTGGACGAGAACGAGGCACGCGCGGTCTTGGCGTTCATCCGATGCCTACGCGAAGAGGCGAGGCGCAAGTAGCATTGCCAGGCTCTCGTCGGGCGTCGCCATAAGCGATGCCCGACACCCTGTTGCTGCCACTAGCGCCTACCGAAATGCCCGCATTTTAGGTCGGCGCTACTAATGTCTTTGCCGTAGCGTCCGATTCGCGTACGATTTGAGCCGATTCGAACCGCTTGGCTCAGCACCTCCTCGCACCCACATGCCCGCGCCGCCCACGCCCTTTCTCGATTATTTTATTGAGGGTTTGCCGGGTTGCCGTGGTGCATGTTCCTACTACGTGTCCATCGGGTGACAGCAGCGGATACTGCGCCCTGAGACGATAGCCTTCAAGCAGATCATCAAGTTCGCAATCTTCTTTCGCGTAACGGCGTACAGTGGGTTTCTTCATGCCTTTGCTGTGCCAGACAAGCTGCTTGTTGGGAGGATAGAAACCAAGTCGGTCGCGCTTTGAACCTGTTTCGCCTCCAGCCTTTTCCGTTCTTGCTGTCAGGGGGTTCAGGTAGCAACCTAACCCGTAGGCATCATCAGCGCGCCGCGCACGTACGCTTCCGAGCTTCCAGCACGCCCTGATCTCCTCGGGCTGAGGCTCGGGCATCTCTACTTCGAAGAAAACAATCAAGTGGAGATGCCATGCGCCATCGTGATGAGGTTCGGGGACGCATAAGTATCGAGCGCCAGCGTTCTGCTCGGACAAGCGCCTGAACCTCCTCCAGAAGTTGCTCAGTGGGCGATGAACTTTTTCAAGATCATATACCTTCTCGGCAAAGGTGAGAGTGACGAACCATGTCCATTTCTCTCCCCTATAATTAGCGCAGAGAAGACTTTGCATTCGCCGCATAGTTCTCCTCAGGTTCTGTACGCTTCGGGCTTCCCCGATTGTGCACTTGCGCTCTTGCTTGCTCTTTCGGGCGGGGTTGCCGTCGAGCAGCTCCCCCGTTTCAGAAACCAGCCATCTTCCGTCAGTACATCGTGTGAGGGGCGGGGGCAAGGTCATCTCAACGATGGTTCTCTCGTCCCCGGCGTCCTCTACGTGGTAGCAACGGTAACGTTCTGCGATGGCTGAATTGTGGTAGATATAATCAAGGTATGGTAGGTCGCTGCTGTCCATTGCGCGCCCCTTCAGCGAAGGCGATGAGAGAATGTCGGGGAATGCGCCACACGGCTCCGATCTTTACCGCCTCTATTGTGCCCGTCGCGCACAGTTCGCGAACGAATCTCTCACTGAGCTGCAAGGCCCAAGCGGCCTGCCTGATCTTCAGGACGGGTGGCAGCTCGGATAAGTCCTCGAAAAGCTGGCCGTCGGGTAGGGTGGGGGTTGCGGTTTCGTACTCCTTCATCACAGTTCCACCTCCTCAAGAAGGCTTTGAGGTTCGTCCATGTCGAGCGCTGTGGCGAGTTTTTCCAGCTGGGAGGGGTACGGTTTGAAGCGACCCTCTTCAATCCACGAAATGGTTCCGGCTTGGACTCCGGAGGCACGTGACAGCTCGCTTTTCTTCATGTTGCGAGCCAGACGCTCCTTTTTTAGGCGGATAGCTTTCATTTTTCACTCCTTAATGTTAAAATTTCTTATAGGATAAGACTTGTACAAATCCTTGGAACAGTATATGATGCATAATATTGTTTCTCAATATTCACATGCGCTAAGTTTTGAGGAGATGAGAAGTCTTGGAGATTTCTGACTACACCGTGGCAATTGCATACCACGAGACGTATGAACAGCACGTATTCGTGTTCTCGCGCGCTAATAAAGACGTTCATGACTTGGGTAGCAAAATCGTGCACGTGGCCCCGAATAATAGGCAGGACAAGCCTCTTGATGATATAACGCAGGCTTTTGCAAATGCCGACAGGCTGTATACGCTCGCACGCTGCGCCGAGACCATCGGCCCGCTCTTTGCCTCGCTCCAGAAGGGCTCGTATGGCCCCCCGGCGGTGCTTGTTGAGGGCAACGAGTATTTTGGCGACTACGCCTATGGAGAGTACGATCTCCTAGGTGCCGCCGACGCAAAGGGCCTTGCGAATGATCTAATCGAGCATGGCCGGTACACTGACGACTTCGGGGCATCGGTTTCTGCGGCGACCGTGAAGCGCGATATTGAGAACTCTTTGAAGAGTTTCGGTTTTGATCGTATTGACAAGAGCGTTCACAAGATCGTTTGCCGTGAAGACGAGAACGGAGTCGAAAGTTTCGAATCTATTGGCGAGCTGATCGTCGAGCCTGTCTTGGACTGGTTTGCATGCTCCGCTGCATTTCGGCACACGGCACGTGTGCTCGCGTTGGCTGCGGGTAAGGCTACCAGCGACGACATGGGGTGCCTATTGCATGCGAACGGCAGGTTGGTCTTGGATGAAAGGCTTCCGAAGTTTAGCCATTACTCCAAGATGCTGAAGGCGCTCGAATCTAGTAGGGTCTTAACCGGGGGAATAGCTGTTTCCGACGAGAGAATATGGCTGGTGGTTCAGCCTCTGCTTGATAATGTCTCGCTGCTTGAAAACTTTATCAACCTGAATCGGCTGGGCAACGTTCGCACGCTTCGGGGCATCTTTGCTCAAGGTGGGGGCGTTTGCGCGGAGGACGTGGTTGTGCCCAGCAACAAGATAGCCGAGTTTTATGAGGAGTTGGTTCGACGCTATCTGAAGAAGCACGTAGGGGTATGCCAGCGAGCCAGTTGCCGCAAGGTGTTCTTCTCGAACACCAAGAGGCAGGATTTGTGCTCGAAGTCTTGCCGTGTTCAAAAGAGCGAGGAAGCCAGACGTGCTTCGATGGACGAAGGCAAGTAATCACGGGGGGTTGGTTTAGTTGGAGATTGTCGGCAAAGGAAGCATCGAACATCTTGGCACCACCAAGGATGGTGTTAACCGTTGGAGGTTGACGGTGTCTTTGGGGCGCGATCACATCGACAAAGGCTATAAGCGCGAGAGACGGGTTGTTCGCGGTAGCCGCCGAGAGGCGGAGCGCGCCCTAAGGCTGTTCGTCAATGAGCTGGAAAGCGGTTTGCGCGCCGACAAGAAGCTGGTCTTTGCCGACTTTGCAAAGACGTGGCTGGAAGAGAGGCGGCAATCCGGCAATTACTCAGTCAACACCATAAAAAAGAACGAGTATATGCTTCGCGTGCTCATGCCCTACCTCGGGGATGTTCGGCTCTTGGACATCGACAGCATGACGATCTCCAGCCTGTTCGTGAAGCTGCGCAGTGACCGGGGAGGAAAGCCCTTGTCCGGCACTACGGCTCACGATGTATTCGTTATGCTCAATCACATGATGAAGGACGCGGCGCACCATCGCCTCATCGCATCGAATCCTTGCGAGGTCGTGAAGGCTCCTAAAACCGATACCGAGGAGAAGGAGGCCCTTTCACGTGATGAGGCCCGTCGCATGATCGAGCTTCTTAGCGAAGGAGAGCCTGATGCGAACCGTACAGGCGCACTTCTTGCTCTTTGCGCTGGGCTGAGGCGCGAAGAGGTGTGCGGCTTGAGGTGGAAGGATTTCGACGCGGAAGCTGGATGCGTTCGGATTGCACAAGCCGTTACAGAGCACGACAAGGCTCCCAAGCCCCCTAAGAGCAAGGCGAGCGTTCGCGCTATCCCCCTCGACCCCGACACGGCTAAGCGCCTTGGCGAATGGAAGGAACGGCAGAAGGCCGAACTTCAAGACATCGGCGTAGAGCAGGTTGATAGCACACCGGTAGTTTCGAACGGGGTTGGCGAGTACATGATACCCTCGAACTTGTCGCGCTGGTTTAGGGGCTTCGTCGCCCAGAACTCTTTCGGCAGATGCGGGCTTCACAAGCTAAGGCATACGTTCGGAACCCTGTTGGTTGCTAGCGGAATCGACCTCGTGACAGTTGCGCATCTCATGGGCCATTCGGATACGGCGATGGTTTCGAAAGTCTATGCCCACGTGGTGCCTGACAATGTTGTACGGGCAACCAAGGCCCTTGGCGGGGTGCTTTATGGCAACGCGAGTACAACGGCGGTCGTAATGCCGTTCTCGTCTCTCGGCATGTCCGCCTAAAGGAGAAAACGCCTGTCTTTTCCCATATTTTTCCCACGGAATGCGATACACAACAGAAAAGGTCAGAGGAACAAGCCTCTGACCTTGCTGTTTCTGGAGCCAACGAGCGGATTCGAACCGCTGACCTACGCATTACGAGTGCGTTGCTCTACCAGCTGAGCCACGTTGGCACACGGCCTCTTGCGAAGCGCGAACATGAAGTATACCGAAAGCCCCTTAAAACCGCAAGAGGCGACTTGCTCCGATTTCCCCTACGAACTCTCCCAAGGCGCCCGAAACGTCTCACTTGACCCGTCCTCGCTCATTCAGAGCCCTGCAGCCCTCGGTATCGATCTAAGTTCGCCCGCCCTAGAAACCGCGCAAGCCCCTGCCGCTCCACCGTCTCGAAGCAAGCGTCCACGCTGCGCTTCATCATGATGTGCGCGTAGTTCCAAAACGGGTCCAGCTCGTCTTGCATGATGAACTTGTTCGTCTGCGTGTAATGGTACCGCAGCCGCCCGAACACGCCCATAACGTGGTATTCGGACAAAAAGTCCACGACGATGCCCGGCATGTCACGTCCCGCCAGGAAAAACTCCACGTCCTCGCGAAACAAGGGCTGGAACAGCGCAACGATGTAGTTGAACAGGTCGATGTAGCATGTGCTGGAGAACACGACGGAGTAGTACTGCCGATGGTCCTCCCAATGGTACGCCATCGTCTTGAAGTACGGGCCTTGGTCCAGCATGGACCCCCGCACGTTGCGCGCGTAAAACGGCAGGTCGGGATACGGATCAAACCGCGCATCCGAGGGCGTGGCCTTGCTCCACCCGTCGAAGGCCCGACCGTCCAGCATGCTGGACAGGTAGTCCCGGTATATCCAAACCATGAGGTTGTCTATGTTGTCGAAGTAGTTGTAGAACGTCTTGCGGTCCATGTCGAGGAACCGGGCCAGTTCGGCCACCGTCACTCGTTTGGTTGGGGACTTCGGGACCAGCGCCATAAACGCATGGGCAATCTGGTGCCGCATGGATGCCTTCGACATGAGTACCCCTCTTACGTCGATTGGAACGGCCATCTGACAAGGCAAACCTATCCCGAACAACAGTCAAATGGGAATACCCCACATTATGCAATGTGGGGCCTTGCGTCCATCCAGTTGTGAAGAACTGTGGACGCACGGTAGGAAACGATCCCGCGCGCAGCGAGCTTTCAGGTTGCGAAAAGAATCCGACACTGTCATCGCGCACCACCTGCCGCAACGCCAAAACTGCGAAAGTGGGCTGCGGCGATTTCCCCACTTCCTCCAAAGTGGGTTCTTGCCGCCCCGACCACGCCCGCCTATAACGGACCCATCCCGGGATGCGCAACGTTCGAACAGCATGGTCACACAACCTATAAGGAGGAAGCACCATGTCATCCACGTATGACTTCGTAGTCTTGGGCGGCGGCCACAACGGCCTCATCACCACTGCCTACCTCGCGAAGGCCGGCTTCAGCGTTTGCTGCCTCGAAGCCAACGACGAGTTCGGAGGCTCCACCCGCTCAGGCGAAGTGTGCGCACCGGGATACGTCTCCGACCTCGGCGGCATGGTCCACAACATGATCTCCGCCACGCCCATCGTGACGGAGGACGAACTGGGCCTGTTCTCGAAGTACGGCTTCGAGTACGCCCACGCCAAGGCGCTGTTCTGCTCGATCTTCCCCGACCAGACCAGCCTCATCATGCACCACGACATCGACAAGGCCTGCCAGAACATCGCGCAGTTCTCCAAGCGCGACGCCGAAGTGTACCCCGAGTTCCACGAGTACATGGTGAACATGCTGGCTGTGGCCGGCATCGGCTCGCAAAGCGCGCCGCCACCGTACGGCACCATGATGAACGTCATGTACATGAGCCCCGAAGGCCGCGAGTTCCAGCGCGTGCTCAGCTCTTCGGCCCAGCAGATCGTGGAGGAGTGGTTCGAAAGCGAGCAGGTGCGCGTCACGTTCACCCGCTGGTGCACCGAGATGATGATCGACCCGCGCGCCATCGGCACCGCCACGCTTTTGTACTTCACGGGCCGCGTGCACAAGCCCACCTACGCCCCGCCGTTCCCCATGGGCGGCAGCCAGAAGTTCGTCGAGGCCCTTATGGCCTGCTGCAAGGACAACGGCGCCGACCTGTTCGCCAACGCGTGGGTGGACGGCGTTACCGTGCAGGGCGGCGAGATCAAGGGCGTCCGCACGAAAAACGGCGAAGAATACCTTGCCAACAACGCCGTCATCAGCACCATCAACATCAAGGACGTCTACGAGATGCTGGGCGACAACGCGCCCGCCGACGAGGCGCGCTACGTGCGCCGGCTCAAGCAGGCCGACTTCGCCGCACTCAACCAGTCCTTCGCGCTCAAGAAGATCCCCGAGTTCAAGGCCGGCCCCGAAGTGCTCGACGCCTACTGCATCGAGTTCGCCCCCGAGGAGAAGGAATACCTCGAGACGTTCAGCAACTACCGCTTGGGCGAGTTCAACCCGCGTCTGCCGCTCGTCACCATCCCGTCTCTGTGGGATCCGTCGCGCTGCCCCGAGGGCCACAGCGTGGTCAACCTGTACTCCTACGCCCCCTACCGCTTGTGGGGCGACGAGAAGAACTGGGAGAAGCACGGCGACGAGCTCAAACAGGAGGTCTGGGAGTTCTTCAAGGCCCAGACGACGAACATCACCGACAACGACATCGTGGGCAAGTGGGGCCTCACGCCGCTCGAGTACGAGCAGTGGAACCCGGCCATGAAGGAAGGCGACCTGGGCATGATCGGCTTGCAGCCCAGCCAGATGTACGACATGCGCCCCTTCCCCGGCAAGGGCCACGACTATCACGGCGCCATCGACAACCTGTACTTCGTCGGATGCTGCGGACATCCGGGCGGCGGCATCGCCGCCGGCGCGCGGCCCGGCGCCCTCAAGATCCTCGAGGACTACGGCGTGGACTTCCGCGACGTCCTGAAGAAGTAACCCCGTCCAACCAACCCGATACGCAGAGGCGGCCGGCCCGCTCGGCCGCCTCTCAAGGAGCGTGATCCCCATGCCTAAACCACCGAAGCAGCCGTCCCTCATGATGCTGACCGAAGACGGCAGCCCCATGGTGGAGATCTTCAAGATGGAATACGAGGACGGCAAGCTCATCCTCGACGCGAAGGCGCTCGACAGCATGCGCATGAACGTGCTGCTCACCCCCGAGGCCATCGCCAACGGCTGGCCCGTCGTCATGTCCAACAAGAAGGCCGTCATCGCCTTCGCCAAAAAGATCCCCGCCGCGCTGCGCGCTCGCAAGAAGCAGGCGAAGGAAGCCGCCCGATAACGCGTTGAGGGAGGGTCGAAAACGCCGCGGAGGTGTCACCTTTGTCGGAATGCAGCATGGGGATTGCACGTCGGGAGGCATCCCGTCTCCCTGATGAAAAGGGGAATCTATGAAAGAGTTCAACAAGAAGAGCATCATCATGCTCGTCATCTCCATCGCAGTGGGAGCCGTCATCGCGAACATCCCGCCATTTGAAGGGCTCACCGCCACGAGCATGACCTACCTGGGTATCTTCGTGGGCATGCTCATCATGCTCATCGCGAACGCCCTACCCTCGTGGGCGACCTGCCTGGGAGCCATGGCGCTGATGGTGGCGTTCCAGGTGGGCAGCCTCGCCGAGGTGTTCTCGGCCTTCGGCGGCAGCATCGTATGGCTCATGATAGCCGTGTTCGCTTTCGCTACGGCCATCGAGAACTCGGGGCTGCTCACGCGCCTGGCGCTGAAGATGCTCACCATCTTTCCGAAAAACTACCGCGGCCAGGTGCTCTCGCTCATGACCGCGGGCCTGGTGGTGAGTCCGCTCATTCCGTCGAACAACGCTAAGACCAACCTGTTGGCCCCCATGGCAACGGAAATGACCAAGCAGGTTGGCTACGAGAAGCGCAGCAAGCCGGCGCTCGGCCTTTTGACGGCGGTGTTCATGCCGCCCTACATCGGGTCGCACGCATTTCTGACGGGCAGCGCGAACGTGGCGTTCATGCTGGGCGTGGTGGGACTGTCGTTTTCGTGGGTGGGCTACCTCTCGCTCACATGGGTGTGGCTCATCCTGCTGCTTTTGGGCACCTACATCTTCTGCATGACGTACTGCCGCCCGAAGGAGAAACTCAACCTGCCCGAGAACTACTTCTCCGACAAATACCAGGCCCTTGGCAAGATGAAGAAGGAGGAATGGGTGGCGCTCGTCGTGGTGGTGGCCTGCCTGGCGCTGTGGATATCCAACATCTTCGACGCGGGCATGGTGGCACTGCTGGGCGCCGTGGCGATGTCGGCCTTCGGCATCCTCACGCCGAAGGATTTCCAAACCCGCATCCCCTGGGGGCTCATCATGTTCATCGGCGCGCTCATCGGCATCGCCGGGTTCATGAGCACCACGGGCGTGAGCACCTGGCTGGCCGGACTTTTGGGTCCCATCGTCAGCCCCGTGGTCAGCAGCGTATGGATCTTCGTGCCCGTGCTGCTCGTGCTCACGTGGATCCTGCGCGCGTTCATTCCGGCGCAGGGCGTGTGCATCGTCATCCTGTACTCCATTTTCGGGCCGCTTCTGCCCGATGCGGGAATCTCGCTGTTCATCTTCGGCTTCGTGGAGTACATCGGCGGCAACATCTGGTTCAACGGCTTCATGAACCCGTTCGTGCTGGGCGCGCTGGGCGTTGCCGGCAACGAGTACGTCACCATCAAGGAGTTCAAGAAGTCCGCGTACGCGTACGCCGTCATCTCCATCGTGGCCATGATGGGCAGCATCCCGCTGTGGATGGCCATGGGCCTGTGTTGAGCAAGCCGTTTGAAGCGTTTCGCCCCGCCAGCGCGATCTGGCGGGGCCTCCGGCTTCGCCACGCCTCGCCGCTGCTGCGACCCACCTGCTCCCTCGGCGCCGGCGAGGCATGGCGAAACGAATTTCTTGGATAGGAGTCCGCATGAACATCCCCCTTGCCATGCTTGTCCTGTACATCGTTCTCACCGTGGGAATAGGCGCCGTCGTGGCGGCGCGCGGGAAGGTGTCGTCCCGCCAGTTCCTCACCGCGCAGGGAAACCTTGCGTGGTACATGATCGTCCCGCTTCTGTTTGCCGAGATGATGGCGGGGGCGGCCACCATCGGCAAAGCCGCCACCGGGTTCACCACCGGCATATCGGCTGTGTGGGTGAACTGGGGCATGTCCATCGGCATGATCGTGTTCATTGTGTTCGCGGCACGGTTCTACCGGGCCATGCACAGAAAATACGACATTTTGTCCGTGCCGGAGGCGTTTCGGTTCATGTTCGATGAGCGCTGCCGCGCCGTGATGCTCATCATCGTGGTGGTGACGTACTGCTTTCTGTACTCGTCCCAACCCATCAGCGCCGCAGCGCTCATCGCCCCCATGACCGGCCTTGACCCCACCCTCCTGGCCTGGATGGTGTCCGCGCTGTTCATCTTGGTCACGTTGATGGGAGGCATGCGGGGCTTGGCCATCATGAACATCGTGCACATGGTGGTCATGTACGCGGGGCTTGTCGTGGCCACGTCGGGCAGCCTGAACATGGCCGGCGGCCTGGCGGTCCTGCAGGAGCAGCTTCCCTCAAGCTACTTCGACCTGCTGCAGCCAGATCCCTGGTCAACCTTGGCAAACGCCATCGGCATCGGCATCAGCTTCCTTGCGGCGGCCACGATGGTGACCGCCTCCATATCGGCCCGATCGGCACGCGACATGGGCATTGGGGCTTGGGGAGCTGCGGCCATCGTCATCCCGTTCGCCACCCTGCCCGCCATCATCGGCATGTGCGGCGTGCTGGTCATGCCCGACGCGGACCCGAACTCCATCCTGTTCTCCATGTCAAATGCCCAAGGCCCCGTCGTGGGAGGCGTGGTGTCCATGGCTATTGCAGCCGCCATCTGGTCTTCGGCACCCGCCGCGTTGCTGTTCGTCTCCAACACGCTCACGCAGGATTTCTACGCCGTCGTGCGACCGCACAGCACCGACCGCCAACGCCTTGCGTTCTCGCGGCTCATGGTGGTGGCGCTGGGAATCGTGTCCACGTGGCTGGGACTGAACGCCTCCTCCATCTTGGGGCAACTCTACGCCGCGTTTCAGATTCGCTCGGTGGTGGGCGTTGTGCTTCTGGTTGCCATGGTGTGGCCGCGCGTGAGCAGCACAGCGGCGTTCTGGTCGATGCTTGGCGGGGGCGCCATTGCGGCCATCTGGCATTTCGCCGGCAATCCCTGGGGCGTTGAGCCGCTGTGGCCCGCGTGCGGATTCACTATCGTCGTGCTGGGGGCGCTGACGCTTGTTAGCAGGCAGCAGGTCTCGGAAGGATACCTGCGTTACAAAGCCGCCCGCGACGAGCTAGCCGAAGCCGAGGGGAGAGCGGTGCGCGAACGGAAAACGAGCCGCTGACCGCCCTACGCCAAGCCCAGCCACACGCTCACTTTGGGCACGTAGCCCATCACGAAGATGATCACGATGAGCGCGGGAATGCCGTACTTGAGCCACGGGCGCGCCCACACGGGAAACCTCGCGCCCTTGCCCGCGTCGGCCTCGGCAAGGAAGCTCTCCCAACCCCAGCCCTTGCGCGTGGTGCAGAACAGCACGAACAGCAGGCTGCCCAGCGGCAGCATGTTGTTCGACACGATGAAGTCCTCGATGGACTGGATGTCGCCGATGGCCGGAATGGAGATGTCGGAAAGCACGTTGAACCCGAGCGCGCACGGAAGGCTGAGCACCGTGACCAGCACGGCGTTGGCCAGCACGGCGCGCCGGCGCGTCCATCCCCATTTGTCCATCGACCAGCTGATCAGGTTCTCGAACACGGCGATGACCGTCGACAGGGCCGCAAACGCCATGAACACGAAGAACAGCGCGCCCCACACGTTGCCAAGCGGCATCTGCCCAAACACCATGGGCAGCGTGACGAACACAAGCGACGGACCTTGATCGGGGCTGACACCGTAGGCGAAGCACGCCGGAAAGATGATGAGGCCGGCCAGCACGGCGACGACGGTGTTGAGCGCCGTCACGGACACGGCCTCGCCTGTGAGGCTGCGCTCGCGGCCGATGTAGCTGCCGAATATCTCCATCGCCGCAATGCCGAGCGACAAACTGAAAAACGCCTGGCCCATGGCGGCGTACACGGCCTCGCCGAACGTGCCCCACTGCTCGGCAAAAGTGGCGCCCGCAAACAGACGCGAGAAGTCGGGAACAAGGTAGAACGCAATGCCCTCGCCCGCGCCTGGCAGCGTGACGGCGCGCACGCAGAGCAGCAACATGACCACGAACAACGTGGCCATCATCCATTTGGTGACGCGCTCGACGCCCTTTTGCAGGCCCATGCTGCAAATGACGAAGCCGATGGCGATGGCGGCCAGCATCCACCCCACCAGCTCGCCGGGATTGGCGAGCATGGCATTGAATATCTGCCCGGTGGCCGCAGCGTCGGCAGCGCCGAACATGCCCGAGGCCATCTTGGGAATGTAGGCCAGCATCCAGCCGCACACCGTGGTGTAGAACATCATGAGGATCATGCAGCCGACGTATCCCCACCACGAAAACCAGTGCCAACGCCGCGAGGGCTGCAACGCGTCGAACGCCTGAGCGGCCGATTTCTGGCTGGCTCGGCCCACGGCGAACTCCATCACCATGACCGGCAACCCCAGGATAACCAAAAACACCAGGTACATGAGCACGAACGCGGCGCCGCCGTACTCGCCCACGATGTAGGGGAACCGCCACACGTTGCCCAAGCCAATGGCGCAACCGGCGCTGATCAAGATGAAGCCGAGCCGCGATGCGAACCGCTCGCGCCCGACCGGCTGCGCGCCGACGGCGGCCTCACCAACGGTCGAGCGCGCGCCGGCGGCCTCACCTACGACCGAGCGCGCGCCGGCAGTCCCCTGCTCCTTGTCCATACCACACTCCTCTTGCGATCGCTTGCGCGAAATTGCTCAAAAATTGCGTCAAGATTTTAGCGCAAGAACGCAGTCGGAAGAGCCTGAATGCGGAAACGCCGGCGCAGGAGCGCGCCGCCGAGGCGCGCCCGCGCCGCGAATGGGGAGCACGGCCCTGCGCCGAATGGCTACAACTCCTTGGACAAGCGGGCAAGCTTGCGCTCGATAACCAGATCGGAGACGCCCTTCGCGACAAGCAGCACGCCGAGCACCAACACGAACATGGCGGTGGTGGCAAACGGGTTGGCGATGATGACGATGCCCCCGATTGCAACGGCCACGCTCACGAGCATCGCAACCACCCAGACGCCGCCTTGGTACGCGCGCAGCTCAAGCGATCGAACGGCGTTGACCACGCCGCCGATAAGCAGCAAAACGCCCAGAATCAGCGAGAAGAACCCCGCAACAACCTGCGGAAACATGAACACGAGCAAGGCAAGGACCAGCAGCAGCACCGCATTGGCGAGTACCAAGGGGGAGCGATAGCGCGGGCCAGCCGAGCGCAGGTAGGCAACGAGCGAAGCCGCGCCCGACACCGCCAGGTAGACGGCGAGCATGTACACAACGGCGATGGCAGTGACGCCCGGCAAAAACGTCAGCAGCAACCCCAAGACGATGGACAGGACCGCCTGGGCGACCATGTTCGAGCGAACCGCATCGAGAAATGTTTTCATAGGAGAGCCTCTTTTCCAAAAGTGGTAGAGGACGCATGGCCCCTTTCAGGCGAGCGCCCGCAATCCACTATACACGCCTTGGGGGCTTGGCGTGACGCGGAAGCGGCAACGATACGAAAGGGTAACGCGTTGATCAGGAGGCTTGGGGCGGGAGGCCGAGTTGGGAGGCTTGGGCTGGGAGGCCGGGTCGGGCGGCTGGGGGCGAATCGGCAGTTGGAGTAGCTGAACGGTTGGGGCTGGCTGGCGAGATGATCGCGTCATCTTGGACTGTCCTCGGACCGCCGTAGGATCGTCGGCGCCACAGCGCGCCTGCATCACCCGCCCGCGCATCCTTCCACGTCACAAACTCAACGCCGCAAAGCCGTGCAAGCCCCTTCATCTCGAGTTCGCTCGCCCCTGCCACCTCCCCGCCCACGATCCGCGCATAATCCGCGCCACTCACCCGCCCATGATCGGTTAGTACTGCGATGGGTACGGAAAGCTAGGGGCACCTACCGCGACTTCCCGCCCGCGATCCCTCGCCCGACTTCCCACCCAAATTGCCCCTGCTCATGCCCCTCACGATCCCGCATACCACATACCTCACGCACCTCTCACACACCCCACACACCCCGCAACCTTGATTGAATTTTTAAGTTGAACACCTGTCCAGTTTAACCTTGCAATTGGATGGGGCGTAAGCCCCCGCCCTCTGCGAAGGCCTTTTGGCCTGAGCATAGGGCGCTTTTCTTTTCGGAGCCGTTCTCCTACCATGGGCGAACCTTTCTCCTGGCCCCGGGAAGGAGGGCGTCATGCCGGAGAAGAAGGGAGCGCACCTGGGCTTCGACGACAGGTGCGAGATAGAGGACATGCTCAAAGAGGGGAGTTCGTTTCGAGAGATCGCCCGCAAGCTCAAGGTCTCTCCCACGACGGTGTCCAACGAGGTGAGGCTCAACAGGGTGTTCTTCAAGCCCAAGGCCATGCCGCAGAAGGCCCAGGCGCGCTGCTCCAGGTACAAGGACTGCCGCAAGGTCATGCTGTGCCGGCCCTGCGCCTCCAAAGCCTCGGCGTGCAAGCGCTGCGGGAGGAGGCGCTGCTGGGACATCTGCCCGGAGTTCGACCCTTGGGCCTGCGGGAGGCGGGAGCGGGCCCCCTTCGTCTGCGCGCGCTGCCCCAAGCGGGCCTACTGCACGTCCGAGAAGGCGCGCTACGTCGCCTCCAAGGCCCAGGAGGCGCACGACGCGCGCCTGAGCGCGGCCCATGCGGGTATCGCGTGCGAACCCGATGAGCTTAAAGACATGGTGGATGCAGTGAAAAAGCTCCTCTCGCAGGGCCAGAGCCTCCAAGCCATCTGGATCGCCCACAAAGGCGAGTTCCCGGTCTGCGAGCGCACCTTCTACAACTACATGGACAAAGGCGTGATGGGGCTTGCCAACATCGAGCTTCCCAAAAAGGTGAAGTACGCCCCGCGCAAGAGGAGGGCCGAGGGCGAGCCCAAGATGGACCTCGCCGGAAGGACCTACTCCGACTGGCTGGAGCTCTCCGACGATGAGCGCACCCTCACCGTCCAGATCGACTGCGTGGAGGGGCTGCGCCGCAATTCGAAGTGCATCCTCTCGCTCCACTTCGTCCGCCTGTTCTTCCAGCTCTACATCCTGCTCGAGAGCAAGGACCAGGCGCATGTGAAGGCCGCCCTCGACGCGGTGGAGACGTACTGCGAGGGCAGGTTCCCGGACGCGTTCCCCGTGATGCTGGGGGATCGGGGCTCGGAGTTCCTGGACTTCACAAAAATCGAGGTCGGACTCGATGGAACACGTCGCACCCGCATGTTTTATTGCGACCCGGTGAAGCCCGGCCAAAAAGGCGCCTGCGAGAAGAACCACGTGGAGCTGAGGAAGATACTGCCGAAAGGAACCGACTTCGACGCGCTCGCCTTCGGCGACGTGAGCGACGTATGCTCGCACGTGAACTCGTATCCGAGGCCCGGCCAGGGGGCGGCTCCCATTCAGCTTGCCTCCCTGGTCTTGCCCGCGAACCTACTCGAGAGCTTAGGCGTTCGCGCCATCCCGCCAGACGACGTGGTCATGGCGCCGAAGCTGCTCGGGCTGTAGCGATTCTATTCTAATCGGTTTATAGGGGCCGGGAAAAGGTTTGCAGAGCTTTACGTATCAGGCGTCCAGATTGCTTTTGCAAAACTTGTCTGGAGGCTTGCGCAAGCATGCTCTCATGTAGGCGCCTGTCCAAATCGGCTATTCAGAACACCTCTGCACTTACCTTTATATCAAAAATTGAAAGCAAGCTGGACGGCCTGAAGGTCTTTTTCATTCATAACCTGCTGCCAAGCTTCGAATGTCCAGCTTGCTATTGCAGTGTCCAGACTGCGATTGCAATCAACC
>DXCU01000063.1 GCA_019115845.1 Candidatus Rubneribacter avistercoris | reverse complement strand
GAGCTGATAGCGATTGTGGTGCTCGCGGTCGTGGCTATCGCCTACCTGGTGGTGATGCGCCGCTCGGACGACGGGGCCACCGTGCCGAAGTGGCTGTGCTGGGTGGCGGTCGCCGTGTGCGCCGCGCTCGTGGCCGTCATGGCGCACAGCTACACCATGGCCGCCCGCCCCGCGTGGGACTCGGTGCTTTGGATCCTCTACGTGCTGGGCAACGCCTGCGCGCTCGGCCCCTGCACCATGGCCCTCGTCATGGCCGCGGTCGGCGACGAGACGGCGCCGGCCGGCCTCCCGGCCCTCGCCGGGACCGCCCTCGGGGCCGTGACGGCCGTGGCCTTCGCGGCCTCCCTGCAGGCGAGCGCCGGCGCCTTCGCCGAGGTCGGGTTCTACTTCGACCCGACGCACCCGACGGCCGGCATGGCCGACGCGGCGGCCGTCGTTGCGGCGCAGGCGCCGCTGCTCTGGGCGGGCGCCGTGGTGATCGGCGGCCTGGTTCCGCTGGCCGCCGCCTTCATGGGCAGGAGGTCCGGCAACTGGAGGCTCTGGGGCGCCGTGGCCGTCGCCTGCGCCCTCGCGGGCGCGGTCTGCCTGCGCGTGGTCTTCTACGAGCTGGGGCTTTCCGTGTTCATGTTCTACTAGCGCCCGCATCCTCGCACCCGCGGGAGACGTGTGCGCATGCCCATCCTCCTGCGGGTGCATGGGAGGGGAGGCGCCCCCTCGCTTCTTTTCAGACGTTTCACGTGAAACAAAATCGCGCAGCACCTCCTCTGCTTCACGCAAGGCAAAGCGCCATGGCGGCAACGCCCCCCGGATGTTTCACGTGAAACATCCTCCCTCTGGGCGCCTGGAGCGTGACGTTGTCCCCGTCCTGCGTCACCCTGAGCGTGACGTTATCCCCGTCCTGCGTCACGTGATCCCCGTCCTGCGTCACCGTCCTGCGTCACCGCTGCGTCGCCGGGCACTGCGTCACTCTGTGTCGCCCTCCCTGTGTGTCACCCTGTGCCCGCACGCCCACGGGCGCCCCGTGCGGGCGCGGCCTCCCTCCCCGAACCCCCCCTTGCAAACGGGAGGCCGCCTCCGCGCGGGGCGCCCGAGGGTGCTCAAGGGGAGTCTGCGGATTCGTTGTGCCATCTGCGCTCGTTGCGAGCGCTCGTGTCTTTAAGAGAACAACGGCACCTCGCCTCGGAGGAACGCCTCCAAAGGACAGGCGCTCGACCCCACCACCAACGCTTTGGCGTGCGGGACGTGGTTCACGAAAGCCGTCAGACCCTTGAGCGATTTCACACGCCCGCTCTTCACCTCGATCGCCGTCACGGCTCCGCCCTTCTCCAGCACAAAATCAACCTCGCTGGACCCTTCGCGCCACCAGCGCACGTCAAAGTGCTGCTGCGCGGATTGGGCGAGCAGAAACGCCCCCACGGCGCTTTCGACCAGACGGCCCTTGCGCTCGGGGTCGGTGAGCAAAAAGCTGCGATAGGCGCCGTACGTCGCGGTCATGAGGGAGGTGTCGTGCACTGCAAGGCGCGGCGAGCTTGCCTTTGCCCGGATGAGCTTGGGATCGTGTTTCTGCAGGCCGCAGAGCAGTCCCGCGCCGTGGAGCAAGTCGAGGTAGTGCGCGATGGTGGTGGTGTTGCCGGCATCGTCGAGCTGTCCGAGGATCTTGCGATAGGACAGCTCCTGTCCGGAGTAGGGAGCGCCCACCTGGAACAGCCTGCGCATGAGCGCCGGTTTGCGCACTTCTTCGAGAGCGATGACGTCCTTCGCTATGCTCGGCTCAATGACGGAGTCGTTGAGGTAGGCAAGCCAGCGGCTTTCGTCGTCGCGCAGCGGCGCACCTCCCGGATAGCCGCCGAACAGCAGAAAGTCGTCAAGCGAGAATCCGAAGGCGTCCTCGCATTCGGCAAACCCCCAATGGGTGCAGCGGATGACCTCGAATCTTCCTGTAAGCCCCTCCGTCAGGCCCTTCTGGAGCAGAAGCGACGAGGAGCCGCTCAAAACCACCCGAAGATCGATGCCGCTCCAGGCATCCTCGTCCCACAGCTCCTTCACGACGGCCGACCACTGGCTGACCAGCTGCACCTCGTCAACCACCAGCACTGCTGCGGGCGTGCGCTCGGTAACCAGGCCGCGTGCTTGCAGCCACTGCGCGCGCAGCCAGTCGCGGCTGGAGGAGTCGATGCTGGCAAGCGCAACATGGCAGGGAAGGTCCAGATGCTCGACTGCCTGCCGAAGGGCGGTGCTCTTGCCCGTTTGCCGCGGACCGATGAGCATTTGGATAAAGCGGCGCGGCTCGTGCATGCGGTTGACAAGGGTATTCACGATGGATCTGCGATACTCGGCCATGAGACGCCTTTCTATTGAGCAAATTTGCTCAATAGTAGCGTAAATTTGCTCAATAGACAATCAATCGGGGTTGCAGACGGCGGTGGCCAAAGGGGCGTTTGCGGCGTCTCGGGGCGTTGGCCGGGCAACGCCCCAACCATGCCCGGGGAAGTGCCTGGTCGGGGAGAGGCAATCCGACGGGGCTTCGACCCGCCTTCCGAAATCCGTCCTTGCGACGTCGCAACCTGGTCGTTTTCCAGCGGTCGAAGCCCCTGCCTATGTCAACGGAGGTTCAACATGGAGTCACTTGCAGGTTGGTCACAAACCGCGCCCTATGGCACTCCGGGCGGCCGATCCGACGCATCGGCGGACCGCGCGATTCTCGCGACCTGGGATTTCTCCGGATGCGGAGGACACGGAGGGCGGGAAGGAGGCCCTGCGCGTGCCACAGGGCGCAGTTTGTGACCAACCTGCGCGGGCGGCCCCTCGCCGAGCCGCCGCTGGCGGGATCTGTGCCAACGATGGTCTAACAGAGAGGCCGCAAGGCGCGGTTTGCGGCCACGGTGCCGCAGCGCGCGGCCCGAAAGCATTCAGGCGCGCGACGTGCTGGCCTCTCCGCAGGGCAGTTCGCGGCGCTCTCCGCTGGGCAGCTCGATCACCAGCTTGAAGTCGTCGGTCAAGTCGACGGCACGCGCCCGCACGCGCGATCCCGCATGCGAGACCACCACGTGCTCGCCCAGAAGGAAGCAGCGGCGACGGTACTCGTCATGGAAATCGCAGGTGGGAAGGCGCTCATACAGCGACCAGAACCCCTGCAGCATTTCGGCCGCCAGCTCGTTGCGCACGGCGGGCTGCCCGTTGTCGAGGAGCGCGCCCGCCGTGCCCGCGATGCTCTCCGGGAATCCACCGCTTGGAGGTTTCACGTTCACGCCGATGCCCAGCACAACGTAGTCGAAGCGCCCCGACTCCATGTCGACGGCCCCCTCCGTCAGGATACCGGCCACCTTCCTGCCGTCGCAGTAGATGTCGTTCACCCACTTGATGAGCGCCTTGCGTCCCGTCACCCGCTCGATGGCCTGGGCGCACGCCACGGCGGCACCGCATGTGATCAGCTGGCCGCGTTCGGCGGTGGTCTCGGGTCGCAGCACCACGCTCAGGTACACGCCGGATTCGGAAGGGGAGAAGAAGCGCTTTCCCTGCCGGCCTTTGCCGGCCGTTTGGCTTTCGGCCGCCACCACGGTGCCTTCGGGCGCGCCCTCCAACGCGCGCCGCCGGGCTTCCTCGTTGGTGGAGTCCACCTGTTTGCGCACGCTGACGGAGAACGGATGGCCCGGCGGCAGGCGGCTCTCAATAGCTTGCGGCGACAGCAGGTCGCTTTCCTGGGAGAGCGCGTATCCCCTGTTCGTAACCGCGTCGATGCAGTAGCCTTCGGCGCGCAGCGCATTGACGGCCTTCCATACCGCGTTGCGGCTCACGCCCAGCTGGGCGGCCATCTTCTCGCCGGACAGATAGCGGTCCCTGTTGTCTTCCAGCAGTCGGAGCAGCCGTTCCCTAGTTCCCATGCGCGCGCCTTTCCATTCGGTGTGCGCAGGATAGCCGCTGACGCTCCCTATTGTCAACCATTTGTCAGAATGCGGAGCGACAATGCGGATAAACTCGCATCCCGCTGCTTCCGGCCGTTTGTCGCCTCGCGGCCTTGCCAAACCTCTTCTCACGTCGTACAATGCACGTTATTGAACGGAGTGTTGATTATTGGCCGTCTTGTCCAACGGTGGGAGGCTGCGTGGACCGACGCATCACCAAATCGAAGAAGGCGCTGCGCGGCGCGCTCATCTCGCTCATGGAGGAGCGCGGCTTCGACGGCTTCACGGTGAACGACCTGTGCGAGCGGGCCGACCTCAACCGCGGCACGTTCTACAACCACTTCCGCGACAAAGACGACCTGCTGGCCCGGCTCGAGGACGAGGTCATGGCCGACCTCGACCGGCTCCAAGGGCAGATGCAAAGCCTCACCGTGCGCGAGCTTATGAAGTACCGCGTGCGCAAGGCTCCGCTGCCGTTCCTCGTCGACCTCTTTGGCTACCTGCGCGAACAGGGCGATTTCCTGCACGCGGTGCTCGGCCCCGGCGGCGATGTCCGCTTTGGCCCGCGTCTGCGCGACGCCGTGTGCATGAACCTCATCCAGTCCATCTTGCACGAGCGCTACCGCAACAACCCGGAGCCGTTCGTGCAGTACTACGTGGCGTTTTACGCCTCTGCGTATCTGGGCGTCATCCAGCGGTGGCTGGAGACGGGCATGCGGGAGACTTCCGAGGAGATGGCGCTCATTGCCATGCGCCTCTTCTTCATCAAACCGGGCGAGTCCATCAAACTGTAAGGCCGAGAACCGGCGCAAACGGAGACCATCATGAACGCGAACGACACAGCAACCAGCACTGCAACCAGCACCGACGAATCTTCGAAGGAGGCCGCCATGGCGAACGAGACGCGCGCGGGCGACGCGGGCAAGCTGCGCATCGGCATCGACGTGGGATCAACCACGGTGAAGCTGGCCATTCTGGACGAGGACGACGGCGTGCGCCACTCCGTGTACCGCCGCCACCACGCCGACGTGCGCGCCACCATCGTGGAGGTGCTGGAAGAGGCGGCCGCGGCCGGCTTCGGCGACGAGCGCATGACCATCGCCATCACGGGTTCGGGCGGGTTGCTTCTGGCCCAGTGGCTCGGCGTGGAGTTCGTGCAGGAGGTCATCGCCTCCAAAACAGCCGTGGAAACGTTCATCCCCAAAACCGACGTGGCCATTGAGCTGGGCGGCGAGGACGCGAAGATCATCTACTTCGACCAAGGCATCGAGCAGCGCATGAACGGCACCTGCGCCGGCGGCACGGGCGCGTTCATCGACCAGATGGCCGCGCTTCTGAACACCGACGCGGGCGGCCTGAACGAGCTGGCGCGCGAGCACACCACGCTCTATCCCATCGCCAGCCGCTGCGGCGTGTTCGCCAAAACCGACGTGCAGCCGCTGCTCAACGAGGGCGCGCGCAAAGAGGACATCGCCGCGTCCATCTTCCAATCCGTCGTCACGCAGACCATCTCCGGCCTGGCGTGCGGCCGCCCCATCCGCGGGCATGTGGCGTTCCTCGGCGGCCCTCTGCAGTACCTGCCCGAGTTGCGCAAACGCTTCTATGAGACGCTGGAGCTGGACGACGAGCACATCATCGTGCCCGAAAACGCCCACCTGTTCGTGGCCAGCGGCTGCGCCATCGCGGGCGCGGCCAGCGACACGGTGAAGTCCGAGCGCCTCGCCGACGTGCTGGAGCGCCTGAAGAACCTCGGCGACATCCAGGGTTCGGAGGTGGTGCGCCTCGACCCGCTGTTCGCTAACGAGGAAGCCTACGACGAGTTCAAGCGCCGCCACGACGCCGAGGTGGTGCGCCGCGGCAGCCTCATGGACTACACGGGGGTGGCCTACCTGGGCATCGACGCCGGGTCCACCACGTTCAAAGCGGCGCTCATTAGCGAGGACGGCGCGCTTCTGTGGAGCCACTACGCCAGCAACAAAGGCGACGTGCTGGGCTGCGCGAAGGCGGCGCTCGCCGCCATGTACAACGCCATGCCGGTTGACGCCGAAACGGGCGAGCCGCTGGTGACCATCGGCCACGCCACGGTGACGGGCTATGGCGAGCATCTGCTGCTGGAGGCTTTGCGCGTGGACTCCGGCGAGATAGAGACGGTGGCGCATCTGCGTGGCGCGCAGGAGATGCTGCCGGGTGTGGAGTTCATTTTGGACATCGGCGGCCAGGACATGAAGTGTTTGCGCGTGAAGGATGGCGTGATCGACCACATCATGCTGAACGAGGCGTGCTCCTCGGGCTGCGGCAGCTTCATCGAGAGCTTCGCAAGCGGCCTGAACCTGGACGTGGCCGAGTTCGCGCAGACGGCTATCCGCGCGAAAGCCCCGGTTGACCTGGGCAGCCGCTGCACCGTGTTCATGAACTCCCGCGTGAAGCAGGCGCAGAAAGAAGGCGCCACCGTGGGCGACATCGCCGCGGGCCTGGCTATTTCCGTCATCAAGAACGCCCTGTTCAAGGTCATCAAAATCCGCGACCCGCACGACGTGGGCACGAAGGTGATCGTGCAGGGCGGCACGTTTTTGAACGATGCCGTGCTGCGCGCGTTCGAGCAGCTCTCCGAAGTGAACGCCGTGCGCCCCGACATCGCCGGCAACATGGGCGCCTACGGCGCGGCCCTCTTGGCCCGCGACCGCTACGCTGCGGCGCTGTCGCGCGAGGAACGCAAAGCGCAAGCCGGCAACGCCTGGAGCAGCGAAGAACTCCGCGACCCAACCCTCCTCCCCGCCCAGCAGCAATCTGCTCATGCGGGAGATGGGGTAGATGCGGCCACGAACGGCTCCGGCGGCGCCCACCAAGCGGGCGCTCCGCAGAGCGAATCAGCACCGGAGCAGGGCGGCATCCTGCGGGACGAAGCGAAGGCTGCGCAGCTTCTGAGCGCAGTCCCGCAGGATGCCGCCCGTCCCGCAGGTTCCGCGGACATGCCCGAGCTGCGGTCAACCCTGCTCACCTTAGAGCAGATTGAAGCCCTTTCCCCCACGCACAAAACGGTGCGCTGCAAGGCGTGCAGCAACCACTGCCTGCTCACGGTGAACGACTTCGGCGTGGACGAGGCCACCGGCAAACGCCGCCGCTTCATCACGGGCAACCGCTGCGAGAAGGGCGCGGGCACCTTCGACGAGAGCAAAAGCGTGCCGAACCTCTACGAGTACAAGAGCAATCGCCTGTTCAACTATGAGCCGCTCGCTCCCGAGGCCGCCACGCGCGCCACGGTGGGCATGCCGCGCGCGCTCAACATGTACGAGAACTACCCGTTCTGGTTCACATTCTTCACCAAGTTGGGCTTTCGCGTGGTGCTCTCCGACCCGTCCACGAAACAGACCTACGAGGCGGGCATCGAGTCCATGCCGTCGGAAAGCGTGTGCTACCCGGCCAAGCTCTCCCACGGCCACATCATGAACCTGCTGGACAAGCGCCCCGACTTCATCTGGTTCCCGTGCAGCAAGTGGGAGCGCCAGGAGGACGAGGGCGCGGGCAACCACTTCAACTGCCCTATTGTGGCCAGCTACGCCGAGGCGCTGCGCCTCAACATCGACGAGCTGCGCGATTCCAGCACGCAGTTCCTCAACCCCTGGCTGCCCTACGACCGCAAGGAAAACCTCAAAGAGCGCCTGTACGTGGAGCTGGTGGAGGCGCACCCGGAGCTCATGGGGCCGGCCGGCGCACCCACGCGTGCGGAAGTGGACGACGCCGTGGAAGCCGCCTGGGCCGAGGACGAGGCGTTCAAGCGCGACATCCGCGCCAAGGGCGAGGAGACGCTTGCGTGGATGGAGGCCACGGGCACGCACGGCATCGTGCTGGCGGGGCGTCCCTACCATAACGACCCCGAGATCAACCACGCCATCCCCGAGCTTCTGACCAGCTTCGGGCTGGCCGTGCTCACGGAGGACTCCGTGGCGCACCTCGGCACGCTGGAGCGGCCTATCCG
Organism: Candidatus Rubneribacter avistercoris; assembly: GCA_019115845.1. Lineage (GTDB taxonomy): Bacteria > Actinomycetota > Coriobacteriia > Coriobacteriales > Eggerthellaceae > Rubneribacter > Rubneribacter avistercoris. The sequence goes on along the minus strand of DXCU01000063.1, from coordinate 88,659 downwards.
CCTGGTGGACCAGTGGATGTACCACACGCGCTTGTACGCGGCGGCCAAGGTGGCCACCGAGCGCAACGACCTCGACCTCATCCAGCTGAACTCCTTCGGCTGCGGCCTGGACGCGCTCACCACCGACCAGGTGCAGGAGATTCTGGAGGCGGCCGGCAAGGTGTACACCGTGCTGAAGATCGACGAGGTGTCCAACCTGGGTGCGGCGCGCATCCGCGTGCGCTCACTGCTGGCGGCACTCAAAGACCAAGCTGATGAAGCGGCCGATGCCGAGCGCATGCCGCGCGGCTGCCCGGCGGCATCGCTTGACGTGGATGCCCTGGTGGCCGACGCGAACGCGCGCATCGACGCCAAGACGGGCGTGACGGAGGGTCGCATCGCCTCTGAGCTGGCTGGCGGCGGGGCTGCGGCAGGCGGGGGCGCGGACGCGGGCGCGGGTGCGGGCGCAGCCGACGCTGCGGCGGGCGCGAGCGGCGCGATGGGCGCTCCCGCCACCTTCGCCGAGAAAGCCGCACCCGAGGTGCGCGAGCGCATCAGGCAGCGCGAGGGCGCCACCACGGAGTTCCCGCGCGCGGTGTTCACGCAGGAGATGAAGGAGGCGGGCTACACCATCCTCTGCCCGCAGATGGCGCCCATCCACTTCGATTTGCTGGTGGAGATCTTCCATCGCTTCGGCTACAACCTGGAGCTTCTGCCCAGCGTGGACCACGGTGCGGTGGACGCGGGCCTGAAGTACGTGAACAACGACATCTGCTACCCGTCCATCCTGGTCACCGGCCAGATCATGGAGGCTGTGATGAGCGGCCGCTACGACACGGACAAGTTGGCCGTCATCATCACGCAAACGGGCGGCGGCTGCCGCGCCACCAACTACATCTCGCTCATCCGCAAGGCGCTGGCCAGCGTGGGGCTTTCGCATGTGCCGGTGATCGCGCTGTCGTTCAAGGACTTAGGCGAGGACAACCCCGGCTTCAAGATCACGCCGAAGATGCTCTTGCAGGCCGTGTACGCGCTGGCTTACGGCGATCTGCTCATGATGTGTTTGTACCGCACGCGCCCCTACGAGGTGGAGCCCGGCAGCGCGAACGCGCTGTTCGACCACTGGATGGGCGTGTGCAAGGAGCAGCTGCACCGCGGCATGAACCGCAGCGAGTTCAAGCGCACGGTGCGCGCTATCGTGGAGGACTTCGACACGCTGCCGCTTTCGGGCGAGGGCACCAAGCCGCGCGTGGGCGTGGTGGGCGAGATCCTGGTGAAGTTCCATCCCACGGCCAACAACCAGATCGTGGATCAGATAGAGCGCGAGGGCTGCGAGGCCGTGGTGCCGGGGCTTATCGAGTTCTTCCTGTTCGGCATTGCGGGCGGCATCTTCCAGCGCCAGCTGGGCAAGACGAAGAAGAGCGAGGTGGGCAGCCGCATCGCGCTTTGGGCGATCGACAAGTTCCGCGCTCCCATCACGCGTGCGCTGCGCGATTCGAGCCGCTTCGAGCCGCCGGCGAACATCTACGAGCTGGCCGAGTACGCGAGCGAGATCCTGTCGCTGTGCAACAGCATGGGCGAGGGCTGGCTGCTCACGGCCGAGATGGTGGAGCTCATCAAAACGGGCGCGCCCAACGTGGTGTGCACGCAGCCCTTCGCGTGCCTGCCGAACCACGTGGTGGGCAAGGCCGTCATCAAGGAGCTGCGCCGTCGCTATCCGGAGAGCAACATTGTGGCGGTTGACTACGACCCCGGCGCGTCCGAGGTGAACCAGCTCAACCGCATCAAGCTCATGATCAGCGTGGCGAAGGCGAACCTGGCCGAGAAGGAAGGCCAGGCCAAGCAGGCGCGCGACGCGTTCGTGGAGGCCGGACGTGCCCGGGCCGTGCAGGAGAACGTGGGCGCGTTCGAAATCAACCTCTCCTGCGGTGATGGCTGTGCTGCATGCGGCGGCGGATGCGCCGACGCCGAGGAGCCCGCACCCGCGGCGGAGTCCGCCGCGAACGCAACTCCGCGCAGCTAACCCCCTAGGAGCTGGTGGCGGCATCCCCTTGCCGCCACCAGCTCCACACCCTGTTGCCACCAGTCCGCAGTGCCAGCACGTCCTGCTACCAACGTTGCACTGCGTCTTTCGGTGCCAATTTCCCCAGCTGCCAGCGTCTCACCATCCCGCACGCCTCACGCCTACCAAGCCCTGCGAATCCCTGCCAGTCCCCGCCAACCTCTGCCGCGGTCGCCCCACCGCGGCAACCTTGCAACCACCTTGCCAGCTGGCAAAAGTTCGACACGCGCTCATGCGGGTGCTGTGTTGCTCTTTTGTTGTGGATGACGGGGTATAGTGACGCTATTTCGGGTGGACCCCCTTCGACGAAAGGACGGCGGAATGGCAAATCGGACGAAGCGCGCGGCAGTGAAGCGTCGTGCGGCGGCAGGTTGCCGCGCGGTGTTGGCGGGGCTGTTGGCGGTGTCGTTGTCGCCGGCGGTGGCGCTCGCCGAGTCGCGGCAAGATGCGACCTACGAGGCGGCCGTCGAGGACCTGCGTCCGCTGGTGGCCGATGCCTTGGCGTTCAACGCTCAGCGCACCTTCTTGTCAGAAAACGGGGCAGAGCTCTTTTTGGAGGGCGAAGCCGCCGACCCGGGGATTGTGGCGAACGCGCTTCTGCCTTCGGCCTATACGGCGCCGTACACATCGGTCAAAGACCAGGGGGAAACGGGGTCGTGCTGGGCGTTCGGGGCAATCGCGTCGCTTGAATCGGCTCGGATGGTGCAGCAGGGCATCTCATCGGCGGGTGGTGATGAGCTGAATTGGTCGGAGGCCCAGCTTGCGTACGGCGCGTTCAACGGGCAGACAGACGACGGCACGCTCGACGGAAATGAGCTGACCACCTCCGACAACGATCATATGATTCCTGATGAAGATGAATATGGCTTTGACCAGGGCGGTAACTGGATGCTGGCCTCGGCGGCCCTTGCGGCGGGGCGCGGCCTGTCAAACGAGACCGACGTGCCTTTCAATGCCGACGACCCTGACGCCATGGCGGCGTCCGCGGCGGCGAACTACAACCTGTCGCGCGTGCGTCTTGACTACAGCAAGGGACTTCCCGAGATTGCGCCCTTCGTGCGCATCAACGATGACGGCACGGTTGACCGCGACTGGAAGCCGGAGGCGCTCGACACAACAAAGCAGGCCATCTTGGATACGGGTGCGGTGTCGGTGCTCTACTATGCCGACGCACCGGGTGGTCCGTACTATCACGTGGGTTTAAGCGGCACGGAAGGGGAGGCGACCGATTCCGATAGCGCCACCGACCCCGACGCGTCCGACGAAAGCGTCGACCCCGACACCCCCGACTCGAACAGCCTGCAACTGCGCCTCCCGGAAAACTACTGGATTTACGACTCCGATGAGCAGGGTTTCACCACCAACCACGTGGTGACCATCATTGGTTGGGACGATACCTACTCCCGCTGGAACTTCGCGACAGAACTCTACGACGAGGACGGCGACAAGCTCTCCTACGACCCCGAGATTGCCGAGGTCGTGGCAGATGCCGACGGCGTCTTGTGGATAGTCCCCCTCATTGATGGCGCGTGGATTATCAAAAACTCGTGGGGTGAGGTGGCTGAGGGCAGCAGCGGCGCAACGATGACGATGGGTAACGACGGGCTGTTCTACTTCTCCTACTGCGAAAAGACGCTTGCCCAGCCTGCGGTGATGGTTCCCGATGAGGCGGCAGACAACCAGCCTGCCTATGACGAAACGTACCAGTACGACGGCATCAAGGCCCAACAGCTTTGGCAATCTGGCGTGCAGATGTACGGGGCGAACGTGTTCACCGCATCCGACAATCAGACGCTGGACGCGGTGGGCGTGTGGGTGCTTGATGATGACGTAGAGGTATGCATCGACGTGCGCGTTGGTCTGACCGATCCGGCCAATCCCGAGAGCGCGGAGCCGGCGTGCTCCTTCAGCTATCCGGTGGAGTGCTGGGGCTGGTACACCATCGACCTTCCTCAAACGGTGGCGGTGGACGCGGGCCAGACGTTCAGCATAGTCGTATCGCTGCTGGACGACGACGGCGACGGGTCCGTTCCGGTGGAGGCCGCATCGGCTCTGGACGGAGACCCCGGGCTTCCCGCAATGCAGGTGTACGCCGCGCCGGGCGAGAGCTTCCTGAAAGCCACCGGCCTCTCGATCGAGGAAGAATGGGTTGATTGCCAGGACGTAAAAGACTTGGGTAACGTATGCGTGAAGGCGTTCGCGACGGAGCGGTCCGCAGATCCGGAGGAGCCAGAGGACCCAGAAAAACCCATTGAGCCGGAAGATCCTGAGAGTCCCGAGGATCCTGCCACTCCTGAGGATCCGGAAACTCCCGACACGCCCGATGATTCCAAAGCGCCCTCTCCCGAAACGCAGCCCAACCAGCGCACGGGGGGCGACTTCGGCACCGCTGCGGCCGCTTCCCGCACGTCCCTCGCGCGAACGAACGACCCGCTGGCGAGCGCAGCCGGCGCGCTCGCCTGCGTTGCGATGCTCGGCGTGGTTGCATGCGCCGTCGGCGCCGCTCGCCTGCGCCGCTGACTCCAAAGTGTTACTTCAATCATGGCAATAAGGCGTACAATGGAGAAGCGCTATAAGGGTGCTATCCACTGACAACGTATTGCGAAAGAGGACGACCATGGGCATTTACGATTTCACCGTCAAAGACCAGCAGGGAGGCGACGTTTCGCTTGAAGATTACCGCAGGCGCGTGCTGCTGATTGTGAACACGGCAACGGAATGCGGCTTCACGCCCACCTACGCCCAGCTTGAAGAGCTGTATCGCAGCTTGCATGACCGCGGGTTGGACATTCTGGACTTCCCGTGCGATCAGTTCGGCCATCAGGCTCCCGGCACGAACGAGGAGATAGCCGCGTTTTGCACGTCGCGCTTCGGCGTGACCTTTCCGCAGTTCAACAAGGTGGAGGTCAACGGCGAAGGAGCCGAGCCGCTGTTTGCGTACTTGCAGGCGCAGCAGGGCTTCCAAGGATTCGACGAAGGTCACGAACTGACTCCCATCCTGGAGGACCTGCTGGGCAAGGACGATCCGAGCTTCGCCCAGAAGCCTTCGATCAAGTGGAACTTCACGAAGTTCCTCGTGGACCGCGAAGGCAACGTGGTGCGCCGCTTCGAGCCCACAACCAGCATCCCCGACGTCGTGACGCCCGCCGTGGAGGCGCTGCTCTAGGAACTGCCGCCCCGTCGCCTGTCTTTGGGGCGGCGGGGCATTTTGCTAGCCAGCTTGTCTGGACCTGAGTTCTTTGTGTTCTGTTGTGGGTCCATCGCTCGTGCTCGCACGCCGTACCGAAGCTTTGCGCGCAAACTTCTGAAGCCGCTTCCTCCAAACAACCGAAGTCGCGTTTGCCAAAGAGTCGAAGTTGTCTTATTGTCCCTGCTGGAAAGGATGCAGGATAGCTGCGGATGTGACGCGGGATAAGAGCATGGACAAACTTGACCTGTTTAACATAGCGCTTGACGGGTACAGCGCGCTTTTGTGCGCGATGATGGGCGTCCACGCGCTTATGGCCGCGCGCGGGCGCCGCGACGAGGTGAGTCGGTGCTTCGCGGGCATCTGCCTGGCGAACGCCGTCATGGCTTTGGGGGATATCACGTCGTGGGCGCCCGCGCCGCCGCTGGATCGCGGCCAGTACGCGCTTGTGATGGCGGGCTCCTTCGCCTACTACGTGGCCGTGATGCCCATCTACCTGTTCTTCACGGGCTACATCGTGTCGTACTTGGAGCGTCGCACGCAGCTCGCGCCGGCGGTGCGCCGCGTGGCCCCGCCGCTTTTGGGAGCGCTGTTCGTGGCGTATTCGATTTGCTGCGTCGCCTCGCTGTGGAACGGGATGCTGTTCGTCGTGACCCCTGAGGCGGGTTATGAGCGCGGCGATCTGTTTTGGATATCGCAAGCGTCCGTCATTGCGTTGCACCTGTTCAACGCTGCCATTATCCTGCGTCATTTCGGCTGTTTGACCGCGGCGGAGCGCCTGGGCTTCGTAAGCTACCTCCTGCTGCCGATGGCGGCCAACGCGGTGCAGGTGGCGTTGTTCGGCGTGGCGCTTCTGAACGCTGCCATCACGTTGGCGTTGCTCATCATCTTCATCAGCATCCAATCCGAGCGCAAGGCGCTTTTGGCGCGGCGCGAGCAGGAGCTGGCCGAGGCGCGCGCCGACATCATGCTCAGCCAGATTCAGCCCCATTTTCTGTACAACACGCTTGCGGCCATCCGCGAGATGTGCCTGAGCGATCCGACCGAGGCGGCGCGCATGGTCACGGACTTCTCGGCGTATCTGCGCGAGAACATGGCCTCGCTCTCCAGCCGCACGCCCATTCCGTTCGAGCGCGAGCTGCGGCATGCGCGCACGTACCTGGCCCTTGAGCAGAAGCGGTTTGGGAACCGGCTGCGCGTGGAGTTCGACGTGCGGGCCACGGCGTTCTCGCTGCCGCCTTTGTCGCTGCAGGCGCTTGCGGAGAACGCGGTGCGCCACGGCGTGACGAAGCGCGAGGAGGGAGGCCGGGTGCGCGTGGCCTCTGCGGAGGAGCCGGACGCGTTCGTGGTGACGGTCGCCGACGACGGCGTGGGTTTCGAGCCGGATGCGGCGCGGCTCGACGGCCGGCTGCACGTGGGCATTGCGAACGTGAGCGCGCGCGTGGAAGCGCTGTGCGGCGGCACGCTGGTGGTGGACAGCACGCCGGGCGTGGGCACCCGCGCGACGCTGCGCATCCCGAAGGGGGAGGGCGCAGGCGGCGGCGCGGGCGCTGCGGATGGCGGCATGGCTGACGGCGCGGCCGGGGATTCCTCGGGGATGGTCGGCGCGCTCGGCGGCGGCGTGGAGGCTGCGGTTGGCGGCGGTGCGCGTGGCTCCAACAGCGGAAGGGAGGACGAATGAACATCATCGTGGTGGACGACGAGCCGCTGGCGTTGCGCGGCACCGCGCGCCTTGTCCGGGAGGCTGGCGGGGCAGACGGGGTGCAGGAGTTCTCGTTGCCGCGCACGGCGCTTGCCTCTGCGCGCGAGCATCGCGTGGACGCGGCGTTTCTGGACATCGAGATGCCCGGGATGAGCGGCCTTGAGTTGGCGAAAGCGCTCAAGGACGAGAATCCCGACACGCATATCGTGTTCGTGACCAGCTACGAGCAGTACGCTGTGGACGCCTTCGCCGTGCGCGCGACGGGCTATCTGCTGAAGCCGGCGCGCCTTGAGGACGTGCGTCGCGAGCTCACCTTCATCTACGACGAGCGCCGCGAGCACATGCGGCGGCCGGGAATCGTGCGCGTGCGGACGTTCGGAGGGTTCGAGGCCGAGGTGGACGGCGTGCCGCTGTCGTTCAAACGCTCGAAGTCCAAAGAGCTGTTCGCGCTTTTGGTGGACAGGCGCGGTTGCGGCGTGACCACGCGCGAGGCGTGCGCGGTGCTGTGGGAGGACGCGTCCTACAACGCCTCGAAGCGCAGCTACTTCCAAAACGTCGTGGCCGATCTGCGCGCCGCGCTCACTGCTGCAGGCGCGGAGGCGGTGCTTGTGCGCTCGCGCAACAGCCTGGCCATCGATCCGGCGCTCGTCGACAGCGACAGCTACCGCTTCCTCGAAGGCGACCCTGTTGCGGTGAACTCGTATCGCGGCGACTATCTGCCCGCCTATTCGTGGGCCGAGTACTCCATAGGCCCGTTCTCGCGGACGGACTGAGGTCTGCTGCCCGAGAGAGGGATGCGGGCGGCGTTTGGGTGGCGGGATGCGGCCCTCGGGTGGGGTGCGGGATGCGGGCGGCGCAGCTCGCGGGCGTTGCGGGCGACCGGACGCAAGCGCTCGGCTCCTTGCCCGGTGCGTCCTCAGGGCGCAAGGGCGCGAAGGGGAATGGAGCAAATACCCTCGTCCTTCAGGGTTTTACAAGCACCAAGCCATATACAGCGGAAGCGACACGCGGTTTTCTGAAAATGCCATCTGCCGAGGGTGCAATACGTATTCCGTGCCCACGCGTTTTCCGAATTTTTGACGGTACTTTTTCAGCGAAGCCGTTCCGTAGCGATTGGATGATTTCACTTCGATGGGGCTGATGCGCGGCTTCATTGCGGCATCGGGATACTCTTTTGTGATAAGAAAATCAATTTCCATGCTGTTTTGCGTATCCCGCTTATCGTATTGCGAAAAAAAGAAGAGCGTTCGGCCATTTGCTCTAAGCTGCTGAGCAACCGCGTTTTCAACCAGCATGCCCTCGTTCAAATTCAGCTTGTCGAAAAGAATATCGCGATACACGCTATCAGGCGTTTCTGTTCTGTCCATAAAAGTTTGCGAAACCAGAAGCCCTGTATCTGCCATGTAACACTTGAATGAAGAATTGTCTTCGTTCAACCGCAAGCCTACATGGGGGTCGGTTGAATTGCGGCATATGTTTACTATTCGGGCATCGGACAGCCATGAAAAGGCGTTTTCGTAGGTGCGGCTGCGCGCATCCTTGTGCAATGATGCAAGGGTAAACTTTTTTTCATGCTTGGAAAGCTGCGAGGGGATGGTATCGAAAATCGCGCGCACGCGTGCTTCTTCAGTTCCGGAAAACTTTCCTATATCTTCGCGATAAAGATCGAGGATCCCCCTTTTAATGTAGTCGACTTTTGCAAAATTGCGGCTTTCCACATACTCGGAAACAGCTTGGGGCATGCCGCCCACCAGCATGTATTCGCGCCACAGGCGTATGGCGCGCTTATGCAGGGCATCCGGTAAGGGTTTTTGCTGCTCGTAGGAAAGGCGGATGGCATCGGAAAGCGCCTTTTCGTTCATAGCCCAGCAAAACTCTTCGAAATCGAAAGGGTTCAATTCGAATTTGCGCTCTTCGGAAGGGATTACGATGTCTCGAACGTTCTTTTTGATGGAAACGAGAGAACCGGTTTCCATGTAATCATAGCGCCCGTCGGCAACCAAATATTTAATAAGCCCGCGGGCGTGCGGGAACTGCTGCACTTCGTCAAAAATGATAAGCGAATCTCTTTCATGAAGCTGTACCTGATAGTAAGCTGAAAGCAGCATGAAAAGGGTGTCGAAATCGTTTTGCTGCTCTTCGAAAATAGCTTTAACATCTTTCGGAAGTCGAGCGAAGTCGATGAGGATATACGATCGGTACTCTTCTTTTGCAAAAGTTTCGGCTAAGGTTGACTTTCCTACCCGGCGAGCACCTTCGATCAACAAAGCCTCGCGCCCATCGGCCTGTTGTTTCCATGCCTTAAGGCGTTTGAGCGCCTTGCGTTGAAACATGTTCGACCTCCTGTTTTCACGAAACCCAAAGTTTGAAATATCCACATTTTACACGAAACCCAAAGTATAGTATCCGCTCTGCCTTGAATAGAGGTAAACGGATCCGTTTCGTTCGACCTTCGTTCGACCTTCGTTCGACCCCGGTGCAGAAAACGACAAGTTATCTGCCGAAGTCGGCATGCCCTCAGGGCGCAAGGGCGCGAAGGGGAATGGAGTAAATGCCCTCGTCTACTTCGCGGGCATAGTGGGAAAGGCCGGTGATGACGGCCATGAACTCGGGTTCCCTCACGCGCGCCTTCGGGTTGCCGCAAAGCTTCTCGCGGAGCCGCTTGAGGTTCGAGGCCGCAGCGGGCACGCCCTCCTCGCTGACCTTGACTTCGAAAGCCGCCCATCTTCCATCTGCCAATTCGATGATCGCGTCTGCTTCCAGTCCGGAATCGTCGCGGTAGTACCTGATCGGCTCGAATCCGATGTCGGGGAGGGCTTGGGCGTATACAAGAAGATCGCGGATGCACAGGTTCTCGAACATCGTGCCGAAAGCCTGCCAGTCGTGCACGAGCGCTTTAGGTCCCATGCCCAGCTGGGCTGCGGCGAGGGACGGATCGGCAAGGTAGCGCTTTGGCTTGGTGGAAAGGCGTTTGGGCGATCTCGACTCGGGAACCCATCCGGGTATCTCCACCAGCAGGTACAGGGACTTCAAAAGGGCGAGGTACGAAGCCAGCGCTTCGCGTGACAGGGAGGCTCCTCCAAAGGGCTCCTCCCCTCCGAACATGTCCGCGATGAGCGTTTTGTGCGTGGTGGCCTGTCCGAGGGTTCGCGCCACCGAAGTCACCAGCCTGCTGGCGGTGTCGGGACTCTTCCTGTGCCGGGGGATGCTTTCCGTGTAGAGAAGCCGCAGGTATTCGCGCGCTACGGTTTGCGCGCTCGCGACATCCATATCGATGGCCTCCGGCCACCCTCCTTTGCAGACGACGTCCACCAGAGGAAGGGCATCTTTGCTGTCGGGTGCCATCATGCCGGGTGCGAAGACCCCTTCGAAAAGCCCCTTGAGGGAAACGGTGCCGACGGAATCTCCCGATTCCGCAAGGGAAAGGGGGTGCATGCGTATTCTCCCTATGCGGCCAGCGCCGCTGTGCCGAGGCCCCTCGCCGTCCTTGAGGGAGGGCGGCGTCGAGGATCCCGTCAATATCCATCCTCCGTGAAGAGAGCGCTGCGCATCGATCTTGCGGCGCACGACATCCCATATGCGGGGAACCAGCTGCCATTCGTCTATGACGTGCGGCTGTTCCCCCAGCGTCATAAGGCCAGGGTCGGCGAGGGCCACGGAGTAATCGTCGTCTACGAAGCTGGCGCTTTTGCCGTGCATGAGCGCCGTCCATGTTTTCCCGCACCATTTGGTGCCGGATATCTCGACCGCGCCGAAGAGGGAAAGGTATCGTTCCACCTGTTCATCGACCACGCGAGGAAGGTAGGATTCGCTGAGATGCGCAAGGTTTGACATGGGGCTTCTCACCTTCATTCATCGATGACGGAGATGCAATCGACATTTTCCGAATGTTCGACCCGACATTTTCCGAATAGATGATACGACATTTTCCGAATGTTCGACCCGACATTTTCCGAATGAGGGGCGCAGCAAGGGTTGATTGCCATCCGAAGTGCAAAAAACTAGGCACTTGGTCTGTCATGGACGGGGTGCGATTGGCGCGAGGGACGTGATTGCGATTCGCATGACATTCTCCGGAAAGGGCGAAAGGGAGAAAATCGATTCGCACTGGCTACTCCAAAAGCCGCCCCTCCCCAAGGCGACTTCGGCGGGTATGTGGCCTCCTGTCGCGCACGATGGCTTGGAGTCGTTTCGTTCGGTATCTTGCGCCTTCTCCGTTCGGTAAAATGCACCCTTTTCATTCCGTATTTTGCACCTTGCGAAGACCTCGTCGCTTAGGCTCCCAACGCGGTGAGCGGAACGACGTATACGTCGGATGACGCATCGTAGCGAGCGAATTCGCCCGCACCCACGATCACCGCCATGAACTCGGGCCGAGGGTTGCGAGCGGCGGGATTCGCGGCCACTTTCGCCCGCAGGCGATTGAGCGCCGCCGCTCCTTCCTCAACTTTGCTGTCGCCCAGCTTTACCTCGAAGCCAGCCCACCTTCCGTCGCGCAGCTCGATAATGGCATCCACTTCCAGTCCGTCGGAATCGCGGTAATAGCGCAGCGGGTCTGCGGGAGCGTGCGGCAGGGCCGAAGCGTACACTGCCAGATCGTGCATGCAAAGCGCCTCGAACAGCATGCCGAAAAGCTGCCCGTCCGACACCAGCCTCTGCGGATCAACGTGCAGCAGGTTCGCCGCCAGCGACGGATCGGCGAAGTAGCGCTTCGGCTTGGTGCGCAGCCGGCTTTTCGACCGGATGGGCGCGTCCCACCCCGCAACGCTCTCGATCACGTAGAGCGCCTCGAGCGCGGCGATATGCTCTGTGGCTTTTTTCTCGACAGTGGCCTTCGACAGCTCGTCGGAAAAAGCGTCCGCGCCGATGGTCGCCAGCTTCGCGGCCGTCCCCAGGTTGCGTGCGAGCGACCGGGCGACTCTGCGCGATTCGTTTCCGTCAAGGCCTCGTCGCGGAATGCTGGTCTCAAAGATGGCGTCGAAATACGAGTCGAGGTAGCGCGAAGCTTTGCTGAAATCCGCATTGCGCAAGGCAGGCCAGCCGCCTCGGCATATGGTTTCCGCAAGCGGGGCGAGGCGCTGTTGCACAAGCGCTGGCTCGAACCGCCCGTCGAACAGTCCCGCAAGGGAAACCGACGCGGAAGATTCCCCTGTTTCGGCAAGCGACATCGTGCGCATGCGGAGCTTCGCTATCCGCCCCGCGCCGCTGTGGCTCACGAGGTGCTTGCTGGGCGACGAAGACCCCGTGAGGATGAAGCTTCCGGCCTCGCCCTCTGAGCTGTCGACGGCATCGCGCACGGCATCCCAGACGGGAGGCGCGTCCTGCCATTCGTCAACGACATGGGGTCTGGCGCCAATAAGCGCGACCGCAGGGTCGGCCTCGACCGCCTGTCTGACGTTGGTGCGCCCCACTCGGGTCACGCTCTCCCCGAACGAGAGGGACGTCCACGTCTTTCCGCACCACATGGTGCCCGCCACCTCGACGGCTGAGAACGTGTCCAGCAGTTCGGACAGCACGCTGTCGCACACCCTCGGCAGATATCCTTCCGGCTTGAGCGCTCCCTGCTTCATGAACGGGCCTTTCGTAAAGCGATCCGATTTTAGAGGCAAATTAAATCCGGTTTCAGAGTATAAATGAATCCGATTTTAGAGGCAAATTGAATCCGGCGAAGGAGAAGGCAATCCGAAGTGCAAAAAACCGGGCACTTAGTCTGTCATAGACGGGCCGCGATTGGCGCGAGGGGCGTGATCGTGGCCCACACGACGTTTTCCGAAAGGGCGAAAATCGGCTCGCACTGGTCACTCCGAAAGCCGTCTCCGAGACGACCTCGGTGGCAATGCGGCCTTCGTCGCACATGACGGCTCACAGCGCTTCGTTCGGTATTTTGCACCCTCTCCGTTCAGGAAAATATACCCTTCCTGTTCGGTGTTTTGCACCTTACGCAAAGCGGGGGTTAATTGCTACGGTCTGAGGCAGGCGAGCGGAACGACGTACACCCCGTCGTCTCGTCTGTAGGCGTATTTCCCTCCGGTCAGCACGGCTTTGAAAGAAGGGGCGGGGGTTTTCGTCGTGTCGATCTTCGCGGCCATCTTCTTCAGATGAGCCGCAGCCTCTTCGATCCTAGCCTCTCCACCCAGTTTGACTTCGATTGCGCCCCAAGCCCCGTCGTCTCTTTTAGCGATCGCATCGACCTCGAGCCCGGTTTTGTCCCGGTAGTGGGCCACTTCGCCGCCGACGCTGTCCAAGTAGATGCGGAGATCCCGCACGCACAAAGACTCGAACAAAAATCCCATGGTGGAAAGGTCGCCAAGAAGGCTGTCGTCGTTGGCGCGAAGGGCGGCTGCGGCAAGCGATGGGTCGGTGAAGTGCCATGTGGAAGACGTGCGGAGGGGTGTTTTCGAGCGCAGCGTGGGCGCCCAGGCCGGAGCGTCCTCGATGACGAACAGCTTTTTCAGGGAGTTTATGTAGGAGGCTACTGTTTTCTCGGTCATGGAGATCCCGTCGCCGGACATGTCCCGGGCTATCGTCGCCAAAGACGCCTCTTGGGCCGAGCAGCGCGCGAGCGAGCGCAGCAGCGCTCGGGCCTTCGCGGCATTTCTTTCGATTCCGCTCGCCTCCGATATGTCGCTCTCGATGATGGCCTCGAGGTAATCGCGCGCCCAGCTCGTTGGGTCGGACCCTTTCTTCACCACCGCTTCGGGCCAGCCTCCTCGGCAGATGTAGCGGGCGATGTCCTCGACATCCATCGGGGAGACGCCGCCTATATCCTCGTCCCTGAAAAGGGCGTCCAGGGACACCTCTCCGGTGGACTCCCTTGATTCGTAGAGCGACATCGAGCGCATGGTCAAACGGGCTATCCTTCCCGTGCCGGTGTGCTTGATACGTTCGGGATCCACCGGCGTCGCCGATCCCGTGAGGAGGAACTGGCCGCTTTCGCCTTTGCTTTTGTCGATGGCGCTCACGACCGCGTCCCAAAGCACGGGGGCGACCTGCCACTCGTCGATGAGTCGGGGTTGGGCGCCGCGCAAAAGGATCGAGGGCTTTGTTTGGGCGAGCTCCATATTCTGCTCATATTCGTCCGGGTCGCGCAGATACAGGGCGCTTTTGGCCAGCTGTTCGCATGTGCTGGTTTTTCCCGTCCATTTCGGGCCCCGGATAAGGACTGCTCCGGTATAGGAGAGCTTGTCCTTCAACGCGCTGTCGATGATGCGGGGGAGGTATTCGTATGCCATGGCAACTCCTTTGCTGCGGTGTACTATACCATGAATTTCCTAATTTGGCTCGATTTCACTTCCTAATTTGGCCCAATTCCGTTTCCTTATTTGGCCCGACTTGGTTGTTTTGATGGTCGCAGCAGGCTCGGCACGGTTGCCGCCGTTCGTCGTGTGAGGGCGAGCGGGCCGTTCGCGGGAATTCTCGTTTGCGTGTTGCCGTTTTGTTGCACAACCCCCTTTATCATGAGTCTGGTTTTTGCATGCGCGCGATGTCGGAGGAGATAATGAAGCGATTGGGAAACAGAGCGCTCGGGGCGCTTTTGGCGTGCTCGCTCGTGCCGGTGCCGGCGGGCGCGGCATGGGCCGACGAGCCGGCTGCGGGCACCGGTTCAGGCGGTGCGACCAGTGCTGCAGCGACGCAACTGGCGCTTGAGCCGGGAACCTATGTGGAGCACGAGGCCATCGCGTACGTGGTGGATGGCGGCGTGCGGCTGTTCTCGTTTAACGGAGGAGCGCTTGAAAGCGCTCAAAATTTGATGGACATCGAGGCGGATGCGGCCGCCGAGGCGCTTGGCGACGATGCCGATGCGCCCGAGGCCGCGGCCTTCGCGCGCTCGCTTTCGGCGAACGGGGAGGCCGAGGCTGCGGCTGGCCGCCTTGTGCTTGTGCGCGACGAGGCCAAGACGACCGAGCAGCTCATCGCCGAGCTTGAAGCCGACCCGCGCGTGGTGTTCGCCGAGCCGAACGCCGTGGTGGAGACGGGCGATGCCGATAAGGAGGCGCCGCAGGCCGCGCTTGCGGACGAAGCGCTCATCAAGGAGTGGGTGACCGAGGCTGATGCGGCTGGCGGGTCGGATGCGGTTGGCGGGTCGGATGCGGTTGGCGGGTCGGATGCGGCTGATACGACCGGTGCGACCGAATCGGCCACGAACGGCGCGCCCGAAAGCGCCGATGGCGACGCGTCGCAGGGCGGTGACGCGGGTGCGGGCGACGCGCTCAAGGGTGCCGCCGGCTCGAACGACGCGGAGGGCGCAAGCGCGAACGGCGGCAACGCCTCCGACCCCGATGCGGCCGAGCCGCGCGCCGGCGAACCTGCCGAGGTCGTGTGGGGCGAAGACGATGAAGGCCCGGCATCTGACCTTGACGCTTTCCTCTGGGGTTTCAACAACGACGGCCGCATGGGCGGCATCGCGGCTGGCCAGGCGTCCGGCGCGGTTGACATGGGTTGGGGCGCATGGCTTGACAAAGCCGAAGCTGCCTCGCTTTCAGAGGTCATCGTGGCCGTCATCGACTCGGGCGTGGACGCCTCGAACCCCGACCTTGCGCCGGTCATGTGGAAAGACGGCCTGACCTCCGGCATCGTGTCCACCGGCAAGGAGGATCAATACGGTTTCGCAGCGGCTGCCGACCAAACGGCGGGCATCACCTCCACCACTGGCATTACCAGCTATCACGGCACGCACGTGGCGGGCACCATCGGCGCGGCGTGGGGCGATGAGGGCGTCTCCGGCCTTGCGCCCAACGCGCGCATCATGGCGGTGCGCCACAACGACACGCTTGCCGGCATGCTGGAATGCTTCGACTACGTGAGCCGCGCGTGCGACGCGGGCGTGAACGTGCAGGTGTCCAACAACTCGTGGGGCTTTGGCCAGGGCATGTGGCGCTCCATCGACCTTGCGGTGACCGAGATCGGGCGGCAGGGCGTGGTGAGCGTGTTCGCGTCCGGCAACTCCGCGTTCGACAACGACGCGGCGGCCAGCACGGCCACCACGCTGGCCGACAACCCTTACGCCATCGTGGTGAACGCGGTGGATCCCACAGGGGAGGGCACCACGTTCACGCAGTACGGCGAAACCACCACCGACGTGATGGCTCCCGGCTCGGGCATCCTGTCCACGTGGGCCACCGGCAAGGCGAACGCGGAGGGCGGAGCCGGCGGGCCGAACTACCTTGGCGAAGAGGATGACGATGCCGTGCTGTACGAGAGCTTCGATGACGAGAGCCATGCGAGCGCTTTCGGGGAGGGGCAGACGGGCGCGGCAAGTTCCGAGGGCGGCAATGCTGATGTCGCGCACGGCACCTACCTTTCGTTCTCCGCGAAAGAAGGCGCCTCCTCCCTCTTGGTGCGCGAGGGCGGCAAGCGCTTCGACGGAAACGCTGCGCTTGAGCTGAGCTACGATCCTGTTTCCGGCGACAGCCCGTTCAACGTGGTGGCGAGCGATCCCATCGATCTTTCCGGCGTGGATAAAAAGCCCCGTTATCTGAGCATTCGCACCACGGCGACCTCCGATGCCACGGATTCAACTGTGCTCGGTCAAGTTGCCGTTTTGGTGAAGCAGACCGACAACCCTGTGACGAGCGATCCGCGCGGCAAGATGCTCACTCCTGTGGCCGGCTCCTCGTTCGGCATCGGCGGCGATTCGTGGTCTGGCTTCACAGTGGAATTTCCCGAAGATGTCGACTGGAAGAACTTCCAAATACAGATCGCCTACCTGGTGGCCGAGATGTCCATGCAGGGCGGCATTCACCAGACGGGCAGCCCTGTTTCCGCAACGCTGACGGTTGACAGCATCGGCTTGGGCAGCGATCTGGTGCCTTACGGATATCAGCAGGGCACGTCGATGGCGTCTCCCGCGGTGGCCGGCGCGGCGGCGGTGCTGGCCGGGAAGGGGTTGGCCGACGTTGCGGGCGACGAGGCGAAATCGGCCGAGAAGCTGGCGGCGCTGGTGAAGGGCGCGGCCGTGCGCGACGAGCGCTATGCGGGCCTGTGCTCCACGAGCGGATACGCCACGGTTGACGGCGCGGGCAACCGTGGTCCGGCCATCACGGCGGTGCGCGATGCGGATGGCGCCGTGGAGGTGGAGGGCTACTTCATGCCCGAGGGCGCTACGACGGTGCGCCTAGGCGACGTGGAGGCCGCCGTGATGAGCCGCGACGATATGGATGACGAAAAGGTGCGCCTGACGGTGCGGAAGCCCGAGGGCTTCGCGGGCGGCCAGACGGTCGTGCGCGTGGAGGCGAACGGCAAGCTGGCCAGCCACCGGGCCGACCTGGGCGCGCGTGCGGACGCGACCTATTACGACCAGACGAACCTGCCCGTCCCCGAGGAGCTTGCCGGCTGGGGGTCGTGGCAGCTCGTGGGCTTCAACGGCAGCATTTACTGCCTGCCACGCACGACCAATTTCAACGTGGAGCTTCATGCGTACGACTATATGCTGCGTTACCGCCCCGATGCACAGAAATGGGAGCGGGTGCCGCTGCCGACCGACTTGGCTAAGGAAGCGGGTTTGGAAGGGGACATCGTTGATGTATCGGGCGCGACGGTGGACGGCGCGCTGGTGCTGCAGCTAAGCGATGCTCCGGGTTCCACCACGTTCGTTCGGTATGCGGCAGATGAAACGTGGGAGCCTGCCGGCTACACGTTCTCGTTTGGGAGCGACGCGCCGGCGTACGGAACGCTGGCGAGCGACGGCGAGTTTGCATATGTGTTCGGGGGCTTGGGCCTTACGGACAGCGGGACGGTCGATAACGCCATCGTGTACCGCGTGGATTTCGAGGCGCAGGAGCTTGAGAAATGCGGCGAGCTTTCCATGGGACGCGTTCGACCCCAGGTGTCGTACGGCAACGGCTCGTTCGTGGTTTCGGGCGGCATATCGGTGAGCTACCAGGCGGGCGGCGTTTTGGGCGTCGAGTTGGTGACGCCGCAAAGCGGCGGCTGGGATCCGGTTGCAGAAGAGGAAATTCCTGCCGGGTGGCTTGCGGGCACGTCGGTGGACACGACGGCGCTTGTGACCGAGACGGGGCAGATGGCTTGGACGTCGGGCGCGCTTGCGGACGGCTTCGCGCTCGTGGGCCCCGAAAGCGACAACGGCGCGACCGACACCTACCTGCTGACGGGAGACGGCCTTTCCGCGCCGACGGCGTACGGCAAGCGCGCCTCGTGGCAGACGCTGCTCGCTCCGGCGGCCACGGCCTACCGCGGCCAGCTGTACGTGCTGGCAAGCGTGCAGAACGAGCCGTACCACGCGTTCAGCGCCACGGCGGTGGAGACGGCCGAGCAGCCGGGCGACTACGTGGCGCCCGATCCGGAGCCGGATCCCGATCCCGACCCCAAGCCCACGCCGCTGCCCGACCCTAACCCCGAGCCTACGCCCACGCCTGATGTCGAGCAGGCGAACGCCGACAGTTCGGGCAAGGCGTTGCGCGCGTTGGCGTCCACGGGCGACCCGCTGTTCTCTGCGGTGCCTATTCTGGCGGGCGCGGGTGCGTTGGCGCTTATCGGCATGGTGGTGGCTGCGGTGTGCCGCCGCCGTGCGGGCAGGCGGTAGGAGAGGGATATGCGTTGTGCAAGCGATAAAGCGGAGGTGCATTATGCGGAATGAGCGGCGCTCGCGAAGCCTGGGGCGGTGTACCGGATGCGCGGTTGTGTCGGTGGCGCTTGCGGCGGCGATGGCGGGCGTGCCGTCTGCAGCGCTTGCCGAGGAACCGGCAAGCGCGACACCACAGGTTGCCAGCACGATGGAAGGCGACGACGTGTTCGCTTGGGCATCGGGCGCATCGGCGGCAAACGCGCTTTCGGAGGACGTGCTGCCTACCCAGTTCGACCTGCGGAACAACAGCAAGTTCGGTAACGTGGTCACGCCGGTGAAGTTCCAGAACCCGTGGGGCTCTTGCTGGTCGTTCGGCATCGCCTCTGCCTCGGAGGCGAGCATCATCTCCGAGGCCGCGCAAAAGGGCATCCCCCTGAAAGAGGAGTTCAAGGACATCTCCGAGCGCCATCTGGCTTGGTTCACCTACACACCGCTTCCTGCCGATGACGATTCCGGTCAGGGCGGCGAGGGCGTAGTGAGCCTCAAAGAAGGAGACAACGGCCGTTTGGACAGCGGCGGGTGGATGGTGTACGGAACCTCTTTGTTCTCGTCGGGCATCGGCCCCGTTCCGGAGTCGGCTGCGCCGTACAAAAACGATGAAGGGCTGATCGACAGCGTGACGGACCCCGTCACGGGCAAGGAGTACAACTACCAGTACAGCAAAGATGGCACGTGGGCGGTGGACGAGGGGCTTCGCTTCTGGCAGATGGTGGAGTTCGAGCAGTCCGTGCAGCTCCCCTCTCCGGGCGAGTACAACGCCGCAGAGGATTACGAGGGTGCCAAGCGCGCCAACGACGCCATCAAGGAACAGCTCCACGAGGGCCGCGGTGTGGCCATCGCGTTCTACGCGGATCAGTCGAAGCCCAACCAGATCACCGAGATGGGTTACATGAACCCCGGCAACAATGAGGACGGCTCGTGGGCGCACTACACCTACGATGCTGTGGGAATCAGCCATGCCGTGACCATCGTCGGCTGGGATGACAATTACGCCAAGGAGAACTTCGGCAACCCCGACCCGGAGACAGGCGAGGTCGACCCCAACAAGCAGCCGCCCGCCAACGGTGCGTGGATCGTCAAGAACAGCTGGGGCGCGGGAGACAAGTTCCCCAACGGCTATCCCGGCGGCTGGGGCACCGACGAGGACGGCGACGGCAATGGGGACGGCTACTTCTACCTCTCGTACTGGGACAAGACCATCACCAAGCCCGAGTCGTTCGACTTCGCCGTGGAGTCCACGCAAAGCGAG
The DNA here is from genome assembly GCA_019115845.1 of Candidatus Rubneribacter avistercoris. GTDB lineage: Bacteria > Actinomycetota > Coriobacteriia > Coriobacteriales > Eggerthellaceae > Rubneribacter > Rubneribacter avistercoris. The sequence continues at coordinate 68,896 of DXCU01000063.1, read as the reverse complement.
GGTGACCGCTACTTCGTGCATCAGTACGACTACATGCCTGCGCAGGACGTTGTGAGCAATTCCTCCGCTCTTCCGATGAAGATGGCGAACATCTTCTCTGCCGACGATGCGGAGACGGTGCGTAAGCTCACCTGCGAAACGACGCGCCCCAACACGCAGGTGACTTTCGACGTGTACCTGCTTGAGGAGGGCGCGACCCTGCCCACCGAGGGCGTGAAGCTGGCCACGGTTCAGCAGACGTTCGAGTGGGGCGGCTTTCATGCGGTGGAGCTGGCCGCCGAGCAGGCGTTCACCTTGAATGCAGGCGAGCGCTTCTCGGTGGTGGTGACGCAGCAGTGCCTCGATGACAACGACTACTATGTCAGCTACGATGTCGGTTGGGATCGGGCGTCCCTCGACGCGTTCGAACAGCAGTACCACGAGCAGTATTACGAGACGTACTACCAGACGTATCTTGGGGTGGCCAAAGATGCCCTGTGGCAGGCGACGTACAACAGGCTGATCGAGGAAGGCGCGAGCGAAGAAGAGGCGACCGCCAAGGCGAACGAGTACGTGGAAACCGAGAAAGGCCAGCAGCAGATCGCCGATGCCGCGGCCAAGGCGGCCGAAGAGATGATCCAGCAGAGGGTTCCCTCCTACTACTACGAGGGCGTGGTGAACGAGGGCGAGAGTTTCGTCTACGCGTCCGACGAGAACGGGGAGAACCCCGCATGGCGGGACTTCCACGCGGATTCCGTGGCGAGCGAGGCGCGGGGCAATCAGATTGACAACCTGCCCATCAAAGCGTACGGCTACCCGATTGAAGAGGGCGCCGACAAGCCCGCCACCGAGGAGAGCGTGGCTCAGCTTGGGGTGTACTTGTCTTCCGCGAAAGCTATGCTTGAAAGTGCGGTGGAGAGCGTCGCGGGAGACGGCTCCGACGTTCCCGCCTCGCAGTACTGGGTGCCGAGCGACGTGCGTGCCGAGTTGGTGGCTGCTATCATGGAGGCCGAGGATCTGCTAGCAGGTGGGAATCCCACGCAGGGCGATGTGGATCGCATCAGCCTGGCTCTGAGCATGGCGACGAGGGCGTTCGACGAGGCCAAGCAACCCGGCACGTTGGCCGACGAGTACGCGAGCGCCGAGGCGGTGAAGCAGCTTGAGGACGCCATCAAGGACGCGCGCAACGATTTGGTGCAGACCGTCGTGAGCGCGGACGGCTCCGATGTGGCGAAGGGTACGCCGTGGGTGACGCAGGCCACCCATGACGCGTTCAAAGCGGCCATCGCCTCTGCGGAGGCAGTCTTGGGTGCAGAGCGTCCGCTTGCGAGCGACATTGAGCGCGCTGCTGCGGATCTTGCCGCCGCACAAAAGGCGTTCGACGCCGCGAAGGCCGACGGCTTGAAGGAGACGGGCGGCTCGGGCGGCGGCTCCGAGGAGAAGCCCGACGTTGGATCCGACGCGAAGGGCAACGGCGCCTTGGTGCGGACCGGTGATGACGCGTTGCTCGGCATCGCGGTCGCGTGCGTTGGCGGCCTGTCGGCGCTTGTCGCCGGTGCGTCGCTGGCGATGCGTCGGCGCATCGGCAAGGAGTAGCGCGCGGGCGCAAAGGTAGGTGCAGGTGGCGGCCGGAGGGATGCCTTCCGGCCGCCTGTTTCAGTTCGACGGATCCTTCCGCATTGCGGTGGAGGGAGTTGCGGAAGGAGGCCCGCCATGGGTTTGTTCGGCTCGGGAAAGTCCGACGAGGAGAAGCTGCAGGAACGCGTGGCGAAGGCGCTCGACGAGATGGGCATCACCGTTGAGTCGGCATCCGAGAAAGACGGCGCTTTGCATGTGGGCTGCTTCCAAGGGTCGTCGGGGCTGACCTCGTACAAGAACCTGTCGCTCACCATGGAGGGCGTCATCGGTTTCCTGCAGCAAAACGGGCGCGAGATCGTGGACGTGAAGGTGAACCCCTGCGGGTCGGGCGACACCGTCATGAGCCAGTTGGTGACGGTTCTGTACCGCTAAGGAGGCGTTGCGTCATGCGGCAGGAAGGGGCATCCATGGCGAAGCGGCTGTTCGCGCTGGCGCTCAGCGTGGCTTTAGCGTGCGGGCTTGTGCCTGCGGCGGCGTTCGCGCTGCCCGAGCAGGCGGCAGGTGCGCCGAATGAGGCGGCGGCCTTCGCCGATGGTTCGCTTGTGGAGGGCGGCTCGACGGATGCGGACGAGAGCGACTGGACGGTTGCCGATGTGCAGCCTGGCGCGTTCTCCGTGCCGAGTATCGCCGCCCTGTCGCGCTACAACTACCCGGATGCTGCGGCGGGCGTCCGCGCAGCCTCCGAGGACGAGGGCGACCTGCCCGCGAGTTTCGACCTGCGCGAGACGGGCGATTCCACGCCGGTGAAATACCAGAACCCGTGGGGTTCGTGCTGGGCGTTTGGCACCATGGCCTCGCTTGAGAGCAACGTGCTTGTGCAGGGCGGCCTCGCCGACGGCGCGACCCCCGATTTCTCCGAGCGCCAGCTGGCGTGGTTCGGCCGCACGGCGGTGGGGGCCGAAACGGACGCGGATCAGGCGGGGGAGGGTGCGTTCGCCAAGCGCACGGCGGGCGCGACCTCAACCGACACCCAGCTCACCTTCAACGCCGGCGGCGACTACGGCATTTCCACCGCCGTGCTGTCGGCGTGGTTCGGCGCGGCTGACGAGGCCGACATCCCGTACGCCGACGTGAACGGGGTTTGGGACGAGTACGACACCTCCGGCGACTGGTCGCTTTTCGAAAGCGACCGCACCGTTGCGTCCGTGCACGTGCAGGACGTGATCTCGCTTCCCAGCCCCGCCGTGTTCTCCGATCCGGAGAACCCTTTCACGGACAACTACACCTACGATCCTGACGCCACGGCGGCTATCAAGCGCGCGCTTGTGGACAACGGCGCGGTGTCTGTGAGCTACCATGCCGACCAGTCGCGCCCGATCACCGACCCGGACGATCCCGGCTACGGGGAGAGCGAGTACTTCAATTATCTGGCAAGCGCCCAGTACGTGAACGCCTACATCACCGAGGACGATCAGGCCACGCCCGACGTGGACGAGCGCACGACGGCCAACCACGCTGTCACCATCGTGGGCTGGGACGATACGTTTTCTCGGGATAATTTCACGAAGCAGCCGCCTGATGACGGCGCATGGATCGTCAAGAACAGCTGGAGTGCCGACTGGGGCTTGGACGGCTGCTTCTACCTGTCGTACTACGACATGAGCATATGCGAGCCCACGTCCTTCTTGGTCGATCTGCCCGATGCGGACGGCTCGTTCAGCTACGACTCGAACTACCAGTACGATTACCTGAGCGCTGCGAGCGTGGGCAAGATCGAGCCGGGCGCGTTCGGAAAGGCCGTTGCGGCGGCCAACGTGTTTGAGGCCGAGGGCGACGAGGTGCTAAAGGCCGTGTCCGCGACCACGGCGAACCCCGGCTCCACCGTGCAGGTGGAGGTGTACTTGCTCGACGGCGACGCGACCGGCCCCACCGACGGCACGCTGGCGACAATCCAGACGACAGAGGTGGAGTACGGCGGCTACCACACCATCGCGCTCGATAAGCCGGTGGCCCTGAGCGCGGGGCAGCGGTTCTCCGTAGTGGAGCGCATCGAGGGTTACGAGGGCGCGTACCTGCCGCTTGAGGTGGCAGCCTACGATGCCAACGACCCCGACGAGGCTCAGGGCGGCTACGTGAAGGCGCAGCGGGCCGTGGCGAACGCGGGTGAGAGCTTCTACAGCGTTGATGGGGGCGCCACGTGGGATGACGTGACGGAGCTTTCCGCTGCCGAGGTGCAGGATCGCATTTCGCCTTCGCGGTTCGGCGACTATCCTCAGGTGTACGCGGAAGAGGGCGTGGGCAACGTCATGATCAAGGCGTTCACGACGGATGCGGCAGAGCCGAAGCCCGAACCCGAACCCGGCCCCGACCCCGAGGAACCGGACGACCCGGCCTTGCGCTCGTCGTTCGACCCGCGCGAGGAGGGGCTTGTCACGCCGGTGCGCGATCAGGGCACCACCGACCTGTGCGGGCCGTTCGCCTCGATGGCGTCTTTGGAAACCTCGCTCGTCTACGACAGCGCGGCGTCGGATGAGTTGGTGGAAGCGGGACTCTCGCCCTTCCATGCCGTGTACTTCGCCACGATGGGCGATGAGGAGCGCGAAGCGGCCGGCCTGAATGCGTTTATGCCCGACAACCCCTACGACGGCGGCGTCACGCCGTTTTCGATTGCCGCTAGCCTGGCTGCCGGCAAGGGCGCGGTCGTTGCGCAGGAGGGCGTGACCGACTGGGCGAATCCGCAGATGGACGAGTCGTTGCGCTCTGCGAGCGATGCGCGTCTCACGGATGCCGCGTACCTGAGCGCCGGCGCCGGCGGCTATTGGGAGGCGCTCGAAGGCGACGACCTGCGCGCTGCCGTGAAGCGCACTGTCGTCGAAGAGGCGCCGGTGGTGGCCGAGTTCTGCGCCAACCAGGCGCTCGGCAACTTCTGTGCGGAAACGTCGAGCTACCATACGGCTGCGGGCGTGCCCGGAGCGGTTGCCGATCATTATGTGGCCATCGTGGGCTGGGACGACGCCTATGCGCGCGACAACTTCAACGAAGGGATGCGTCCTGAGCGCGACGGCGCGTGGCTGGTGAAGAACTCCTGGGGCGTCGGGCAAGGCGACGGCGGCTATTTTTGGGTGTCCTACGAGGACGCCACGCTGATCGCCCAGGCGGCGCTGATGGGCGAGGTGGCGCGCGAGGGCGAGCGGCTGTACCAGTACGATGCGGCGGGCTGGTCGGAATCCTTGTCGGTGGGCGGCGGCGTTGCGGGCTGGGCGGCCAACGTGTTTGGAAGCGCGCGCGACGAGACGCTCGACCGCGTGCAATTCTGCACGACGGGCGTCGGCACCGCGTACACCGTGGAGGTGTACCGCGGAGCGACCGACGCCGATCCGCGCGGCGGCGAGCTTGTCTCCAGCCGCTCGGGCGTGCGGGAGCTTCCCGGCTACGTTACCGTGGAGCTTGACGAGCCGGTGGCGCTTTTGGCGGGCGAGACGTTCTCGGTGGTGGTGCGGCTGGAAAACGAGCGCTACGCCTACCCGATTGCCGTGGAGGCGTTCACGCCCGATCCCGAAAGCGCGGCGGCGGGACTTGAGCCCTCGTTCATGGGGCGCGACGAAGACGGCAACCGCGAAGCGAGCTGGGTGTCGGCCGACGGCGTGAACTGGGAGGATCCTGCAGGGTATGGACGCGACCTCGCACAGGGCGAGGCGTCCGGCGGCGCGGCGGCGGGATCCGGCGCGTCCGGCGCGCGCTCGGCGGCGTCCGAGGGCGGTTCTTCGCGCTCGTACGTGACGAACGTGTGCGTGAAGGCGCTCACGATGCCGCGCGATGCGTCCGGCGACACGGACGGCGACGATGGCGCGACGCCTGCGGACAATGCCGCGCCGGCGGCCGATCCGAAGGCGCTTGCGCGCACGGGCGATCCGGCTGCGGCGGCAGGTGCGACGGCGCTTTGCGTGCTGGTCGCGGCAACGTGCGCGATGATCGCCGCCGTAGGCGCGCGCCGGCGCGCCGACGAGGCCGGGCGATAGGAAGGCGACGGCAGAGGAAAGGGCGAACAAGAGGTATGGCTCGAGATTTCAGCAATCCCAAAAAGTTGGGCTTCATGCGTTTTCTGCAGGTGATATTCGCCGTCAACATCCTGTTGACGTTGGTTTTGTCGGTGTTCCTCATAAAGGGGGACTACACGCTTGCCTTCTCCGACGTGCTTGACTACCTCAACCTTGTGTTCGAGGCCATGAGCTTTTGGCTCATCTGGCAGCGCAAGCGGGCGGCGCGCTCGCTCATCATGGCGTTCAGTTTGTTCAACATCGTCATCGGCACGGGCTACAACCTGGGGCAGGGTGCCTTTAGCGTAACCGACCAATTGCTCGATTCGTGGTTCGACATCATTTTGTTCGTGTACTTCCTCACCTCGCGCCGGGTGAAGGCGGTGCTCACCGAGCCGTTCTCGCCCGAGGCCAAGCGCGAGGAGCTTGAGCGCGAGATCAGCTACTTCAAGCCGCGCACCTGGGCGTTTTGGCGCAACCTCATCATGTACTTCTGCGTGTTCAGCGTGGTGGGGCACTGGATGGAGGCCGCGTACTGCACGCTCATCCGATTCGGCATCCTGCCGGGCATCTACGATCCGAACTCGCAGATCTGGTCGGACTGGCTCTACCCCTTTCCCGTGTACGGCGTGGGCGCGGTGGCGTGCGTGCTGCTGTTCTATCCCATCAAGAACTTCCTGGAGAAGCGCATCGGCAGCCGCGTGGTGCCGCTGATCATCAGCTTCGTCATCAACGCGTTCGTGTGCACGCTCATCGAGTTCGTCATGGGGCTTATGCTCAACATGGACTACTCGCTGTGGGATTATCGCAACATGTTCGGCAACTTCATGGGGCAGGTGTGCCTGCAAAACGCCATCGCGTTTGGCATGGTGGCTACGCTTATGACCTGGGTTATCTACCCAGCTTTGGAAGCGGGGTTGGGCAGGCTCTCCAAAGACGTGGTGAACACGGCGTTCGCCGGCGTGGTGGTGGGCTTTGCCATCCTTGTGTTTTTGTACTACATCAACGTGGTGGTGCCGGGGATCGACGTGTCCTCCGATGACGGTTCCGCCACCACCGTCGAGATTGGCGTCGGCGATGCGGAGGGCGATGCGGAGGGCGATGCGGAGGGCGATGCGGAGGGCGAGCCGTCCGCATCCGAGTCGCCTCACGCGGTGCGGGCGTAGGCGGCCGCCATGCCCCTCATCACGCGCGAAGACGAACTGCACGGTTACGCGCCCGACGCGTTCGCGTTCTGGCGCAACCTCGCCGTGTACTTCTGCGTGTTCAGCGTGCTGGGGCACTGGATGGAGATAGCCTACTGCTCGTTTATGAACCTGTTCGGCATTGTGGACGCCGATTCACTCGTGTGGGACGACCCGATGTACCCCTTCCTCGTGTACGGCGTGGGCACGGTGGTGTGCGCCGTGGCGCTTGTGCCGCTGCGTGAGCGCTTGGTGGCCACACGCCGCACGCTGGCGGGAGCGGGCGTGCAGTTCTTCCTGATTGCCGTGGGGGTGTGCCTGGTCATGGAGCTGGGCATGGGCCTCATGCTCAACCGTCCGGACGCCGCTGGCGAATACCCTCTGTGGGACAACTCCGAACTGCCGCTCAACGTGCTGGGCCAGGCGTGGCTCGTAAACGACGTGGCCCTGGCCGCCGTTGCCATGCTCTACACCTGGGTGGTGTATCCGCTGTGCCAGAAGCTTCTGGCCAAGGTGCCGCTGCGCGTGATGAACGCGCTGGCTGCGGTGGTGGTCGTGGGCTTCGCGGCGCTCTGCGCGGTGAAGTTTTCGTAACGCGCCGCATTTGCGTGCCGCCAGCTTGGCAACCCTGCGGGGTTGACGGTTTGGCGGGCGGTTCGGCCAGCCTGATGGTCCAGCGAACCCGCAGGTTTGGCGGATTTGGCGATCTGGCAGTGGCGCGGCCCCCTGGCGCGCCAAGCGCCAAAGGGCCGCAACCAAAAGGCCTCTTTCCGCGTCTGATCAGAACGGATAGGCGCGGGGCGTGTGCTGGACGCTCGTCCAGTGGGTGCGCGTCATCTCCTCGAGGATCCAGCGCCCGTTGAAGCGCCCCAGGCCGGAGTTCTTCTCGCCGCCGAACGGCGTGTGCCGCTCGTCCGCCACGGTCATGTCGTTCACGTGCGTCATGCCCGCGTCTATCTTGCGGGCGAACGCCACGGCGCGCTCCACATCGCCGCCCACCACGGCCGACGACAGTCCGTAGTCCGTGCGGTTGGCCAGGCGCAGCGCCTCGTCCTCGTCGTGCGCCACGATGATGGGCGCAAGCGGGCCGAAACTCTCCTGCGTGGCGATGTCAAGCGCAGGATCGACGTTCGCGAACACGACGGGCGGCATCACCAGGCCGTCCGGCTCGCCGCCGAGCGCGAGCGTCGCGCCTTGGTCGCGGGCGCGCGCGACCTTCTGCAGAAGGTCCGAGAGCTGCGCCTCGTTGATGATGGGACCGATGTCGGTGGCCGGATCCATCTGGTCGCCGCACACGAGCTTCGCGGCGCGCGCGACGAAGCGTTCGGTGAACTCGTCGGCCAGCTTCGCATCCACGATAATGCGGTTCGTGCTCATGCAGATCTGCCCCTGATGGAGGAAGCGCCCGACAATGGCGATGTCCACGGCGCGCTCCACGTCGGCGTCGTCAAGAACGACGAGCGGCGCGTTGCCGCCCAGCTCCAAGGCGAGGCGCTTCATGCGCGATTTGCCGCCAAACGTTTTCGCGGCAATGCTTTTGCCCACGGCGGTGGAGCCGGTGAAGCTGACGAGGCGCGGGATGGGGCTTTCCACCAGCGCGTCGCCGATCTCGCTGCCGCGCCCCACCACCACCGAGAGCAGGCCGGCGGGCAGTCCCGCCTCCTCGTATATCTTCGCAAGCAGGATTCCGCCCGCCACGGGCGTGTCGGAGGCCGGCTTGAGCACCACGGCGTTGCCCACGGCAAGCGCCGGCGCCACCGATCGGTTCGACAGGTTCAGCGGGAAGTTCCACGGGCTGATCACCGACACCGTTCCAAGCGCGCGGCGGTACACGCGGTTCTCCTTGCCGGGAACGTCCGAGGGCAAAAGGTCGCCGTCCATGCGGTAGGGAAACGACGCCGCCTCCTCGGCTGCGGCGCGGGCGGCGCCCACCTCGAACTCGGCTTTGGCGCGGATGCCGCCCGTCTCGCGCTGCACCCATTCGATCAGCTCCTCGCGTCGCGCGTCGAAGATGCGCACGGTTTCAGCCAGGATGGCGGAGCGCTCGGCGGGCGGCGTCTGCTCCCAAGCGGCCTGCGCTCGCTCGGCGGCCTCAAAGGCCTCCTGCACGTCGCGCTTGTCGGCCAGCACGTGAACGGCCAAGGTGCTGTTGTCGTAGGGGTTTACGTCGCGGGCGCGCTCGCCGCTGGAGCCGTCGCGCCAGGTTCCGGCTATGAAGAGCTTGTCGAGTCCTGTGTAGGGCGTAGGGGAGACGGCTGCGGCTGCGGTGGTGGTGGGCATGGGGGCCTCCTTTGCTCGATGGTCAGGTTGCCCAGTATAGATGCGCGAAAACCTGCCGCCGACAGCGCATTCGCTTCGTCAGCGAATGGTTGCGCAACCCCCTCCGTCCCGTAGCGCGCCCCGTGCGGCCGCATGCCCCGAGCGGCGCGCCGGCCGTGGCCGCAAATGGCGCGCTGTGGCAATTGCGAGGCCCGCTGCGACCCTCGTTCGCATGCGGTGGTCAAGGAAGCACCGGGTCGCGGAAATCGTCTCCGCCTGCACGTTTGCCAATGAGGCTTGGATAGCGGACAATGGCGCGGTGGCGTGAAAACGGCGATTCGCGGAAGGAGCGGTTATGGAACTTGCGCAAAACGCGCTGGCGAGCACAGGAGACAACGCGCTGCCGTTCATCGTGGGCGGGATCGTGGTGGTGGCGGCCATCGTGCTGGTGGTGGCGTTTGTGCTGATGCGTCGCAAATAGCGGGCGGCTGCGAGCGAAGGGGCCGCGTCCGTTCCCTGCTAATGGGATTCGCGCGTTCGCCCACGGAGAACACGCGTCCGCTCCTTGCGGACGGGATCCACGCGTTTATCCATGGAGGGTCCGCGTCCCCCATGCGCCCGTCCACGGAGAACCCGCGCCCGCTCCTTGCGTGTTCATCCACGGTGGGGCCGCGCCCGTCCCCATGCGTTCGCCGACCCTGCAGCTTGTGCACGAGGCCCTCGTTTTTATTTGCTTGTGATATAGTATCATTTCGAAGGGAGAGGCGAAGGTGGGCACGTCGCCGCGTTCGCTTCCCACGTGTTCCGCTGTCGGGCGGCTTCGGAATCGCGAAGGTTCCGGGCAGCTGTCCGCTTGTTCGTGCAAAGGAAGATACGACGATCATGAGCGATACCCGCAATGACGCCGAAAACGGCGCCGCGCTTTTCAAGACCCTCGCCGATCCGAAGCGCATCTCCAGGTTCATGCAGGTGTTCCTGTCCGGGGTGCTGTTCGTCCTTGGAGGGATACTCTCGGTGCTTTTGCTGATGAACACCTGGTCGCTCATTCTTCTTGTTGTCGAGAAACATCAGACGGGCGGCAACGAGATCTTGGGCTCCATTGTGACATGGTTTTTGTACTTCGAGTTCCTGGCCCTCATAGCGAAGTACTACCAGTCGGGACTCCACTTTCCCCTCCGTTATTTCATCTACATTGGGATTACCGCCATCATCAGGCTCATTATCCTCTATCATGACGACCCCCTCCACACGCTCATCTTCTCCGTTTCGATTCTCGTGCTGCTTTTGGCTTTGTACCTGGCGAACACCAAGCTGCTCAAGCGCGAGTAGTTGCGGCTCTCGGCTGCGCTGCGGCCCCTGCGGCCCGTCCCCGGCATGCGCCGCGGCGCATGCCGCCCGTCCGTCCCGGGCGCGCCGCTCGCCGCTTCCGGCGGCCCCGGTGACGCCCGTCATCGAAAGCGACGTGCGCGTTTGCCAAGACACCTCCCATGCCTGACAATGGGACGGTACGAAAACGCCTCGAAGGGAGCACTATGGCCGGCAAGCTCGTCATCTGTCCCACGCCGCTCGGAAACTTAGGCGACATGACGGCTCGCGCGCTTGACGCCTTGCGCGCGGCCGATGCCGTGTGCGCGGAGGACACGCGCGTGACAGGGCGGCTTTTGGCCGCCTTCGACATCAAGAAGCGACTCGAGCGGCTGGACGAGGGCCTGATAGGGGAGCGTGCCGCAACCGTGGCAGCGCGCGTGCGGGCCGGCGAGACGATCGCCTACTGCTCGGACGCGGGCATGCCCGGTGTGTCCGACCCGGGGCTGCGCCTTGTGCGCGCATGCCGCGAGGCGGGCGCGCCCGTGGAGGTGCTGCCGGGCCCCACGGCCGCGGCCACGGCCTACGTGGCCAGCGGCTGCTGCAACCCGCGTTTCTACTTCGGCGGCTTCTTCCCGCGCAAAGACGCCGAGCGTCGCGCGCTCTTGGAGGGGCTGCGCGCGCTCGATGCCGCGCTCGTGTTCTACGAGAGTCCGAACCGCCTGGTCGGTGCGCTTGGCGCGCTGGCTGAGGCGTTCCCTCTGCGCGAGGCGGCCGTGTGCCGCGAGCTCACGAAGCTGCACGAGGAGGTGGCGCGCGACGCCCTGCCCGCGCTGCGGGACGCCTTCGCCGCGCGCGAGCGCGAGGGCGGCGTGAAGGGGGAGATCGTGCTCGTGGTGGACGGCCCGAACGCCTCCGAAAGTGCCGCGGCCGAGCAAAGCGCCGAGGAGGCGGCCCGCGCCCGCGCCGCCAAGCTCAAAGCAAACGGCATGCGCGGCAAGGATGTCGCCCGCGCGCTGGCCGACGAGTTCGGCATCGCGCGCAACACAGCCTACGACATCGCGCTTGGGTCGTAGCATGGCCGGGATCGTCGAATTGGAGGTGGACGGCCTGGTCGTTCGCCTTGCGCGCAAGCGCGTGAAGAACCTCAACCTGCGCGTCAGGCGTCCCGGCGGCGAGGTGGAGGTGTCCGCGCCCCTGCGCCTGCCCGAGCGCGAGGTCGTGCGGTTCGTGCGCGAGAAGCGCACGTGGATAGAGGCGAAGCGCGCCCAGGCGGCGGCCTCTCCCGCCGCGCTGGCCGCCGAGGCAACGCCTGGGCAGGTGGCCGAGTGGCGCGCCGTGGTGGAGACGTGCGTGCCCGTGCTCGTTGCGGCGTGGGAGCCTGTCATGGGGGTGAAGGCGGGCAGGCTGGCGTACCGAAACATGACGAGCCGCTGGGGCAGCTGCCAGCCGGCCACGGGCCGCATCTGCATCAACGTGCGCCTGGCGCTCTATCCGCCGGAATGCTTGGAGTACGTGGTGGTGCACGAGCTGTGCCATCTGCTGGAGCGCGGCCACGGTCCTCGCTTCAAGGCGCTCATGGACGCCTTCATGCCCGACTGGCGCGAGCGTCGCGCCAAGCTGCGGTAGCGTTCGGCGTCAGTCGGGCGCCGCGTCGAATCGGACGCTGCGCCGAGTTCGCACCGAACCCGCGCCGAATCTCGCCTGCCGTTTCCCCGTTCCCCGTCCGCCCGCGTTTCGCGAGGCGTCGCCGTGTTGTCGGGAGGGGCGAAGGCTGCCTGCGAAGACGCCTGCCTTCCTTCCGCCTTAGATCAGGTTCATCTGGCCCAGCGTGGCGTTGTACCAATGCTCCCAGTTCGGGGGGCAGTATTTCTTGGCGGCCTCCACGCTGATGGTGTAGCCGTAGCCGCTCGCCAGGCCTCGCACGTGGGCGTTGATGGCCTCCTCCCAGCTTCCCCAGCTCACGCTACCCCAGCCCCAGGCGTTGTGGGGGTAGCTGCAATACGCGCCCTTCGAGCTTTCGGTGTTGGCGATGGCGGGCGACCAGCGGGGGTCAATACCGTAGTTCCAGGCCGCTTCGGCAAAGGTTGATCCTTGACCTGCCAGGGGAGAGCCCGCCAGGTACGCGTCGATGCGCCCGCCCCATTCGGCCACGAACGATGCCTTGTCCGAACTCCAATCGGCGCCGTCCGAGGAGGGGGGCTGCACCTCGGCAGGCGGGTTCTGGCCGGCGCCGCCCTCGGGGGCCGCAGCCGCGCCCTCCTTCTGCTCCTCCTGCGCCTGCTCTTCTTGCTGGTTGCCCTCCTCGGCGGCCTTCGCGGCCTCCTCCTGGGATGCGCGCGCCTCTTCCTCGGCTTGGCGGGCGGCTTCCTCCTGCGCCCTCCGCTGCGCCTCTTCGCGCGCCCTTTGGGCCTCGGCCAGGGCGTTTTCGGCTGCGCGCTGCTCGGATGCGGCCGATTCGCGGGCTTGCTCGAGTTCGGATTGCGACGTCTCGAGGTCGGCCGTCATGGATTGGAGCCGCTCGATCTCGGCGACGTTGCTGCGTTGGATGTGGTCGATGTACTCGAAGGCGGTTAGGAAGTCCCCCAGGCTCTTCGCGTTGAGGATCACCTCGATGACCCCGGGCATCTCCTGCTGCAGCTTGTACAGGGCCCGCAGCGCCTCGGCGCCCCGTTCCCGCTGCTCGGGGAGGTCGGCTTGCAATTCCTTGATCTTCGCCTCGTTGTCGGCTATCTGGCGCTCCAACTCCTCCACGCGCGCGGTGGCCTCGTCGTAGGCCGCCGCCGTGCTCTCTATCTGCTGCTGCAGGGCGTCGGGCTGGGCATCGATCTCGGTCGTCTCGGCAAACGCCGGGGCGGCGCCTGCCAGTCCCGCCGTAGAGAGAGCGCAGGTCAAAAGCGCGCAGATGAGCGCTTTGGCCGTCAGGGTCCGGCGAAGGCGAGCGGGGGATTCGGCGCGCGGGAAGGCGGCGCCGAAGGTTGGCCCGTCGGCTGCGTCGTGCGTTTCGGGTGCGTTTCGCTGCATGGCTGCAAGTCCTTGCCAGGTCGGTTCGTACCGTCCCATTATACGAGGGCGGCCGTTCGCAGCGTGCTTCGGCCATGAAAAGCGCACAAGCGTGCGCATGCTGAGGGCGTGTGCGCAAGTCACCGCCACTGTCACTCATCAGCGTCACCTCGGCGCGCCGCCAAACTTCCACACCCCCGTCCACCAAGACGTCCAAGCGGCTCTCAAGTTGTCCTCTTAACCCCTTTCGGTCACACTTCGTACCAACGCACCTGCATGGCCATGAGCGCTTCGGCAAGATCAACAAGCTTAACCACATAGCCACAGGGAAACACCTCCGCAATCCGCAGGCGCAACTTTCCCACCCAGTGAAGCGGATGCTTTTTTATATAGTCTCTTACCTCCCGATAATCGACATCGTTTTCGGCGCGACGGCACAACTCGGAAAGCACGAGCAACTCTATTCCTATATGGTCCTCATACTGATGATTTGTGTTCGAGAGTTTGAGGCCATGCGAGCGCAAAAGATTTCTCATCTCAAACGTAGCGGCACCAAAACCGCAGGAACACCCTGTAATCCCATACATGGTTTCCCACGGAGCCGCTTGGGGCTTAGGCGGGCCGAAGAACAGCTTTGTATACTCGAACGCAACCTGCTCTACAGCCTGTTCATATTCGGGAAGTTCCTTGGCATACGTATACAAGCGGTGCACACACGCACCGACATCGGCATCCCCAAACGTAGGAAACGCCTTCCAAAACTCGGGGAAAAGCCCCACCTTGTCCACCTGATTGACAGGCTTGAGCAGAGAATTCCCTAGAAACGCATACGCATCGGCCAACTCGTGCGCAACAAGCGCACGCTCTCCAGCAACGCACCGATCGTCTTCTTGAACGCGCACGACCCTACCCCTACTCCGCCTGAGCGCCATCGCATTCCGAAACGACCGATGCAACATCGTTCGCCTCACCCTGCGTGCAACCAGATTGCCATTTCGGCAAAAGCGCTTTGCACAACACCATGAACGCCAAAACACCTAAGGCGGCCACGCCAATCACAATGATCACCTCAAACGGCGTCGGCGCGTAGCTTCCCAGCATCGACCACATGCCCTCGCCGCCCTGCTGGGCAGCTTTCGTGCCCAAGGTGATGCCATTGCCGCCATACACATTCGGATGAACAAAACTCGTGAACAGCAGCCACACACGCTTGCAGAACACCCCGCACACCACCAAAACAGATGCGCCAATCACAAGAGCGCGCCGCTTCCGATTCCGAGAAAACACAAGCATCATAAAAGGAAGTGCCAACCCTCCTACAATCTCAAACCAGAAAAACGGTGCCGTAGAGCCGGTTAGCATCTCGGCCAAAATGGCGTTACCTTCCTGAGTGCCAGGATACGCCATGGTCAGAAGCTCGCACCCTATAAGATATGCATCAACCGCTATACACACGCACAAAAGGCCAGCAAGCGAGGAAAAAAGTGCCGGAGAAGTCCGAAACACCTTTCCTTTTTCAAGCGACGCAAGGCCAATGAGCAGCAACGCCAAGCCTGAATCCATGGCGGACGCCACAAAAATGGGAGCCATAATGGCGCTGTGCCAACCCTCCCGAGCAATCTCCAAACCGAATATCCACGCCGTGACAGAATGGACAAGAATGGCCACAGGCAAGGCAACGCGGGAGAGGACCTCAACCTTGTGCTCTTCGCCTTTCACCATCCACACCATATCAAGCACATTGATAACCAGGTAGCACACAATAACACACATATTCCACGCCAGCGGACTGGCAAGGTTAAGGCTTACGAACATATTCCATACCCGAGAGATACCACCCAGGTCAATAAGGACAAAACATCCTGCAAGGCAGATGCACACCGTCGAGCAAATAACCGCCGGTAGAGCCACCGGCTTGAACCGCTCAATCTTAAACACGTGCGCCGAAGAAGCCACAATAAGACCACCGGCAGACAAGCCAACGCAAAACATAAAAGCTGCAATATAGAGCCCCCACGATGTCGCATTGCTCATGCCCGTAATGCCCAGGCCGCCAATCTGCTGATATACCCAACAGCCGAAAGCGGCCACAGCAAGCGCCGCACACACCAATGCGCCTGCAAGGAACTTCCCCGAAACCCCCGAAACAAACCCTTGTTTCTCACTCATATTCGTTTATCCCCCTCACTTCACGTAAAAAACCTGGGGCTTCGTGCCCATATCTTCCAGAAGCACAAACGCGCTTCCGGCGTTCTTCATTCGAGCAATTTCACTGTTCGGATCGTCAAGATCGCCAAATGTCCGGCATTTCATAGGGCAGCACGTCACGCACATAGGCTCTTGGCCCCGATCGGTGCGCTCCTTGCACAAGGTGCATTTCTCCATCATGCCTTTCTCGCGCAAGGGCACGTCCGCATCGCCGTAGTTGAAATCGGGTTTGCGCACCGGCTCGTTCCAATTGAACACACGCGCATTGTACGGACACGCCGCCATGCACATACGACACCCGATGCACTTGCCATAGTCAATTTCCACGCGACCTTTGTCATCCTTGTACGTAGCACCCGTGGGGCACACTTTCTGGCACGCAGGATTCTCGCAGTGCTGACACGCCAGCGGCAGATAGGTGCGCACAAGGTTGGGATACGTGCCTTCGGCTCCGTAGATGCCATCAGCATTTTCCACAACAATGCGGTTCCATAGCATCCCCATGGGTACGTTGTTGCTCATCTTGCATGCGTTCGCGCACGTATGACACCCCGAGCAGTGGTCGAGGTCTATAGCTATCGCAAGCCTGGTCATACTCACTCACCTGCTTTCTTGACTTCAACAAGTGTGTCGTTAAAAGGAATCATGGGTCCTTGCGCCAATGCGGAACCCCGCTCACTAAGCACGCTACTCGTCAGGCTCTGCAAAATCGTGCCGTCCATATAACGCGGCCACGGATTCTCAAACATTCTGGTGGTTCCTGGTCGTACCGCATTGTTTGCATGAACAATAGTGCTGATGTAGCCGCGGTCGTTAAACACCTCGACCTTATCTTTGTCGACAAGGCCTCTCTTTTCCATATCCGCCGGGTTCATCTCGATAAAGTTGTCGCAGTACTGCCTGATCCACTCAGCGTCACAGTACTCAGAATGAATATGAAAACGCGTGCGAGGTTGCGCGTTTGAGAGTGGATACTTCGCCCTCAATTCTTTATCGTCGATCTCGGTATTAGGCTCATAGACAGGAAGGGCATTCCCAAACTCAATCAGCTCTTCGTAGTACACTTCAAGCCGCCCTGTCGCGGTGGGAAACACGCCCCCTTCAAAATCGGTGAGGGGCACGCCGTCATCGGGAAATACTTCGTAAAAGCCCCCGTTTGCCTGCACGGCTTCCAACGTGATACCTTCCAACCCCTCCGCTCCGGCAAACTGAGCCTCCACAAGTTGAGCACCACTTTCCGGGCATGCATCTTCCACACCAAAGAGTTTCGCGAGTTCCCGCTCTATTTCTCTGTCGGTCTTGCTTTCAAACAGCGGATCGATCACCTTCTGTTTGAGCGTGAGATGATTCGCGGTCAACTGCGCCCCTCCCACATCCTCGGAGTCCTCGTAACGCGTGCACGCTGGCAAAATAAGGTCCGCGTATCCAGTACCCGGCGAGCAATACGGGTCGATCGCAACAAAAAAGTCAAGCTGATCAAGCCATGTTTTGAACCGGTTGAAGTCACCCACATAACTTATGATGTCACCGAAATAGATGATACCCTTCGTAACGTTTTCCGCATCGGGCTGGCTGGTGAGCAGGTAGTCATCCACCAGATTGCTTTGGGCAACAAGCTGCTCGGGCACCTCCCAACTTCCCAACGATGCTTGAACGCTAGACACAGAACTTGCGGTTTTTATCCCAACTCCTGATCCTGGCTTGCCAAAATTACCCGTGACTCCCGCAAGCACCACAGCAGCATGGCCAGCAATATCGCCTGTGGAGTATTTGTCGGCACCTCCGTAGGAACACTGGATGAACGAAGGACCTTTATTCGCAAACCGGTCGGCGATCTCTTTTATGGTGTCGGCGGAAATGCCCGTAACGTCAGCCGCCCATTCAGGCGTGTAGTCTTCAATTTGACGCAGAAGATGGGTATACACAGGCTCGCATATCGCTCCATTCACCTCGAAGCGCCCCTCAAGAGCGGGGTCTGCCGCTTCGCTGTAGGAAACGGCGGCTTGCAGACTATTGTCCCACACCAAAGGCTTCCCAAGAACACTTGCAGGATCAAACTCGTCAACTGCGGCAACCTCGGCAGCGGCCTCGGCGGCAGCGTCGATGTCTGCTTGGGTTACCTCAGCCCGCATGATCCTTTTTGTTTCGCTCTCTATCAGATACGGAAACGCCGTGTGCTCCTTCATGAACGTCTTATCTGTCCAATCGTTCTCTACAACAACATGTATCAGCGCCAGCAAAAACGCGTGATCGCATCCCGGGTTGATGGGCACCCATTGGTCTGATTTACCTGCCGTAGTGGACAAAAACGGATCGACCGTAATGAAGTAGCATCCTGCATCGCGCGCATCGTTGAGCACATGAGCAGAAATCAGCGCCGTTTCATACGCATTGTTTCCCAAATTGAGAAGCGTTCGCGTGTTAACAAGATCCCTTCCATCCCCCTCGATGAAACCCTGTCCTGTTGCCGGACCCACCCCGTTGGGATAGTTACCATCAATGGCGTAGGCGGTAATTCCTTGAAAACCCATGGCAACAGCGAGCGAATTGGTTGTCAATTGTTCCGACCCGCCACATAAAAGCACGCTCTCGGGTCCATATGTTTTTATGACCGCGCCAAGCTTTTCTTGTATCTCTGCAAGAGCTTCATCCCAACTGATGGCAACATACGCCCCATCACCTCGTTGCCCAATCCGTCTCATTGGAACCTGCACGCGTCCTTCTCCGTAAATGCGCTCAATATCGGCAAGCGCTTTCACGCAGATGGTCCGCTCCATACGGTTCGGCCATTCCTGCGGCTCAATCATACACAGACGTCCATCGCGCACCGTGCATTTGAGCGTGCACTTCCCTTCGCAATGGTTCATGTGAAATATGGTTGCTGTGCGCTCTTTCGTCTCTTCATTCGCTAACGCAGGAGCCAGCCACCCCGTTGTAGACGTCATACCACTCGCCCCCGCAAGCCCAAGCGCAGCTGCACCGAGCGCGGAACCTGCAACAAAGCCCCGGCGCGAGAGCTTCTGCGCAGCGTCGCACTCTCCTGCCTTACTCGTCCTTCTCATTGATCCTCCTCAAACACGTCCTGCCGCCTACGCGGCTATTGCGGCGGGTATACTAGGATCTGACGCAACGTAAGAGTCAAGCGCCGCTCATCCTTCTTGAAAGCGCGCCATCGCTCATCCGGCCAAGGAGGTCTTGTGAAAGAACAGAATGAAAGTTATCTGCTCTCTGCTGGAGAAGTTTCCCAAGTGCTGCAAATTAGCGAGCGAACCATACGCTACTACGATTCTTGCGGACTCGTGAAGCCAACGTGGAGAAACCCCGAAAACGGATACCGCTACTACAGCATCGACCGCATGTACAAGCTTCAGGCGCTGGTCATAGAGCGGGACCTTGACTTGCCCATCGCCGACCGCAACGACATCCTGATCAAGCAGAACGATGTTGAAAAGAACGATTACGAGCACATACTGCTCAACCTTTCCGCCGTGATAGAAAGCAAGCAACAGCAGATTCACACGCTCCTCGAACAGATAGCCGAACTTTCCCGCATGCAATCAGACATGTTGGCAATAGCGCTGCACACGCCGAACGGACCGGGCTTTCGTTACAACTTTCCCCGCGTCAACGTCATGTTTTACGAGGGCAACGCCTCGTTGACCCGAATAGAAGTCGAAACCGCTTGCGTCAAAGCCATGGTTTCCCTAGCCCCTTACGCCAAAAATAATTTCGGGCGCGTATGGAGTGCCCAAGCTGTTCTTAAAGGAAACATGGCAACCGGGTCTTTCATCATGGAAATGCGCGATGATCTGCGCATTTTTCCGCCGCACACCGATGCTGCGACACGTTTTTACGAACTTGCAGAAGGAGAACACACGGCATTTCTGGTGAGAGACGTTTACAATCCAGATTCCTGGGCTTTTGTACGCGAACACCTTGAGAGCCTTGAAGACGGAGACTCCTATTATGTGTTTACTCATGAATTAGGACTATACGAGTCATACGAAAACTTCCGTAACGTCATGCATCTCGTGCGTTTGATTCCTGAAAGCGGCCTGATTCCTTTGGATGATTAGCGCTAGGCATTGGGTAGGCGCAGGCACTCTAGTGTGCGTTCCGGTGCACATTCTGATGTGCATTTGCCCCCAAAGCGGATTGTCGCCCCCTAGTATGCGAATGCATGCGAGGGCGATAACCATCCCCGAATTTTGCTCTGGGCCTATAAGGCCAAGGGGTGCCGGCAGCGTCTAAAGGCGCTGCCTCTCACTTCGTTCAAGCCGTATCGCCCTTAAACACAAGCGAAGCCCGCGGGGGAGGCGGGCTTCGCTTGGACGAGTGAAACGAGGAGGACCGTCGGAGGCGGTCTTTCCACATGGCTTATACTAAAGTACGTATTATTCTTTGTAAAGAATAATTTTTAATATTTTTTTGCGCCCGGATTTTCACGCCGGATTTCCGCCCGCGCGGCGCGCGCACGCGGAGTCCGCCCGATTCCTGCTCGGAGTCGCCCGGCGCGCGTTCGGAGTCCTCCTGGCGCCCGCGAGTGCGCAGGGGGCTGCGGGCGAAAGGCGATCGGCCTCGCCCCGAAGCGGCCGGGTCTACGCGGCCTTCGGCAGGGCGTCCTTTCCGTTTCCGGCGGCCGTCGCGCGCTCCCTCATGTACGCGACCACGGCGTCCGCAGCCTCCTCCTGCTGCCGGTCGGCGCCGATGGCCTGCTCTCCGTCGCCGTCCTGCGGCCCGTAATCGCCGAATCCCGCGTGGTTGCCGCCCGCTATCTCCACCGTGAGCGAGCCTGCGGGAAGCAGCGCCTTTCCGGCCGCCAGCTTCTCCCGGTCAAGCACCAGGTCGTTCGATCCGTACACGGTCACCGCGCCCAGGTCGGCGCCCGACAGGTCGCTGGCGGAGTAGGCCGCCAGCAGCACCACGCCGGTCAGGTCCGGGTCGTCCGCATGATCGGCCGCGTACTGCGCGGCCATCGCCCCTCCCAGGGAATGGCCGCCCACCCACCACGATCCCACGTCGGGAAAGGCCGCCCTCGCGCGGTCGGCCGCCCCTACATTAAAGAACGCGAAGTTGAACGGCATCCGCACGATCACGGCGAAGCATCCGCGCTCCGACAGCTTGCGCGCAAGCGGCGCGTAGGCGCTGAACTCGACCTTCGCGCCGGGGTAGAGCACCACCCCGATGTCGGCCCGCTCGTCTCCGAAAGCCAGGTAGTCCTCGCCGTGCACGACGGGCGGTCCGTCGGGGGAGTCGATCTGCGCCTGCGCTATCTCGCCGGCCCGGTAGTACGACGAGGCGTATGCGAAAAAGGCGCCGCCTGCTAGCAGAATCGCCGCAAGGACGGCAACCAGGGCGACGGTCAGCTTGCGCGGCCTGCGCCGCGACGCGCGTTCGGGAGGTGTGACGGTCGAAAAGATCATGGCGAACATGGTAGCAAAACCGCGCCGCCAAGGCATCCTGGCCCGCGCGGCCGTTGGCGCGCCGTTGCCGGCGCCGCCTCCCGGGCGGGCGCGCCTCAGGCTCGCGAGAACCTCATGTCCTCGCCGTGCGCGGCCTGCATCCAGGCGATGTAGGTGTCGGGAAGGTGCGAGGCCAGGGCCGTCGCGGCGTCCGTTCCAAGGAACGCGTGGGCGGTTCCGGCAATCCCCGCAGGGCTTGCGAGCGCCTCCGCCGTGGGAACCGCCTGCGCGACCGCGTCCGCGAACGCGCCGAGGGCGGCAAGGCTGTCCCGGTTGCCTGCCCAGGCGACGCCCGTGTTCCGCTCGAACGCCTCCTCCATGCGCTCAAGCGCCCCCTTCCCGTCCACGTCCGGCGCGCCGGGCGCGGACGGAAGCGCGGCCGTCATCCCGTACCGCCCGTATCCCCAGGCGGCAAGCGGGAGCTGCGGAACGATGTCGGAGGTGTTCACAATGTTGAACACGTTGTCGTAGAGGCTGCTTCCACGCTCTTCGGAGCGCGTCGAGGCCGGCGCGGCGAACGTGTACGCGTAGACGTTTTCGGCGGGCACGATCTGCCCGGGCGTTCCGGAGAGGCCGTCGAGGCGCGCCGCGAGCAGGTTCGCCACCGCCCCGCCGCGGCTGTGCCCCGTGATCAGGATGCGCGTGCGCTCCGGGTTTGCCCCTCTGTCGCGCAGGTAGCGAGCGAGGGCGCGCTCCACCTCGGCCTCCGTCGCGGCGAAGCCTCCGTGATCCCCTCCCTCCGACCGGTTGCAGGCGAAGTTGAGGTTGCTGATCCATTCGATGCCGTAGCTGCCGCGTATGCCCACGAACACGATGGTGGAAGGTTCGCCGCCGTCCGGGTGCGGAACCGTCTTGCTGGCCAAGGTGTACGCCGCTATGTCGTGCGCGCCGGTCAGCAAAGCCCCCAGTTCGTCAAGGATGCTGCTGCGCAAAGCGTACGACTCCGTCCTCACGTCGGTGAACCCCAGCGACCAGAGCGCATGCTCGGCGTAGGGAACGGCCCCCTCCACGCCGCTGTAATAGTGCGACTCGGCGTTGCACACGGCCGAGAGCACGGCGCAGGCGGTGGCAAGGCCGTGGTTGTAAGAGGAGGGGTTTCGAAACAGCCATGCGTCCTCGAAGTCCAGCCGGGTGGACGTGCGCCCGGCGCTTGCCGGCGCGCTTGCGGCGGCGGCCTCGCTGCTGTATTCGACCATTGTGGAGAACGCGCTCGAAGCCGGAGCGAGGGACGGTGCCTGAAGCGCCGTTTCCGCGCGGGCGACGGGCAGCAGACCCGTCGTCATGCCCAGGTAGCGCAGGGGGATGACGAAGGCGCTCACCAGAAGGAAGCTGGCGCAGACGGTCGCGACCGTGCGGAAGGCGTGTCGGATGCGTGGCGCGCGCATGGGCCTCTCTTTCGCGTGGACGGTTCGGTCGGGCTCTTCTTGGCCGCCCAGTATAGCCTTCATGGCGGTTGGCGCCGCGCACGTCCTGCCGAATGCAAACCGTTCTCAAACAAGGCGTCAACATATCTTAAGGTTCGGCGACCGCCGCGTTACGCCGCCTGCCTCCTTGCGCTTTTCGCATATGGCAAGTATACTTGTCGAAACGTCAAGAAAACTTTGCACATCGGAAGGAGGAAGCGATGGACAAGGAGGAGGTTCTCGAAAAGAGCCGCTGCGAGAACAGGTTCGCAGACGAGCGGATGCACGCCCTCGACCAACGTGCGGGGTACCTCATGGTGCGTGTGATGCTTGTGGTGTGGCTGGCGTTGTTCGTGTGGGATCTGGCGCACGGACAGGACGCGGGTGTCGGTGGGACCATCATGCTGTCGGGAACCGCCACCATGTGCTTCTTCCGTTTTCGTCAGACAGACGACCCTCGCATGCGGGCATGCGGGGTGCTTGCCGCGCTTGGCGCCGCCTGTTTCGCGGCACAGCACATCATGGCCACGATGTGAGGCCGCGCCATGGTCAGGATGCCCTCTTTCGGCGTTGACGACGTCCATGGCAACGATGGCGATCTGGAGCTTCGCAACCGGTTGAAGGTCGCCCGCGCGGAGGCGGGGCTTTCGCAGTCCGAGCTGGCGCAGCTTGTGGGCGTGTCGCGCCAAACCATCTCGTCCATCGAGACGGGCCAGTTCAATCCCACGGCCAAGCTGGCCCTCGTCCTCTGTATCGCCCTGGACAAGAAGTTCGAGGACCTGTTCTACTTCGACTAGCCCGCGCAACGTCGTCTGCGCGGGCGGGCATGCTACAATGATGTGCTGTTTTTGGAGTTGGAGGACGGCGCGTCCCGCAGCGCGCACCGCGTGCCGAAAAGCCGCCGCTTCTCCGCGAGCATCTGCCGCAGGTCTCATTTGCCCGCGCAGAAAGGAGTCACGCACCATGTCGAAGGGAACCTACTCGTTCACCACGCCCATCTACTACGTGAACGCCGCGCCGCACCTCGGCACGGCCTACACCACCATCGCCGCCGACACCGTGGCGCGCTACCAGCGCATGAACGGCTACGACGTGGCGTTCGTCACGGGCATGGACGAGCACGGCCAGAAGGTGGCCGACACCGCCGCCGCCAAGGGCATGGCTCCGCAGGACTGGTGCGACTCCATGGAGCCGGCGTTTCGCGACGCGTGGGAGATGCTCGGCATCACCTACACCGACTTCGTGCGCACCACCGAGCCGCGCCACGCGAAGAGCGTGCGGAAGTTCTGGCAGGACCTCTACGACAAAGGCTGGTGCTACAAGGGCAGCTACGAGGGCTGGTACTGCGTCCACGAGGAGACGTACTACGCCGAGAGCGACCTTGAGAAGAACGAGGACGGCGAGCTTGTCTGCCCCGACTGCAAGCGCCCCGTGCAAAAGGCCGGCGGCGAGGAGAACTGGTTTTTCAAGCTCTCCGAGTTCCAGGAGCCGCTGCTTAAGTTCTACGAGGAGCATCCCGATTTCATCCGTCCCGAAACGCGCAAGAACGAGATCGTCACGTTCGTCAAAAGCGGTCTGAAGGACCTGTCCATCAGCCGTTCCACCTTCGACTGGGGCGTGCCGCTGCCCTTTGACGAGGGCCATGTGGCCTACGTGTGGGCCGACGCGCTCATCGCCTATCTCACCGGCATTGGCTACGCCGACGAGGGCGAACGCGCCGGCGAGTTCGAGCGCCGCTGGCCCATGCAGTACCACTTCGTGGGCAAGGACATCACGCGCTTCCACTGCGTCATCTGGCCGGCCATGCTCATGGCGGCCGGGCTGCCCGTCACGCACACGGTGTTCGGCCACGGTTTTCTGCTCACCAAGGGCGAGAAGATGTCGAAGTCGAAGGGCAACGCACTCAAACCCGCCGACCTCGTGCGCATCTTCGGCGTGGACGCGTACCGCTACTACTTCATGAGCGACGTGCAGTTCGGCCACGACGGCAACATCTCCATGGAGCGCATGGTGCAGGTGTACAACGCCGATCTGGCGAACACCTGGGGCAACCTTTGCAGCCGCGTGTTCAACATGACGAAGAAGTACTTCGACGGCCGTGTGCCCGAGGTGCCGGCGGGCGTGCTTGCGAAGGAGAACCCGCTGCGCGCCATAGCCGACGGGCTGTATGCCGAATACGACGCGGCCCTTGGCGCCGTTGACTTCACCGCCGCGGCCGCCGCGGTGCAGAAGCTGGCGAGCCGCGTGAACCTCTACGTGGAGGAGAGCGCGCCGTGGAACCTTGCGAAGAGCGAGGAAACCGCCGGCGAGCTGGCCGAGGTCATCTACAACGCGCTTGAGGCCATCCGCATAGTCGCGCTCTTCATGGCGCCGTTCATGCCGAACACGTCCGCCGAGGTGTTCAAGCGCCTGTCGCTTGGCGAGGTGACGGACGTGACCGACATCGAGGCAGCGGCGGCGTGGGGCCAGCTTCCCGCCGGCAGCGCGGTGGAGGTGGGAGATCCCCTGTTCCCGCGCCTTGACATGGACGCCATCGATTTCGTTGATTGATGCGAGCCTGTGAGCTAGGAAGGACGCACCTTTATGCCCGATGAACAGCAGGGACATCCTGAGTCCCTGTTCCGCGACGCGTTGTTTCGCCAGAAGCGCAAGCATGGGAAGTTTCGCGAGGTGGAGGCCCCCGTGCTCGAAGCGCCCGTGGCTGACACGCACGCGCACCTGCAGCTGCTGCCCGACCCGGCGCTTTCGCTCGCGCGCTGCGCGGCGCACGGGGTGGGGTTCGTTTGCACCATCGTGGACGCGCACGAGGACGGCCCGGCCACGTTCGAGCGCTTGGACGCCTGGCGCGCGGAGGCGGCCGCGCTCGCGCCCGGGCTTGAAGGCGCGCCGCGCAAGGCTGACGAGCGCGCGGTGCCGCATGCGCGCATTGCCACGGGCTGTCATCCTCACAACGCCAAGCACTACGACGTTGCCCTCGAGGCCCGTCTGCGCGAGCGCCTGGCCGATCCGCGCGTGTGCGCGCTCGGCGAGGTGGGACTTGACTACCACTACGATTTCTCGCCGCGCGAGGCGCAGCGCGATGCGTTCCGCTTGCAAATCCGCCTGGCGAAGGAGACGGGGCTGCCGCTCATCCTGCACGTGCGCGAGGCGCACGACGACGCGCTTGCCCTTTTGCGCGAGGAGGGTTTTCCGGCGGCGGGCACGCTCCTGCACTGCTACAACCTTGATTGGGAAACTTTGGAGCCGTGGCTTTCAGAGGGATGCCACGCGGCGTTCGGCGGCCCGCTCACGTTCAAGAACGCCGACGAGGTGCGCGACGCCGCCGCGCGCATGCCGGCAGATCGGCTGCTCACCGAGACGGACGCGCCCTACATGACGCCCGAGCCCATGCGCGGCATGACGTGCGGCCCAGAGCACGTGGTGTTCACGGCTGCCCGCTTGGCCGAGGTGCGCGAATGCGCGCCGGGGCCCGCGCGCAGGGCGCTGCTCGAGCAGCTCATGCAAAACGCCCGGGCGTTGCTCGACCGCCCGCCCACGGCGTGGCAGCGCGAGCGGGCGCAGGCGTCCGGGCAGGAGCAAGCGCAGGCTCAGGAGTTGTCATCGGAGCAGGTGGCGGCGCAAGAACCAGCAGCCGGGCAAGCGCGAACGCAGGCATCGGCAACCGGGCAAACGTCGGCAATCGGACAGGCATCGGCAACCGGGCAGGCATCGGCGCAGACGGCGGCGCGGGTGCCGGCAGCCGGGCAGGCATCGGCGCAAGCGTCAGCGCACCCGCCTGCAAGCAAGCAGGTGCCCGCCGCCGGGGAAGGGGAGTGACATCCATGGCAAACCGCCTGATCATCTGTGGATCTCCGCGCTCGCGCGGCCGGAGCGCGGGGCTGGCCGAGGCCGTGCGATTCGCCTGGGAGGACGCCTTCCCGAATGACCGTGTGGAGCTTGTGCGCCTCTCCGACGTGCGCGTGGCCCCCTGCACCGGCTGCGAGGCGTGCGCTTCCAACGTCGGCCGCGACGAGCTGTACTGCATCATCGCCGACGACATGGCGCGCATCCGCCGCCTGCTGAACGCGTGCGACGAGCTTGCACTCGTGTCCCCTGTCTACTTCGCGGGCGCGCCGGCCCAGCTCAAATCGTTCCTTGACCGGCTGCAACCTTACTTCTACGCGAACTGGCGCGCGAAGCCCAAACGCCCGGCGCATCTGTACGCGGTGGGCGAGGGCGGCGACCCGCACGGCTTCGGCCCGCTGGTGGGCGAGGCGCGCTCGGCGCTCGCGGTGGCGGGGTTCGCGCTTGAAACCGTGCATGACTGGGTGGGGCTTGTGTCGGCCGACGGCGCGCTGCCCGCAGGCGCCGACCCGCTGACCGGCGGACGCGTGCATCCCGCCTCCGCGTACACGTGCGCAGGTCCCGACGGCACGCATCCGCGCGCTGCTTCGGCGCACTCGCGCGCCGCTGCGCACGCACCGGGAGCGGATGCCTGATGGAGCAGCTTTCCCCGCTGGCCAGCGTGTCGGCAACGCGCGCCGTCCTTGAAGCGCACGGACTGTCCACCAAATACTCGCTCGGCCAGAACTTCCTCATCAACGACGCCATCCTGCACAAGATCGTGGAGTTGGCCGACCTGTCGCCTGCCGACGACGTGCTGGAGGTGGGCCCCGGTATCGGCACGCTCACCGTGGCGCTCTTGAAGCGCGCCGGCCGCGTGGCATCGGTGGAGTGCGACGCTGATTTGCCCCCCGTGCTGACCCAGACGCTGGCCCCCTGGGCCGACCGTTTCACCCTTGTGGAAAAAGACGCCCTCGACCTGCGTCCCGCCGACCTGCCGTTTGCGCCAACGAAGCTCGTGGCGAACCTGCCTTACGCCGTGGCCGCCACCGTGGTGCTCGACTACTTCGAACGCTTTCCCGGCATGGAAAGCGCCACGGTGATGGTGCAGAAGGAGGTGGCCGACCGCATGGCCGCCGAGCCGGGTTCGAAGAACTACGGCGCCTACACGGTGAAGCTGCGCCTGCACGCGCGCCCCGCCGACCGCTTTCCCGTGGGTCCCGGCAACTTCTTTCCGCCGCCGCGCGTGGAAAGCGCCGTGCTGCGCTTGGACCGCCGCCCCGTCTGCGACGACGCGGGCGCGCCGCTCGATGCCGCCGCGCTTGAAGCTGCGCGCGTCATGGCGGATGCCGCCTTCGCCACGCGCCGCAAAACGCTTGCAAACTCCTGCAAAACCTACTTCGCGGGACGTGGGCCGCAGGGCGCGCGCATCGCCGCCGCGCTCCCGCGCATCTTCGAGCGCGCCGCCATCGACCCCAAGCGCCGCGGCGAGACGCTTTCCCTGGCTGAGTTCGTCCGCCTCGGCCAGGCCCTGCGCGCCGAGGGCGGAGTTGAGGCCGATCTCGGGGCGGTCTCAGCACGCTGATGGGCGTGCCGTGTTGTGGTGCGCATAAGAAGGGCGAATGCGCCGTTGCCTCACAAGGGGATAGTCAGCACCCGCAGGAGCGTAGATGGGATGTAGGGAGGTTACTGTGCCTTGGTCTGGTACGTCTCTCCCCCAATCCCACATGGCATCCATGATGGGTCTTAAGCTTTGACCGAGTTCGGTAAGGGAGTACTCCACGCGGGGAGGAACCTCCGCGTAAACCCTCCTTACAACAAGCCCCGCGTCCTCCATGCCGCGTAGGTTGGTGGCGAGAACCTTCTGGGAAACGTTTCCTATGCTGCGTTGAAGGGTCTTGAACCGCATCGAGCCGTTCAGGAGAAGGTCCCGCATGATGAGCAGCCTCCATTTGCTGCCGATCAACGATACGCAGGTCTCTACCGGGCAGAAGCCTAGCATCAGCATCAATGTGCTTTACCGCATCGCAAAGGCCCTTGGCGTCAAGGCTTGCGGCCTTATAGATTTCTAGGGAAGAACCGAGAAGCAAATCTGAGTTGTACGGCAGCGGTGATTGACATTCGATGATTCCGCTGTACTATGTATGTAGCAAAGCGCCCGAACGGTGAGTTATCACCTACCTCCGGCGCTTTCTTCTTTTAGGGTCGCGACTCCGCACGGCGCGCGAAGCGCGACGGGCAAGAAACCACTCGCTATGCGGGTGCGCATCGAAGGCTTTAACATGGACGCTTTCGCAGGTTGGTCACAAACGGTGCCCTGTGGCACGCGCGGAGCCGCCTCTCCATCCTCAGCGCCCTCCGGATCCGGAGAAACCCCAGTTCGCGAGAATCGCGCGATCCGCCAAAGCGCCGAATCGGCTGCCCGGAGTGCCATAGGGCGCCGTTTGTGACCAACCTGCGGCTGGCCCATGCCAACGCTGGTTTGACAGAGCGCCGCGGCGAGACGCTTTCCCTCGCCGAGTTCGTCCGCCTCGGCCAGGCCCTGCGCGCCGAATCCGGCGTCGAATCCGGCGCGCAGGCCGACGGCGAGGCACAGGCCTGCGCCGAAATCGGCGGCGATGCGCAGGGCCTGGCGCGCTGATCGGCGCCTTTCCGCGCGAAGGCGTTAGCGCGGGTTGGACTTCAGCGTGCAGAAGAACGCCAGGACCAGCGTGACGCCCAGGTAGGCCGCGATGACCATGCCCGATGCGGTGGAGTCGAGCAAAAGCAGGCAGATAGAGGGAGCCAGCGCCCCGCCGAAGATGCCCGCCGCCTGGAAGCTCACGCTCGTGGCGGTGTAGCGGACCTCCACGGGAAACAGCGCCGGCAGGTGCGCCGCGAGCGGCGCCCACGCCATCGACAGCAAGAACAGCGCCACGAAAGCCCCGGCAAGAATGACGGGCGTGCTCGTGGTGTCGAGCAGCCAGAAGTACGCGAACCCGTACGCCAGGTTCGCTACGGCGCCCGCGAGCAGCACCTTCTTGGTCCCCCATTTGTCGCAGCAGTAGCCGAACACAGGCGTGCCAACTATCTGGCCGAGCGCGGCGAACACGCCCACCATCGAGGCAACCTCCTCGGCCACGCCCAAACGGGGCAGGTAGACCAGGGGGAAGAGGGTGAACACGTAGAACGCGGTGTCGCTTCCCACGCGCGTGCCAATGCCGAGCAGGACGGGCTTCAAGTGGTGCTTGAACACCTCGACGATGGGGGCCGCCTGCTGCGAGCGGTCCTGCTCAAGGAAGGCGGGGGACTCGTCGACGCCTCGGCGGACGTACAGCCCGGTCAGCACGAGCAGGGCGCTGGCCAGAAACGGGATGCGCCATCCCCCGGCAAGCAGGAAGTCCGGGGGCGTGAAGTCGGTGAGCAGCGCGAACGAGGCGCTCGCCAGCAAAAGCCCCACCGGCGACGCCACCTGCACAACGCTTCCCAGCAAGCCCTTCGCCTTGCTGTCGCGGGCGTACTCGTTCACGATCAGCGCCGCCCCGCCCCATTCGCCGCCAAGCGCGATGCCCTGGAACAGCCGCAGGAAGCACAGCGCCGTGGCGCCGAAGGACCCGGCGATGGCGTAGCTTGGCAAGCAGCCGATGAGAAACGTGGACACGCCCATCATCAGCAGGGCCGCTATGAGCACGTTCTTGCGCCCGTACCGGTCGCCGAAGTGCCCGAACACGACGGCGCCGAGCGGCCTGGCCACGAAGGCGACGCTGTAGGTCACCAGCGACAGGAGCAGGGCGAGCGACGGCGACATCTGCACAAAGAACACGTGCGGGAAGACGAGCGCCGCCGCCGACCCGTAGATGAAGTGGTCGTAGAACTCCAGAGTGGTTCCGAAGACGCCGGCAAGGGTCACCCGCAGCATCTTGCGCTTGGTCGGTTGTGCATGCTCCATGGTTCGTTTCGCTCCCTTCGGTTGTTCGACGGGCATCGGGGGGGGGTGCTATTGGACGGTGAGGGGCGCCAAGAAGGGCTTGACAAGGTCGTGGCCGTTTGCGACAAGCTGCTCCACGTACTGGGTGATGACCCCCGTCCGGTTCTTCGGCCGCGCAAGGGACATGGGCGAGGGCTGCCGGAACACCCCGGTGGCCTGCAGCTCCACCAGCGTTCCGCAGCGTATCCGCTCCGTCACAAGCGACCGGGGGAGAAACCCGAAGCCCAAGCCCTCCTCGAAGCACTTCATCTTGGTCTTCAGGTCGGGCACGATGAACTCGTCCTGCCCGTTCAGGCGCCACGACGGGCGCCCCTGCGTGTGGGTGGAGGTGTCCTCCACGTTGACGGTGGGGTAGATCCGCAGCGCCTCCTCGGTCGATCCGCCCGCTTCGGCCGCCGCGCTCAGGCAGGGGTGGCCCGGCGCGCAGACGAGCGCCCAGTCGATCAGCCCGAGCGGGGTGGTCACGAAGTCCTCGTGTATGGAATGGAACGACGGGGCCCCGATGGCGATGGAGCCGCGGTCGTAGATAAGGTAGTCCCACACGCCCATGAACACCGATTGGCGCACCGAGAAGGTGGTGGTGCGGAACCGGTCGCGCAAATGCTCGAGGAGCCGCGCCGCCGCTGCGGCGTCGTAGAGCAGGTTGTTGAACACGATGGTGTAGGAGGATTCCACGCCCAGCTTGATGGATTCGAACTCGTCGAAAAGGCTCTGGTGGAGGTCGAGCATGTACTGGGCCTTCGCCATGAGGCGCTTGCCCGCTTCGGTGGGCGCGGTCGAATGGGTGGTCCGTTCGAGAAGCTGGATGCCCAGCGCGTCCTCAAGCGATTTGATGCGGTGGCTGATCGCCGACGGCGTTTTGTACAGGACGGCCGCCGCTGCGGAGAAACTGCCTTGTTCGACCACCGTCACGAACGTGAACACGGCTTCCATGTCGAGATGCTGCTTGGGTTGAATCGGCACGGCATCCACCTCAATCATCCTCTGCTCGCCCAGACGGCGCGGACGTGAAATCCATCGCGTTCAGTATAGGAAACGGAATGCGCGCCCACCCTCGGACGGTCGATACATTTATTCACAACAGCTTGAGAAAAGGCGCCGGGTCTTCGCTTTCCTCCGCCTCGTATACTGGCGGCAAGGTGGCCGCCTTGCCCGGTAGAACGTCGGAATTGGAGGAGGCAGAGTGAAGTTTTTGAACGTCGTGCGCAAAAACGCGTACTTCGACTCGGTTACGTTGATGGGCGTGTCGAAGCGCCTGTTGGACCTCCCGGGCGTGGAGGCCGTGTCCGTCAGCATGGGCACCGAGATGAACAAGCAGCTTCTCGCCGAAGGGGGCTTCGACGCCGAAACGGTGAAGGACGCGGGTCCGAACGACCTCATGATCTTGTGCGCGTTCGACGACTCCTGCGAAGAGGACGAGATGCTTGCCCAGGTGGAGCGGTCCATGGAGCGCACCGACGAGGCGCACGACGCCGCCGACTTTCGCCCCCGCACCCTGGCCGAGGGCAAGCGCAGGGTCGATGCGAACATCGCCGTCGTGTCCCTGCCGGGCGAGTACGCCGCAGGCGAGGCCAGAAAGGCGCTGGATGGCGGGATGCACGTCATGCTGTTCAGCGACAACGTGTCTGTGGAAGACGAGGCGGCGCTGAAGGAGCTCGCCCACGCCAAGGGCCTGTTCGTGATGGGTCCCGACTGCGGCACGTCGATCATCGACGGCGTGGCCCTGTGTTTCGCCAACAAGGTGAGGCGGGGGCCTGTGGGCATCGTGGCCGCCTCGGGGACGGGGGCCCAAGAGGTGTCGGTGCTTCTGGACGGCGCGGGCCTGGGGACAAGCCAGCTCATCGGCACTGGCGGACGGGACCTAAGCGCCGAAGTGGGGGGTCGCATGTTCCTCGACGCGCTTGACGCGCTCGAGGCCGACGAGGGCACCGAGTATCTGCTGCTCGTGTCCAAGCCGCCGCACCCGAGCGTGATGCCCGTCGTCGCCGAGCGTCTGGCGCGCCTTTCCAAGCCCGCGGTCGCCTGCTTCCTCGGCGCGACCGAGCTTGTGGGCGCGGGGTCGGTCGTGCTCGCGTCCGGCCTTGAGGACGCCGTGGCGAAGACGGCGGCGCTGGCCGGCGAAAGCTTCGAGGTCTTGCCCGCTTTGGCGGTGCCCGACCGTCCGAGCGGCACGTACCTGAGGGGCCTGTTCTGCGGCGGCACCCTCATGGAGGAGGCGAAGCAGGTGGCCGTGGCCGCCCTCGGCGAGGGGGTCGTCCGCTCCAACGCCGCGAAGTCCGGCTCGGTCGCCCTCGCGGATGCGAGGAAGAGCGAGGGGCACACGCTGCTCGACATGGGCGACGACGTGTTCACGCGCGGAAAGCCCCATCCGATGATCGATCCCAGCGTCCGCAACGCCCGCATCGTCGAGGAGGCGCGCGACCCGGAGACCGCGGTCATCCTGCTCGACTTCGTCTTGGGCTACGGCGCCCACGAGGATCCTGCCGGCGCTGCCGTCCCCGCCATCCGAGAGGCCCGCGCGATCGCGCAGCGGGAGGGGCGCACGGTGGCGTTTGTGGCCTATGTGCTGGGAACCGATGAGGATCCCCAGGGCAAAGCCGCCCAGCGCGCCCTCCTTGAGGGCGAGGGCGTCCATGTGTGCCAAACCAATGCCCAGGCAGCCCGCCTGGCCGTGTCCATGGTAAAGGAGTGACCTATGCCGAATGCAACGTCCCTGCTCAAGGGAGGGCTGCGCGCCGTCAACCTGGGTGCTGAGCGCTTCTGCGACGATCTGAGGAGCCAGGGGGCGCCCTGCGTCCACGTTGACTGGGCCCCGCCCGCCAAAGGCTCGCCCGAGCTCATACGCGCCCTCGCCTCCTTGGATTCCGCGGAGGTCGACGCGGCGAACGAGGCGGCGCTCGCCCGCTTCTACGAGGCTTCCCCGCACCTTGTCGACTTCGCCTTGGCGAAAGACGTCATCCCCGGCATGAGGAAGAACCTCGTTTTGCACGCCGGTCCGCCCATCGCCTGGGAGGACATGTGCGGGCCTATGCGCGGCGCCATCATGGGCGTGCTCATCCTCGAGGGGTTCGCCTCCACGCCCGAGGAGGCGGCCGAGGTGGCCGCGTCGGGCGCGATCGACTTCGAGCCGTGCCACCACCACGACACGGTGGGCCCGATGGCGGGCGTCATCTCGTCGAGCATGGTGGTGCAGGTGTTCGAGAACAAGACCCACGGCAACCGCGCCTATTGCCCGGTTCCCGAGGGCATGGGCGGCAAGCTTTTGCGCTACGGCGCCTACGATCCCGAGTGCATCGACAACCTGCGTTGGATGGCTTCTGAGTTTCGCGAGGTGATGCACGCGGCGCTGTCGACGTCCGACGGCATCGACGTGCGCTCGCTGCAGTTCCAAGCGCTCCATATGGGAGACGAGGGGCACAACCGCAACAAGGCGGGCACCAGCATGCTCTTGCGCGCCCTGTTCCCGCTGCTGCTGAAGTCGGGCATGCCGCTTGACAAGGTGGAGCGCTGCGTCGATTTCATCAACGGCAACGACGGCTACTTCCTGAGCATCAGCATGCCCTCGTCGAAGGTGTGCTTGGACGTCGCCCGCGACGTGGAGGGCAGCTCCATGGTCACCGCCATGTGCCGCAACGGCGTGGAGTTCGGCATCAGGGTGTCGGGGCTGGGCGACGAGTGGTTCACCGGGCCGGCCCAGTGGGTGGACGGCCTGTACTTCCCCGGTTTCGGCGACGACGACGCCAACCTTGACATGGGTGACTCCTGCATCACCGAGACGGCCGGCATCGGCGGCTTCGCGCTGAGCGGCGCGCCTGCCATCGTGCAGCTCGTCGGGGGCACGGCGGCCGAGGGCGTGGAGATATCCAAGCGGATGTACGAGATAACGATAGGGGAGAACACGAACTACTCCCAGCCCGTCCTCAACTTCCGCGGCTCCCCGACGGGCATCGACATCCGCAAGGTGGTGGAGACGGGCATCATGCCGGTGATCACGACCGGCAGCGTCCATAAGAAGGCCGGCGTGGGGCAGATCGGAGCGGGTCTGACCAAGCCCCCCATGGAGTGCTTCGAGAAGGCGTTGAAGGCCTTCGCCCGGCGCTACGGCCGCGAGTAAAGAGAAAAGGAGGAATGCAGCATGGACGAGATCATCAACAACCCCCTGCTTTGGGTCATCTGCGCGATCACGGTCGCCATCATCGCCTTCCAGGCGGTGGCGTACTTCCGGTTGACCTCGAAGCAGGCGAAGGCCGTCGGCGTTTCGAAGGAGATGTGCCGCAAGTCGTTCCGCGTGGGCATCATGACCTCCATCGGGCCTGCGTTGGGCATCGTGGTGGTCATGGTGGGTCTCATGGCGGTGCTCGGGCATCCTTTGACGTGGATGCGCCTGTCCATGATCGTGTCGGCTGCAAACGAGCTGGCGGCCGCCCAGATAGGCGCCGAGGCCACGGGGACCGTGCTGGGCGGCGCCGACTTCACGCCCGAGGCCTTGATGGTGTCGTGGTTCGGCATGTGGCTCAACGGCGTGGGGTCTCTGGTGGCGGTGGTGCTGTTCGCCAAGCATCTGCGCAAGACCCAGGACAAGATCACCAGCAAAAACCCCCGTATCCTGGCCATCGTCAGCGGCGCGGCCATGTGCGCGATCTACGGCAACCTGTCGGCTGGATCGCTCATCAGCGGCGGCGACTTCGTGGGCGCCTGGATCACGGGCGGCGTGGCCACCTTCGTGTTCTACAAGATAGCCCAGAAGCACGAGAAGCTCAAAGAGTACAGCCTGGGCCTGGCAATGGTGTGCGGCACCATCGCCGGCGCCGTGATCCACGCGTTCATGTAGAAGGGGGTTGCAATGGATAATCAGGATTACGAGAACAACTGGGTGAAGCCTGTCCACCGCATCGGCAGGATCACGCTTTTGGGAGTGTGCCTTTCGTCCTTCCTTCCGGTGGCCTACCTGTACTTCGCCTACGGCGTGGTGCCGCCTGTGGACTGGATCGTCAAAGACATCCTGCTCATCACCGCGTCGTTCGGGTTCATCTGGCTGATCGAGCCCATCACGTTCTTCCCGGCGCTCGGGCTCATCGGCAGCTACGAGGCGTTTCTGACCGGCAACATCGGCACGAGCAAGCTGCCCTCGGCGGCGGTGGCGCAAGATATCGCGCGGGTGGAGCCCGGTTCGAAGAAGGCCGAGGTGGTCGCGTCCATGGCCATCCTGGGCTCCATCGTCTGCACCGTGGCGTTCGTCTGCCTGGGGGCGGTCGCGGGCAGCGCGCTGCTCGGCGCCCTGCCGACCGATGTGGTGGACGCCATCAAGTCCTACGTAACTCCCGCGGTGTTCGGCGCGCTCATGGTGACGTTCACAATCAAGTTCCCCAAGGTCATCCCCGTCGCCATCGGCGTTCCGCTGCTGCTGAGGCTGTTCGCCGGCTCCATCATCCCCAGCTACCTGTACATCGTGTTCACCATCGTCGCCACCATCGCGGCCGCGGTGATCATCTACAAGAAGCGCATCTCGGGCGAGGAGGCGGAAGGCTGATCGCTTTGGCGCATCAAACGCGAAGGGCTGCCTGCGGCAACGGGGCGGCCCTTTTCGCGCGCATGGAGGGGTGCGAAAAGGATGCGGGCGAGCGACGGCCTGCCGCCCATGCGGCCCTTCGCGCGCACGCGGGGGAGGGCGGCTCCCTCGCATGCGGCGTGGTTGCGGTGGAGCAAAGCTGGGAGGCCGCATGGCGCGACGGGGCCGAGCTGGTCGTGACGGGCGCGTCGCGCCACGCGTGCAACGTGGCGCTTGCGGGCCGCCTTTCCGGCCGGGGCGCGGACCTGCCGTGCACCTACCATCCGGCGGCCGAGGCGACGTACCTTTGGATAGGCGCGCGGTCGTGCGGATTCGGGCCGGGGGGCCTCGTGCTCGACCGGGACTGCCTGCCAAAGGAGCTTGCCCGGGCGGATCGGCTGGTGCTGAGGATGGCGTGCGGGAGAGGAGTCTCGTTCTCTGTGGGCGCGGGCTGCGATGCCGTCGAGATGCGGGTGGGCGCCGATGCCGCGAGGTTCTCCGCGAGCCTTCGCATGCGCCCGCCGGTTCGGGCGGGCGCGCTCGCCACGCAGAAGGCCGCGCGGCGAGCCGAGGGGGCCATACGGCGGCAGGGCAGCGCCGATTCACCTTTTCATCCGGCTTTTCGTCCCGTGAGCGGCGCCGATGCCCGCATACGCGCGGCGCTGGTCGGAAGGGGGAGCGAGCTGTGCGACCGGCTGCTGCGCGGACCGTCGGACGGCGAGGGCGCACCCCGCGCGCTGCAGGCGCTTTTGGGCCTGGGGCCGGGGTCCACTCCCTCGGGAGACGATTTCGCCGTGGGCGCGCTCGCCGCGTTCCTCGCGGTTTCGGGGAAGCCGGGCGCCGGGTGCCCGCAGGCCGTTTCCGCCGCCTTGCAAGGCGCGTGCGGAAAGACGACGTTCGCGTCGCGGCCCTATCTTCTTGCGGCGTCTCGCGGGCGGTTCTCCAACGACGTGGTCTTCGGGGTGTCGGCCTTGCTCACGGGGGAGGGGCGTGGCGAAGGGGGCGCTTGCTCGAGCATCGCGCGCCTTCTGTCCCACGGGGCGACGTCGGGGACGGACCTTCTTGCCGGGGCGGCCGCGATGCTGCGCGCGTTCGGGGAGGCGGAAGCGGCCCCGAAGCGATGAGGCCGTCTGGCGAGGCCGGCAGACCTGCGGGCCGATCGATGAGGCACCCGACGGGCCGGCGGGGTTGGCGGACCTGCGGGCCGATGGAGCCGGCGGGTTGATGAGGCCGATAGCCCGGCGGGCCGGCGAGGCCGGCGGGTCGATCTCATAGCCAATTGCGGGGGATTCGTGCAGATTCGGACGTGCCTTGACCGAGGTGGTACAATTCCAGGCCGTTATCTCTGCACGTAGCATACGCGAGAAAGAGTGAGCATGGATTTAGCGAAGCAGGCGAAAATCGTCGACTCCATACATGATACGTTGCACGACTTCGTCGGTCAACGCCTGAAAGTGCGCGCCAACATGGGACGCTCGAAGATCGTCGAGAACGAGGGCGTGCTCACGCAGGTGCATCCCCAGCTGTTCATCATGGAAGTCGACCGCAAGCGCGGCCGCACGGCCCGCCAGTCCTACCAGTACGTCGACGTCCTCACCGGTATGGTGGAGCTGTCCCAGGACGGCGAGCCCCTGTTCGAGCCCTTCATCCCCGAAGCCGAGGAGGAGGCGGCCTCCGAGGCTGAGAAGGTGCTGTCGTAAGGCGGCTGCCTTTGACGCCATCTTGTAGCGGTTGTGACGGGGGCGGGTGCGGCGGTGTCGCACCCGCCCCCGCTTATGCGCCGCCCCGCCCATGCGCAAGATCCCGGGCCGCTCCGCCGGCCCCAATCCAACCGGCACGGCCGCCCCGCCCGCCGGTTCCAATCCAATCGGCACGGCCGCCCCGCCCGCCGGTTCCAATCCAACCGGCCGGGACGGTGCGTTTTGGTCGCAAAACGCACCCTATGGCACGCCCGAACCCCTTCCTGCGGCTTCCCTCGGCCGCATCCTCCAGAAAAGCCCTGGTCGCGATTTTCGAAACCCGCTGTCGCGGCGCAAAACAGCCCCTTTTTGTGCCATAGGGCGCGGTTTGTGACCACAATCGCATCAGGTCTCCGTTAAATCGGGATGGACACGAACTCATGCTTGTCTGATATTCAAGCCGAGCCCCCTCTGATCGGGTGCCTCGGAGGGGCCGGCCCTGCGCGCCCGGCGGGCCGGGCCGGCCCGCGCCGCCGGCGGTTCAACGAAAAGAGAAAGAGTCATGGACAAAACAGGCCCCGGTCCACATGGCCTCGGCCAAAATCGGCCCGATTCGGGGCCTTCGCGAAGGGACGCGCGGGAAGGCCGCGCGTTTCCCCAGGCAGGCGGCTTGCGCTTTTGATTATCCTCATGCGAGGATGTGGATCAGGGGCCGTTTTGTCCAGAGGGGCGCAGCCTCTCTGTTGAACCAGCGTTGACACGAACCTGTGTTGGCCTATCCGGCGCGCCGGAGTGCCACACGATTCTGACGACCTGGGATTTCTCCAGGCGCGGAGGGGGCGGAGGGCGGAAAGGCGGCTCCGCGCGTGCCATAGGGCGCGGTTTGCGACCAACTTGCGTGCGGCCCCTCGCCGCACCGCCGGCGGCGGGGTCCGAGCCAACGCTAACGGAGAGGGCCGGACCGGGGCGTCGCCGGATGCTTGCGCAGGTGACGCACGCAGTCTGCCCCATGGTCGATGCCTCGTCCCTGCAAAACGTTTACAATGTTCCAAGCAACGTTTCCTATGGGAGGGAGGGACCGCCGATGGAAGGTCGCGCTGCAAGCGGAAGCGTGCGGCTGCCCGCCGTGTTCGAGCGCTTCGATGCGGCGTACCTGGGCATCTGCGCGCCGCATGTGTGGATCTACTGCGTGGCGCATCGCGGCGGCGTCGATTACGGCGGCGTGCCCATCGGCATCCCCCTGTACATCGCGCTTTCCGCGTTCATGCTCGTGTTCATGCTGCTGGCGTGGCGGGGGAGGGCGCAGCGCGTCGCGCCGCTGCTCGACTGGCCGCTCGCGGTCGTTCAGGCGGCGGCCACGGTGGTCCTCGCGGTGCCGCTTCCCTTCGACGGCGCGCCAACCGCCGCCCTGGCGGCGGCTGCGGCGGGTTTCGGCGTCGCGTGGCTCTACCTGCGGTGGGCGCCGTTCTACGCAGGGCTTGACGTGCGCGGCGCCATCGCGTGCATCTTCTGCGCCATGGCGGTTGGTTCGGCGCTCAAGATACCCGTCGACCTCCTGCCGCCCGTTCCCGCAGCGGCGATCCTGGCGGTCCTTCCGTTCGCGTCGACCGCCCTCGCGCGCCGGGCATGCCGCCTGCAGCCTCGGCTCGAGCGCGAGCCGCGCCTGTTCTACGACGGCAACCCCACCTCCATCCCCTGGAAGATCTTGTTCGGCGTGGCTGCGTACAGCCTCATCATCGGAGTCATCCAGGGCATGCCCATCGAGGCCGACCCGGTGCCGCTCGCATTGCTCACCTCGGTGCACCATGGCGCCGAGGTGGCGGTGGCGCTCGTTGTCTTGTGGTGGGTGTTCGGCCGCGGCGGGCTCATCCGCTTCTCCGGCCTGTGGCGCGCCATCCTGCTGTTCACGGCCACGGGGTTGTTCTTCCTGCCGGCCATCGGAGCGGAGTTGGCGGGTTGGGCGCTTGTGCTCATCTCCATCGCGCAGACGCTCGTGGTCATGCTCTTCTGGACGATGCTCGCCGACGTGGCGCACCACTCGCGCACGTCGCCCTACGTCATCTTCGGCTCGGGCTGGATAGCCTACTCGCTT
This sequence comes from Candidatus Rubneribacter avistercoris, assembly GCA_019115845.1. GTDB lineage: Bacteria > Actinomycetota > Coriobacteriia > Coriobacteriales > Eggerthellaceae > Rubneribacter > Rubneribacter avistercoris. The sequence continues at coordinate 29,370 of DXCU01000063.1, read as the reverse complement.
CCGTTCGCGCTCGGCGAGGTGGGCGGGGGCGCGGCGGGGCTGCACGGCTCGGGCACCATGGTGCTGCTCGGGCTTGCCTACCTGCTCACCATCGCAGCCGTGTTCGCGCTCAACGAGGGCAACTTCTCGCAGCGGCGCATCTTCGCCGACCTCGACGTCCCCGCGCCCGAGCAGTCCATGTTCGCTCGCATCGACGAGGGCTGCGAGGCGCTTGGCCGCAAGCATGGTCTGACCGCGCGCGAGATAGAGGTGCTCCAGCTCCTGTGCAAGGGCCGGTCGAAAAGCTACATCGCCGAGAGCCTGTTCATCTCCGAGAACACCGTGCGCTCGCACTCCAAGCACATCTACGCGAAGCTCGACGTTCATTCCAAGCAGGAGATCCTCGATCTCATGGACATGGCCGCCCGCTAACGCTTCTTTGCGGCCTCGCCGGCATCCCGTCGGCGGCCCCTTTGCCCGTCGCCCGCCTGGCGTCCTTTCTTCGGTTCCGCAGATGGGCTACCCGGCTATCACCCGGTTCGTGTCATGGCTCAACCTGCGAAAACACACGGTCCGTGTACTGGCGGAGAAGCGCCTTCGCGGGCATGATGGTCCGCGTTGGAACCGATGCGGGCAGACCCCCTCCCTCCTGTGATCATCCTGCGGGCATCGGTTCCGAAAAGGCGGCGCGCGGCGCGTCCGAACGCAGGGCGCCCGCCGTGCCCCAAAGGGACGGAAACCGTTTCGGCAAGGAGGAAACCATGATCGAGAACCCCAACGAGATTGCCGCCCGCGAGCGCATGGAAGCTGCCATGCAGCGCATCGAGCGCAACGTGCGCAGGCGCTTTCAGCTCAACCGCCGTCAGTTCGTCTGCGGCAGTGCCGCCACCGTGGCGCTTGCGATGCTCGGCTTGGCCGGCTGCGCTCCGCAGGGCGGCCAGGCGGGCGGCACGTCCGAGCAGGCTTACCAGCCCGGCACTTACGAGGCCAGCGCCGAGGGCCGCAACGGCGCCATCAACGTGAAGGTGACGTTCACCGAGGACCGCATCGACGCCATCGAGGCCGAGCACGAGGAAAGCCGCAACATCGGCGATGCCGCCATCGAGATCCTCAAAGAGAAGTACCTTCAGTCCCAAAGCCTGAACTTCGATGCCGTCACCGGTGCGTCGCTGTCGTCCATGGCGTTTGCCACCGCTGTGGCCGACTGCGTTGACCAGGCAGGGGGCGACGCGCGCGCCCTGCAGAAGGCCGACACGGGCATGGAGCCCGCGCTTGCCATCGACGAGGAATGCGACGTGTGCGTGGTGGGTTCCGGCGGCGCGGCGTTCGCGGCGGCCGTGACCGCGGCCGAGGCCGGCAAGACCGTGGTCATGCTGGAGAAGATGGACATCTACGGCGGCAACACGAACGCCGGCGAAGGTACGCTCAACGCGCCCGACCCCGAGCGCCAGCAGCCCCTCGGTATCGAGGACTCGCCGGACTTCTACTACCAGCAAACCTTCGAGGGCGGCGACTCCAAGGGCGATCCTGCGCTCGTGCGCATCCTGGCCGACAACGCGCTGGACGCGGTGCACTGGATGGAGGATCACGGCCTCGTTTTTGAAAAGGAGCCGTTCACGGCCATCGGAGGCCTGTGGCAGCGCGGCCATGCCGTCGAGGTGGAGAAGAAGGGCGAACAGGGCGGCAGCTACTACGTGTCGTGCCTGAAAGAGTGCGCCGACGCCACCGGCAAGGTGACGCTTTACACCGACGCCAAGGTGGAGGAGCTGGTGCAGGAGGGCGGCGCGGTGACGGGTGTCACCGGCACGCGTCCCTCGTCCGGTGCGAGCGTTTCCGTGAAGGCGAAGTCGGTCGTCCTGGCCACCGGCGGCTACTCCCGCAATGCGGAGCTTGCCATGGAATACGACAAGCGCGTGACCGAAACCATGCCGTCGTCCAACGTGTGCTCCTCCACCGGTGACGGTCTGGCGCTCGGCCAGAGCGTGGGCGCGGGCCTGCGCAACATGGAGCTTGTGCAGATCCACCCGCTCGGCGACCCGCAAAACGGCGGCGTGGCCACCTTCGTGGGCAACTGGCTGGGCGTCGAGGACTACCTCATGGTCAACGACGAGGGCGTGCGCTTCATCCGCGAGGACGAGCGCCGCGACACCATCGCCGATGCCATTTTGGAACAACCTAATGACGAGATGTGGTTGCTCGTGGACTCCACCGATATCGCCGCCGATCGCGCCGACCAGATAGCCGAACTGGTGGAGAAAGGGCACAGCTTCAAGGCGGACAGCATCGAGGATCTGGCGAAGCAGATCGGCGTGCCGGCTGATGCGCTGGCCGAAACCGTCGAGGGCTACAACGCCTGCGTGCGCGCCGGCGCGGACACCCAGATTGCGCCTGGCAAGGAGCTTCTGGGCACCGAGTTCACCGACCCGGCCTACTACGCCTCAAAGCGCATTCCCACCATCCACTACACCATGGGCGGCCTGTGCATCAGCACCGAGGCGCAGGTGTGCACCGAGGCGGGCGAGCCCATCCCCGGCCTGTACGCGGCCGGCGAGGTGACGGGCGGCGTGCAAGGCGGCAACCGCCTGGGCGGCAACTCGTTCACGGACCTCATCGTGTTCGGCCGTATCGCCGGCGCCTCCGCGGCGGCTAACGCGTAAGAGCGGCGCTTCGCTCGCGCGCTGCCGACTCCCGAACCCTCGTAGGGGCGGCGGGAGCCGGCAGCATTGGCAGCACCGGCCCCGGTCTGTGCGACCCCTTGCGGGCGCGCGGGCCGGGGCCGTGCGCTATGCGGTGGTCACGTTCCCGTCGGCATCCACGAAATGGGCGGCCAGGATGGCGGGACGCTCGCGCGCGAAGGCGCATCCGCGCGCGATGCCCAGCGCGAGCAGCGTGGTGGAATACCCCTCGGCGTCGATGGAGCGGCGCGCGATCACGGTGACCCCCGCCGCATCGGTATGTGCAGGAAAGCCCGTCTGGGGGTCGAGGATGTGATGGTATAGCACGCCTTCGTGCGTGAAGCACCGCTCGTACACCCCGCTTGTCACGGCCGACGCGTCTCGCACCGACACCGCTCCCACCAGGGAGTTCTTGTCTCGCGGATCCTGCAACCCTATGCGCCAGGCGCTGCCGTCGGGCTTCTGCCCGTGCGCCATCACGTTTCCGCCCAAATTCACGATGAACGATTCCAGGCCGTCTTCCGCCATGCCCTCGGCCAGCTTGTCGGCAATCCAGCCCTTCGCGATGCCGCCCACGTCCACGGCCGCCTGCGGGTCGTCAAGGCGGGCCTCCCAGCACCCGGGTTGCGCCTCGCGCACGCGGACGCCTTGCCATCCCACGTGGGAGAGCGCCTCCCGCAGCGCGTCGTCGTCCGGCATGACGCCCCGGTGGAAATCCCAGAGGCGCACCGCTGCGCCCATCGTGATGTCGAAGCGCCCCTCGCTGTCCGCGCAGTAGTCGAGCGCGGCACGCAGCAGCTGCGCGGTGTCGGCCCCTATGGTCACGGGGCGTCCCTCGGCGGCGTTCAGGCGCGCGATGTCGGAGTGGGGCAGCGTGCGCGACAGCTTGCGCTCGAAGGCGCGGCAGGCCGCGCGGGAGCGTTCGAACGCACGCCGGCAGCGCTCGGGCGGGGCGTACGCCTGCAAGGTGACGATGGTGTTGAACGCGTAGAACCGGTGCGTCATCTGCCCGGCGGCATCGGGGCCGTGCGTGTCGTGCACATCCTCCAAAGGGATGGCGTCGCAAGGCGCGTCGTTATGCGGGGAAGCGGTGTCCATGCGCACAGTATACGCCAACGTGCCAACCGGGCGCGACGGCGCCGTCCGACCTCTGGCGAACGGCCGGACGAACGTCGGCGGGAGCGGACCCGCCCGCTCCCGCCGACGTTCGCCCGGCCCTTGGGATCCGGTTGCGGGCAGCCCCTATCTTTTGGGAGGCTGGCGCGCGATGCGCTTGCGAGCCTCGTCCGATTGCTCGCTCACCGCGCGAAGCGCGTCGTCGCGCAACGACGGAACGTCCTGCGGAGAGCGGGCGGAATCGAACAGCGCGGCGATGGTTTTGGAAAGCTCGATGAGGTGGAGGTTGAGCTCGGGATCAGAAAAGGCTTTCATGGCGTTCCCTTCCTTCGTACGTGCGGCAACGGGGCGAGCGTGCGGTTTGCGCTAAGCGCGCTTTCGCCGCAGGCGCGTTGCCGTTCCTAGCAGATAGTGCTCGAGGTGCAGCAAAGGCTTGCCGTCGTTGTTCGATCTGACAAAGCACAGCGGCACCGGCGCTATGTCCTCGGGCGCGACGGGTCGCACCACGGATGCGGGGTGGGCTTTCCTCAAGGAGGGGTCCGCCACCACGAACATCGCGCCGTGCTCCTTGTCGAGGAAATCCTTCTGCCCTGCGGGCGTCGGGTCCAGCGGCACGTAGAGCGGCTCGATCCCCTTTGCGCGGAAGTGCTCGGTCACCGTGCTCCGGCAGCAGCGCAGATCCTCCGGCTCGGCGATGGGCACGCCGCGCAGGTCCTCCAAGGTCAGCGATTTCTTCGAAGCCAGCGGATGGCGCTCGGACAGCATCACGTGCGGCGGTATGGAATGAAGCTTGATGCATGTGAGCCCCTCCCTGTTCGCTCGGCCCAAAATCACGGCGGCGTCCACGGCGCCGTCCTCCACAGCGGCCAGGCACGCCCCGCTCGCGCGAAACGACACCGAAAGCTCGATGCGCGGGTACGTCTTTCTGAACAGGGAGAAATCCCCGTCTTTCAGCACGTTGCCGCGGCATGTCGAGTGCGCCACCGCCAAAGAGACCGCTCCTTCCTGCGACTGCGCTTGCGACTGGCTTTTCGCAAGCGTTTCAAGGTCCGCAAGGCACGACAGCACTTCGGAAGCCCGCAGCGAGAACACGCGTCCGAACGCCGTGGGCTCTATGCTGCGGCCGGTTTTCTCGCACAGCTGCACATGAAGCTCCCGCTCGAGGTCGCCGATCGATTTGGAGACCGCTTGCGGCGTCACGAAGAGCCTCTTCGCCGCCATGGAGAAGTTCCCGCACTCCATGACGGTCACGAAGTATTCCAGCTGGTTGATGTTCACGAACGTCCGATCTTCCGTCTCGCCTTCCAAAAGCTGCCGTGCAAAATTTATCATAAAACATTAAATGAGTGTCGCGTTTCGATGGGGGATTGGAGCGAGAGGAACCCCCAGATGGAAAAGGGGGTTTGAAGTGTAACCGCATGGATACGTTTCCGGATCATTTATCACAGTTTGGCAAGAAGCGCTGCAACGTTTGATTGAAGGCGCGTATTTCTTTTTCTTTTGGCGCGAAGGGGGGCGCCACCATAATTCTTCTTAAGAGGAGCGATCTGGTCTGACGAGGAGCCCGCATGAGATTTGACGACAAGGTTGTGATGTTCGATTTCGCGGGCATTCCCTTGGTGGGCTGCCTGCCCACGGGCTACGTGATCGGGCTGAGCGAGCAGGGCGCCGCCGTGTGCACCCGCATGTTCGAAGAGGACGTGCCCGAGCAGGATGTGTCGGCCGTCGACCCCGCGCTGCTCGAGCATCTGGTCAAAGGCGGGTTCTTCGACCATCCTTTGCAGGACGACAAGGTTGTCTCGGCGTATCTGCATGTGACGCAGCGCTGCAACCTGGCGTGCGCTGGGTGCTATTCCCTCGATGCCCAGCGAAACGCGCTTGCCGACGCCCCGCTGGATGATGTGCTGCATGCCGTTGACGAGCTGGCTCAGGCCGGCGTGGCGCGGGTGATCGTGTCGGGCGGGGAGCCGTTTCTGCGCGACGACCTTCCCGACATCGTCGCGCATGCGAAGCGGGCGGGCATCGCGAACGTGACGGTGCTGTCGAACGGCACCTGCATAAGCGACGCGGCCTTGGAGCGCCTTGCCCCGCATGTCGATTGCGTGTCGGTCTCCTTCGACGGCTGCTCGGCGGACGCGCCCGCCCCCATCCGGGGCGCGCAGCGCTTCGAGGAGCTGGCGGACGCGGTGCGTCGCGTGCGCAAGGCGGGCATCCCGGCGCACATCATTCCCACCGCGCATGCGAAAAACGTCGGCGAGCTGCCCGAATACGTCCGGCTCGCAGAGGATTTGGGCGCCTCGCTCAATTTCAGCCTGCTTTCCTGCGAACCCGAGGGCGAGCTGGCCTCGCTGCTGCCGGGGGAGGAGGAGCTGCGCGCCCTCGGCCGCAGCCTGCTCACGCTGGGAGGCGGCAAGCCCCTTTCGGCCATGGACGCGCCGGTGGGCGTGAACCTGACGGTGCGCAACGGATGCGGGGCGGGGTTTCGGACGTTGAGCGTGGCGGCCGACGGGACCGTCTACCCGTGCCACATGCTCCATCGGCCCGAGTTCGCGATGGGAAACGCCTTCACGGGCTTGCTGGCCGACGCGCTGCGCTCCGAGGTGTCGCGGATGTTTCGCGACCTCGACGTCCAAGAGTACGAGGGCTGCTCGTCGTGCCGCTATATGCGAATCTGCGGGGGAGGCTGCAGGGCCCGCTCGCTGTTCGAATCGGGCAATCTGAAGTCGAAGGACTCGTATTGCCTGATGACCCAGACGTTCTACGACACGCTGGGTCAAGCCATGGCCGCATCGATCAAGCAAAGGAGGTGAGACGATATGCTGTTCTACAGTGAAGCCGACCCGCGCTCCGTGTGCTATCCCATTGGGTTTAACGGCTCCTGCTTTGCTATCGGGTTTTAGTTTCGCCCGCAAAGCCCTTTCGATTTTTCAAAGGCCTCTTTCGTTTTGGCGGAAGAGGCCTTCTTTGTTTGAGGTAATATTCGTTTCGTGTTTGATAAAAGGCAGAAAGACGGTTCCTGCATGGTTGAAGCAGATGAGGACGTAAAAAAGGCGGAAGAGTCTCTTACCAAAGCGAGTAATGCTTGCAAGCGTGCAGGCATTCTGATAAAGGTGGTTTTTCTGCTACTATGCTGCTGGTGGTGTGCTTCGGTTGTGGTCATGGGACTCTCTGTGGCAAATCCCGGATATTCGGATAATCCTGTTACTCCGATTGCCTTGATCAATTTCATCTTCTGCGGCCTGGCCATGGTCATCATATGCGTCACTCTTATTCAGATCTTCTCGGATGCCTCAAAGGGGCGTTCTCCTTTTACTTTGTTACAGGTTAGAAGGTTGCGGCTGGTTTCTGCAACGTTGCTGGCGTATGCTGTTTTAGAGTTCGGAATGACACTGTGTGCTTCGTTTATGCAGCAAGATTCTTCTGGCTTTCCGATGCACGGAACGCCCACCCTCAACTTGTTCCCCATTGTCGCCGCAGCGGTCGTCTTCGCGTTCTCGTTCGTGTTCAAGTACGGCGTCCTTCTGCAAGAGTTCTCGGACGACACCCTGTAGGTGGACTTATGCCGGTTGTCCTGAAACTCAACGATCTCATGGCCGACAGGGGCATCTCCCTCAACGACCTGGCGGAGAAGGTCGGCATCACCAATGTGAACCTGTCCCGCATCAAGACGGGCAAGATCAAGGCGGTTCGGTTCTCGACGCTCGGCATGCTCTGCGAAGTGCTCCAGTGCCAGCCGGGGGACATCCTCGCGTACGTGCCGGAGGGCCAGTCGGAAAAGTCTGAAAGCGCGTCAGAGGACGAAGGACCCCTCGATGCGTGATATGCACGGCGCGCGTCCTCGCTTCGCCCTTGTTTCGTGTGCATTTTGCAAAGGATCGGACGACGTCGTTTGACAAAAGCGGCCGATACGGGCAGAATAATGCCCCGCGCGAAAGCGCACCTACCTGTGGGGATGTAGCTCAGCTGGGAGAGCATCACGTTCGCAACGTGGGGGCCGAGGGTTCGAATCCCTTCATCTCCACCACAGTAGAATTAGCCGAACACCTTTCATAGCAAGGGTGTTCGGCTTTTTTCTTGTCTGGGGTGAAACCGGGGTAGCCAATAAGGCTGGCGCCGTTGGCGTGAAGGGCGGCTGCGGAAGGCGATGGGTTGTAGGGGCGCCATATAGAAGACGTGCGGAAAGTCGTTTTCGAATGCGGCGTCGGCTCCCAGGCCGGCCCATGCCGGTGACGGTTGGCAGGAGGCATGCCCCCACAGCGGTCCAACTCCCTGCCGCACTCCAAGATTGCGACGCCTCGCGGGGGATCGCGGGCGGCTCCGGTTGCGAGGACCTGCGCGTCCGCAAACGCCACCCGGGCTTTTGCCGGCATCCAAAAGGCGGGGCCGGCGCGCCGGGCTGAAAAACGTCGCAATCTGATGGCTTTCCAGCAAAAAGGCCTCCTCCGTCATTGAGCCACCGCCGATACGGGCAGGCCGTCCCCGCAGGTTGGTCACAAACTGCGCCCTATGGCACTCCGAAGGGCCGATCCGACGCGCCGGCGGGCCGCGCGATTTCCGCGACCTGGGGTTTCTCCGGATCCGGAGGGCGCGAAGAGCGGAAAATCAGCCCCGCGCGTGCCACAGGGCGCAGTTTGTGACCAACTTGCGGGCGGACCCCGCCGAGCCGCCGCGCCCCAGCCCCCGCCGAGTCGCCGCAGCCCGGGCGGCCCTTCGCCGGGCCAGCCTGCGAGCGCTCCCCGCCGAACCGACGCGGCCCGGGCCCCCGCCGAGCCAGCTTGCGAGCGCTCCCCGCCGAGCCGCCGCGGCCCGGCCCCCCCGCCAGGCCAACCTGCGAGCAACCCCCCGCCGAACCGCCGTCGGCCGGGTCCGGCCAGCCTGCCGCGCGCGGACCGCCCGGGCGCCCCGGAAGGCCCCCAGCCCGCCGAGCAAGGGCCTTCCGCCGCGCCCGGGCAAAGGGGCTCGGCCCGGGACCTGGCCAACAGAGGCTCGCGCCAATCCCGGTTTGACAGAAAAGGCGCTCTCCCGAACAAGCCCGCACGAACGCTCCTTCGGCCGCAAACCGCGCCCTGTGGCGCGCAAGGGGGCGATTCCACAGGGCGGGGCCGGATTCGCTCCCGTCGGCCCGGCCGATCTCCGCAGATCAACCGGGCAGGGTTTCCTCCATGTCGGGTTTTCCCCTATATCGCGGCTGGGATTCTCCGAAATCCTCCCGGGGTCATTCCATCTCCCCCAAGATTCGTGTATATTTTATGGAGGAGAGAACGTCAGTCGAAAAGAGGGAGGAGATCCGTATGACGAAAGTCAAGACGAACAAGCTCGCTCTCTGGACCGCTTCGCTGTGCGCGTTCGGCATGGTTGCTGGGTTGGCGGCATGCGCCCCCCAGGCCTCTACGAACGACGCGACGGACCAGAAAGCGGACAACGCCGCCACGCAGCAGGTGGAAACGCCTGAGGCGGACGAGTTCGGCGTTGTCACTGCGGAGTCGTGGAAGGACGCCTATCCTGGGCAGTACGCCACGTACATGGAGAACGAGTCCAATTCCCCCGACTCCGGGAAGCACAACTACCTTGAGCTCTATCCGGCCCTGAACACCATGTACAAGGGCTATGCGTTCGCGCTGGGCTACGACGAGGCGTCGAGCCACGTGTACGCGCTCCAGAGCGTCAAGGAGACTCCGCGCACCACGCAGAAAGAGCAGCTAGCCGGCTGCATCACCTGCAAGACCCCGCAGTTCACCGCCTTGGTGAACGCGGAGGGCGAGGGGATCTACAAGGAGAAGTTCAACGACACCATCGGGCAGTTCGACGAGCCCATCAGCTGCTACAACTGCCACGAGAACGATCCGAGCACGCTCACGCTCACCCATTCCTACTTCGTGGATTCGCTGGGCGACGCCGCCAACGACGACGACCAGGTGCCCATGGGCTCTCAGGTGTGCGGCCAGTGCCATAACGAGTACTACTTCGATGGCGACACCAAGGCCACCTCGAACCCCTACACGGGGCTTGACGAGATGACCCCCGATGCCATCCTGGCCTACTACGACGAGAGCGGTTTCAAGGATTGGGAGCATGCCGACACGCTGGCGCCCATGATCAAGGTCCAGCATCCCGAGTTCGAGACGAACCACGGCGGCGACCAGTCCCCCATGGCCAAGCAGGGCTACAGCTGCTCTGACTGCCATATGGGCACCGTCTCCGACGACAACGGCCAGTACACCTCCCACAACTGGATCAGCCCGCTTGAGAACGCGCAGCTGATAGAGGAGGACTGCAGCAAGTGCCACGACGACCTGGAGACCAAGGTCAAGGGCATCCAGGCCGAGGAAGAGGAGCGCGTGACCGCCATCAGCGAGAAGATCGAGGAGCTGACGGGCAAGATCGCCACCGCCTACGCTGACGAGATCGCCGCCATCAAGGCCGCCAAGGACGCTGGCGGCGAGGTTCCCGCCGCTTCCGAGGAGCTGGCCGCCCTGCAGAAGCTGCAGCGCAACGCCCAGTTCTATTGGGACTTCGTGATGGTGGAGAACAGCGAGGGCGCCCATAACTCCAAGCTGACGTTCGAGACGCTCGACAAAGCCGAGGCCGCCGTCGACGAGGGGTTGGCGAAGCTCGCGTAACGACAGGGACGTTCTCTCCAACGTTTCCGAGGACGGGGAAAGGAAGCGTCGCGCTTCCTTTCCCTGCTTCGGGGGTCGCATTCGTCGCTTTTGCCTCCGCGAGGAAAACTGCTTGAAATCGCCGAATCATGCAAAAAAACGAGGGGAAACCGGGCTATTTCCCCCTAAATGGGTGATAGGCTTTTTCTTGGTTGACCGCTAGCATGCTTGTGGTAAAGTTTCCGTGTTTCCGTTTGATGCCGCGTTCGGACGCATTGGGCGGGGACGGTCGGAAATGGAAGAGACGAGTTTTGTGAAAGGGGGTTAAAGAGTATGAGCGAAGAGGAAACCAAAGTGGAAGCCGCCACCGAGGCAACCGAGGCTGATAACTCCGCGACCAAGGAAGCCGCTCCCAAGAAGAAGGGAAAGAAGTGGCCTATCGTCGTGGGTGTCGTCGTGGTTGTTTTGATTGCAGCCGGTGCCGGCTTCTGGGTTTGGCATGAGCAGCCCAGCTTCTGCAACGCCATCTGCCACACGCCGATGGATCCGTACAACGCCACCTACGACCAGGAGGCCGGCACGACGGGCATCGACAAGTGGGGCAACGAAGTGGCCAACACCAACTCCATGCTGTGCGTCTCGCACAAGGTGTCCACCGACCAGGGCGGCGCCGGCGCGACCTGCATGGGTTGCCACGTGCCCACGTTGAGCGAGCAGATGTCCGAGGGCATGAACTGGGTGACGGGCAACTACGTCTACCCGCTCGAGGAGCGCTCCGACGAGGATCTGACCGAGGCGCGCGGCCTTGAGGGCGACCAGTTCTGCCTGAACGAGGGCTGCCACAACCTGACGCGCGACGACCTCATCGAGGCCACGAGCGACATGGAGTTCAACCCGCACGTCGCCCAGCACGGCGAGATCGCCTGCACCGACTGCCACAAGGCCCATCGCGCCTCCGTGATGTACTGCACGCAGTGCCACAGCGAGGCCGAGGTGCCCGAGGGTTGGCTGACGGTTGCGGAGGAGAAGAAGCTCCAGCAGGCGTAAAGCCCAAGCACGACGCGCCTGCTCTGCAGGCGTCACAACCGAATAAGCACGAGGGAGCCCGCCTCAAGCGCCCAGCGCGCTTGGACGGGCTTCCGTTGTCAAAGGTCCGAAGAACGAACGGCTGCCTGCGGATCGCAGGCAAAGACGCTTGAAGGTTCGAATGCTGCAGCGCCGCAGACGGCTCGCATGGTGAATCTCTGATTTTCACCCCATGGCGCTCTTCGGAACTTTGAGGTGCCAGAGAATGACTGCACGAAAAAGAGAGACGGCAAGGAGGCGAACGTGAACGCGAAAACGAAACGTCGCATGGTCGTGGCGACCGGCGTCATCGTCATGGTGCTGATCGTGATTCTGGCCGTGGTCGGCGGGTCAAGCTCTGCCAAGAGCATTTCCATCGCCGAGGCCGCCGCGGGAAACTACGTCGATCAGAAGATCCAAGTGAGCGGCAACGTCGTGGAGAACTCCTACGAGACGAAGGACAACGTGCTGACGTTTTCCATCTACGATCCCGAAGGCGACGCCTCCCAGCAGGTGAAGGTGCGCTACGAGGGCGGCGTGTCGGCCACGTTCGGCAACGACGTGACCGCCATCTGCACGGGCAAGATGGGCCAAGACGGCGTGCTGAACGCCTCCGAGCTGGTCACCAAGTGCCCGTCGAAGTACGAGAACGCCACCGACGCGCTCTCGGTGTCCCAGCTGATCGGCTACGGGACCGGCGTGGAGGGCAAGCCCGTGAAGGTGAGCGGCACCGTGAAGGACGGCACCCTGGTGGCCGCCGGCGCGGGCGATCGCTTCGCGTTGGTCGATCCGGAGACCGGCGACGAGCTGGGCGTGCTCTTCGACGGCGCCATCTCGGAAGAGGTGGGGGACGGGTCCTCCTTGGTCCTGACCGGCTCTTTGGACAAGGACGGGAAGTTCTCGGCGACCGAGGTGGCCCTGGAAGGCTAGCCTCGGCTCCATGTCATCGACAGGCGGCGGCTTCGGCCGCCGCTTCGGAAAGGTAGCTACATGTCGACAATCGGTTTGATAGGACTGCTGATCGCCTTCGCGGGCACGGCCGTGTCCGCAGTGTGCCTGATCGCGGGCGCCGTGGCGTCGCGCAAGCGTCCGGGCGGCGCGGGGGAGACGCTCACATGGGGCGGCCATGTGGCGGCGATCCTGTCCGCTGCGGCGCTCACGCTGTGCTGCGGCATCCTGGTGTTCTGCTTCATGACAGGCGACATGACCATCGAGTACGTGCTGCGCCAGCACAGCGACGCGTCGGGCGATCTGGCCTGGCTCTACAAGCTGTCGGGGCTGTGGGCCGGCCGCCAGGGGTCGCTTCTGTTCTGGGCGTGGCTCATCGCCGTGTTCAACGCGGTGGTTGCCGCGCGCAACCTGAAAAGCCCGCGCAAGCTTGATTCCATGGCGCTGCTGGTCAGCCAGCTGGTGCTGGCGGCGTTCGTGGGCGTGCTTCTGTTCTCCGAGAGCAACATGCCCTTCACGGCCACGTCGAGCAAGTACCTCAACCCCGACGGCAGCCTGACCACCTCGGGTTCCGTTCTGGGCATGAACACGCTTTTGGAGCACTGGGCCATGGCCATCCATCCGCCCACCCTGTTCGTGGGGTACGCGGGCCTCACCATCCCGTTCGCGTACGCCATCGGCGCCGTCATCGTGAACGACTCCTCCAAGGAATGGGTCGTCCGCTCGCAGCGCTACGCGCTGTTCTCGTGGTTCTTCCTGGGCGTGGGCATCGGCCTGGGCGCCGTGTGGGCCTACGTGGTGCTGGGCTGGGGCGGCTACTGGGGCTGGGACCCGGTGGAGAACGCCAGCCTGCTGTCGTGGCTGGTGGGCGTGGCGCTCATCCACAGCTTCACGGTGTATCGCCAGCGCGGCGCGTTCAAGCGCTGGAGCGTGATGTGCGCGTGTCTGACGTTCTCGTTCGTCATCGTGGGCACGTTCATCTCGCGCTCGGGGCTGGTGCAGTCGGTGCACGCCTTCGAGGGCGACCCGGTGTCGCTCATCCTGTTCGGCGCGCTCATCGTCTTGTCCATCCTGGCGGGCATCGTGGGCCTGGTCGTGCGTTGGAAGAGCTTCGGCGCCTCCGCCGGGGCCTCCGACGACGTGGACAACATGCTGTCGAAGGATGCGGCCTACTACTTCAACAACGTCATCATGGTGGTGTTCGCCGTGCTGCTGGCCTACCTGACCATCTCCTCGGCGCTGCCCCCGCAGCTGCCGTTCGGCGGTCAGACGGTGTCCGCCGGCACCTACAACGCCATCGCGCGCCCGCTCGGCATCGTGTACCTGGCCATTCTGGCCGTGTGCCCGCTGCTGTCCTGGGGCCGCACCGAGGGCCGTCAGTTCTGGAAGCGCGCCCGCATCCCCGGCGCGCTGGCGCTCGTGCTGTTCGCGGTGCTGATGTTCTACTGGGCCACGTACCTGGTGCCCAGCTACGACGCCATGATAGCGGCAGGCGGCGCCAACGCCGAGGGCCTGGCCGACGAGGGGCCGTCGTGGTACTACAACGGCTTGGCCGCGGTGGGCTTGCTGGTGGCCAGCCTGCTGTTCTTCAACTCGCTCTTTATGCTGGGCCGCGCCATCGGCGGGTACCGGAAAGGCCATGGGGGCAACCCGGTGTCGGCGGCGCTCGGCATGCTGGTGAACCGCGCCTCCACGTTCGGCGGCTTTCTGGCGCACTTCGGCATGGCCATCATTTTGGTGGGCCTCATCGGATCGTCCATGTACGTGACGGAGAAGGTGGGCTACCTGGACTACGACGACGACACCGACACGGTGGCCGAGGACTTCGCCATCCAGGACTTCACGCTCTCCTACAAGGGCAACGAGATAGTGCCGCAGGACAACGGCGACGACATCCTGTACACGCTGCACTTCGACGCGTACAAAGACGGCGAGTTCGTGGGCTCGGTCGACCCCACCGTGCAGCTGGTGCAGTCCACCCAGCAGCAGAAGCTGGTGGCCAGCGTCATCTCCTTCCCGCTGGAGGATCTGTTCGTGGTGTACCGCGGGGTGAACGAGGAGGGCGACTTCTCCATGGACGTGCGGGTGAACCCGCTCATCTCGGAGGTGTGGATTGGCTTTTTCGTGCTGATGGCGGGCGTGCTGATTGCCACGCTGGGCCGCCGCGGCGCCAGCCGCAAGCTGACGGAGGCCGCTGCGGCGCCGGCGGCTGCCGCAGCGTCCGACGCCGCGTCCGGGGTTGATGCCGCGCTCTCGTCCGAGGTCGAAGCCGAAGCCGAGGTCGGTGCCAAAGCCGCGTCCTCGTCCGAAGCCGGGGCCGCGTCCTCGTCCGAAGCCGGGGCCGAGGTCGAAGCCGGGGCCGCGCCCTCGTCCGAGGTCGAAGCCGAAGCTGCCGCGCCCGACGCCGCATCCCAGGCTGACTCCGCAGCCGCATCCGAGAAAGCGGAGGCGTAGCCGCCATGGCCGAGGTGGAAGCTGCCATCGAAACGAAGAAGCTCTCCAAGGTGTTCGGCACCCGCCGCGCGGTGGACGGCGTGTCCATCGAGGTGCCCCAAGGCGCGTTTCTGTCCATCTTCGGGCCGAACGGCGCCGGCAAGACCACGCTTCTGCGCGTGCTGTCCACGCTGGCGCGCGCCTCGTCGGGGTCCGCCAAGCTCATGGGCGTGGACATCAAGGAGGAGCCGGACAAAGCGCGCGACCACATCGGCCTCATCTCGCACAACTCCATGCTGTATCCGGACCTCACGGCCGAGCAGAACCTCATGATCTACGCGCGCCTTTACGGGGTGGCAAACCCCAAGGCGCGCGTCATGGAGCTTTTGGAGGCCGTGGAGCTTAAGCACCGTCGCCTGGACGTGGTGCGCACGTTCTCGCGCGGCATGACGCAGCGCCTCTCCATCGCCCGCGCGCTCATCCACGACCCCGACGTGGTGTTTTTGGACGAGCCGTACTCGGGGCTTGACCCGCACGCCGTGGAGATATTCGACAGCCTCATAGAAAAGCAGCGGGCCGGCCGCACCTTCGTCATGGTGAGCCATGATCTGGAGAAGGGGTTTGCCATGTGCACGCACGCGCTTGTGCTGGCAAAGGGCAAGGTGGTCGCGTTCGACCGAAAGGACGCGCTGGATTTCGGCGAGTTCTCGGCGCTGTACCGCTCCACCGTGGGCATGGGGGTGGCATGACATGGCGGTGACGTTGAAGAAGCCCTCCACGCTGCAGCAGTTCGCGATACTTCTGCGCAAGGACTTGGAGCAGGAGTTCCGCACCAAGGAGATGCTCACGTCCATGGGCATCTACGCGCTGCTCGTGCTCATCGTCTACGGGGCGGCGCTTGGGCAGACGGCCAGCTCGTTCGACGTGCTGCAGATCAGCGGCGGCCTTCTGTGGGCGCTCATCGTGTTCACGTCGCTTCTGGGGCTGAACCGCTCGTTTTCGCACGAGAAGGAGCAGGGGTGTTTGGAGGGCATCTTGCTGGTGCCTTTGGACCGCGCGGTCATCTTTTTGGCCAAGGCCGTTTCGAACCTGCTGTTTTTGCTGGTGGTGGAG
The DNA here is from genome assembly GCA_019115845.1 of Candidatus Rubneribacter avistercoris. GTDB lineage: Bacteria > Actinomycetota > Coriobacteriia > Coriobacteriales > Eggerthellaceae > Rubneribacter > Rubneribacter avistercoris. Next base: position 13,442 of record DXCU01000063.1, on the reverse strand, counting down.
GTTATCGCCGTCCCGCTGTTCTGCTTTTTCTTCCTGGCTTCCGCCCAGCCCTCGACAAGCTTCTGGCTGTTCCTCGCGCCACTTGTCGTGGGCACCGTGGGGATGGCCGGCATCGGCACGCTGCTGTCCACCATCACCGTCAACACGCGCGGCAAGGACGTCATGCTGGCGGTTTTGTTCGTCCCCCTCATCTTCCCGCTGCTGTGGGCGTGCGCCTCGGCCACGACTGCGGTTATCGTGGGCGCCGAGGGGTATATGGACGTGTTCTTCCAATCGTTGGTCCTGGCGGGCGGCTACGACGTGATCATGCTGCTTGCGTGCTGGGTCCTGTACGATTTCGTCATCTCCGCATAGAAAGGGGTATCAGTGGCTGATTCGCAAGAGAAGGTGCCGAAGCTTCCGGAAGGGGGGCAGTGGCCCGACCGCTTGGCGCCGTGGGCGCTTCTGGCCGGCGCCGTGCTCACCACCGTCGGCTTCCTCATGGCGTTTCTGTACGCCGGGCCGGTGCATGGAGCCACGGTGGACGGCGTGGAGCTGATCGGCGGGCAGATGGTGTCCTCGAAGCTGCTGCTGTCGCAGAAGATCTTCTACTTCCACATGCCGGTAGCCATCGTGTCGTTTTTGGCGCTGTTCTTCGGCGGGTACTACTGCGTGCGCTTCCTCATGACGAAGAACCAGCGCTTCGACACCTGCGCCAAGGTGTGCATGGAGATAGCGCTCCTGTTCGTCATCTGCACCATGATCACGGGCGATTTGTGGACGCGCTTCGAGTGGGGCGTGTGGTGGACGTGGGATCCGCGTCTGACCACCTACCTCATTCTCATGCTCATTATCATCGCGTACTTCGTGCTGCGCAACGCCATAGACGAGCCCGAGCGCCGCGCTACCTACGGTGCCGTCATCGGCATCATCGCCTGCATCGACGTGCCCATATGCTACATGGTCACGCGGCTCATCCCGTCGAGCATCCATCCTGTGGTCCTGCGCGAAGGCGGCATGTCGGCCGACATGGGCATGACGGTGGGCGTGGTCATGATCGGCATGCTGCTGGTGGGCTTCGGGCTGTACCGCCTGCGCTTTCGCCAGGTGAGGCTTGCCCAGCGCGTGGAAGCCGTGAAGGAGCAGTTGGAGGACTAGCGCGCCGCCGGCCCGGCGAAGGGTCGGCGCGCATATCGATAAGGAGCGAACATGAACCCGATCCTCGAGGAAATCTACAGCACCATCATCCCGTCGGCCCCCTACATCATTGCGGCGTACGCGCTCATGTGGCTTGCCATCCTGGTGTACGTGTTCGTGGTGGTGCGCGGCCTGAAGAAGACCGAGGCCCAGATGGCGGTGCTTGAAGAGGCGCTGGCCGAGCGGAGCGCGCGCGCCGAATAGGCCGGCGGCCGGCCGAACGCCGGCGCGCGAGTGGGCGGACGGACGGAGCGCCGTCTGCCCAGGGCGTTGCGCCTGCGTTCGGCGCGCAGGCAGGTTGCGGCGGGCGCGCGGATGCGCGTTGCGGCCGACGCGCAGGCCGGTCGTGCTACAATAACCGAACGCAGCGAACGAGGCGCCGCCTTTGCGGCGCCTCGCGTATTACGGACACCAGGAGAAAGGTTTTCCCATGAAGGCTCTCATCCCCGCCGCCGGCCTCGGCACGCGCTTTTTGCCCGCCACGAAAGCCCAGCCGAAGGAGATGCTGCTGGTCGTCGACCGTCCGGCCATCCAGTACGTGGTGGAGGAGGGCCTGGCGTCGGCGGCCGACGAGGTGGTCATCATCAACAGCCGCGAGAAGAAGGCCATCGAGGACCATTTCTCGCCGAATCCGGAGCTGGTGGCCACGCTGCGCGAGCGCGGCAAAGACAAGTACGCCGATCTTGTGGAGCGGGTGGGCGCCTACAACGTGAGCTACGTGTACCAGGACGAGGCGCTGGGGCTGGGGCATGCCGTGCGCTGCGCGGCCGAGAAGACGGGCGACGAGCCGTTCTACGTGCTGCTCGGCGACGTGCTGGTGCCCGACAACAAGATGCTGCCGCGCATGCAGGAGGTGTCCGACGCGCACGGCGGCGCGAGCGTCATCGCCGTCATGCCGGTGCCGGACGACCAGGTGAGCCGCTTCGGCGTGATCGCGGGCGCGGCGGTTGCCGACGACGTGTGGAAGGTGGACGCGCTGGTGGAGAAGCCGGCGCTTGAGGACGCGCCGTCGAATTTGGCCGTGTTCGGCCGCTATTTGCTCTCGCCGCGCGTGATGGAGCTTCTGGCCGACGTGCAGCCCGGGGTGGGCGGCGAGATCCAGCTCACCGACGCTTTGGATGCGGTGCTGCGCGAGGAGGAGATGTACGCGCTCGTCATCGACCCGGCCGACGGGTTCGACACCGGCACGGTGGAAAGCTGGCTGGAGACGAACAACATCTTGTTCGCGCGGAAGAACGCCTAGGGTTCGCGGCGGGGGAGGGGCTGCGGCGCGCCCGAGGCCCCTCTCGAGCGCATCGTGCGGCGCGGTCGCGCTTTTCCCGGGAAGGTCCGCCCCTTGAGCGCGCCTCTGTTCCGAGGTGCGCTCAAGGGGCGGCGGTTTGTCGCGCGGGCTTATTGGCTGCGGCGCGCAAGCGGCGTGCAAGCGCTACAGCCGCTCCATCAACCAGCAATAAACTTAAGTAATTTAATAATGTTAAAAGAGTTGAAATGTTTCACGTGAAACATTTGTTTGCACATGAAGCTGTCGCTTGAGAGGGGCGACGGAGGCTCCGGCAAACGCCAACCGCTTGCCCGGGCGGTTGGTCTGCTGGCTTGACGACCTCCCGCTCGGGCGGGTCGGCATCGCCGGTGGGGCCGCTATCTGCCCAAACGGACGGCGGACGGGTGCGACGCACCGAAAGGTTCGCCCTCATTGCCGGCGTCGATGCGCTACGCGGCATCGTGGCCGCGCGCTTCGCTCTTGCCGGGCGCCCTGTCCGACCGAACGCTTTGCCCGCGCTCGGTTTCGCGCTCCGCCGGGAGCCCCTCTCTTTTCGGGTGCTTCGCCTCGTTGGGCGCCTTGTTCTGCCGAACGCCTTGCTCCGCCGAACGCTTTGTCCGCGCGCAGCTCGCCCGGCGGAGCGCCTTGTTCGCGCCGGGTGCTTCGTTCGCGCGCGGCTTCGCGTCGCGCCGGATGCCGAAATGTTTCACGTGAAACATTTGTTTGCATGAAAAAGGGCGAAAGGGAAGATGCGTCCGCCGCGCTTGTTGGCCGTTTTGCGGGAGTTGGCGAGCAACGCCGAACGTGCTATAGGAAAGAATGGGCTGTAGGATAAAAGGATTGGCCCGGGGAGAGGGGAGCTCCACCGGGCCACAAGGAGGGGATGATGCGGTGCCTATGTGGCACCGACTCTGCTTTAAGGGGTAAGCAGAAGCAAATGTAAGGAGGGGAGCCTTTCCATTTGCTGAGGCCATTATAACGACCGACGTTGAAAATGATATGTGGCAGACATGCTGGTTTTGTGAACTGTGACCGCAAAAAGTAACGAAAGCGTTTCTTTCAGCAGTTCAAGTGGGAAAACCCCAGGCAGAACGAATTTCTTTATCCATGGTTTGCGCACTGGCAGATCGTTCAAAATTAAGCGGCTGCACAATTTTTGTTCGCTGACTTTTGTTCGTCGATTTGCGCAGCGTCGCGATGCCGGATTCGCAGTCTGCGGGAGGGGACTTCGCCTGCGTTCCGAGGGTCGTCCCTCGCTTTTCGAGGGCGGTGCGCCGTCGACAGTGCGCCGGAAAAGGATCGGCCCGGGGAGAGGGGAGCTCCGCCGGGCCACAAGGAGGGGGTGATGCGGTGCCTATGTGGCACCGACTCTGCTTTATGGGGTAAGCAGAAGCAAGGGTAAGGAGGGGATCTTTCCGCTTGCTGGCACTAAGTATAACCGACGACGTTGCAGATGGTATGTGCTGGGAGTGCGCGTTTTGTGGACTGGGTGTCGGGAAGGTAACGCGCCCGCTTCGCCGCCGTCTGCGCGCGTCTCCAGGCGGCATGCCCCAGAAAAGGATTGGGCCGCGGAAGGGGATTCCGCGGCCCACAAGGAGGGGGATGATGCGACGCTCGATGGCGTCGCTACTGCTTTGTAGGGGATACAAGCAGTGCAATCGAAAGGAGGGGAATCTCTCGATTGCAAATCCTATTATAGTGACCGCCCTTGAAAAACATGTGACCGGCTCATGTTCGTCTTGTGTGCAGGTCGCGGATGATCGATGGAGAGGCTTTCAGACGGCGGTGGATCGGGCGCCTTTCGGTGCGCGGACCGCCTCCCAACATCGCGCCCCGCCACCCAGCGTTGCCGCCCGCCTTCCCCCAACGCCGCAGCCGCCCGGGCGCCGCGGATCGCCCCTCGGCGCCCCGCCCCTCGGCAGCCCGCCCCGCTTCCCAACACCGCAGCCCGCCCCTCGGCACCGTTCTTTTGCTATCATAGGCATCCGACGAAAGGACTTCCCTATGCCCGATATCTCCCTGCGTTTTCATCGCGACATGCTCGTCCTGTCCGCTCCCGTGGCCGCAGCGCTGGCGCGCCAGGGCTTCGACGCATCGCTTGACCTCGAGTATGCGAACATGGTGGAGCCGGAGGCCGTTCGCGACGCATTGCGCCTCAACCAGATAGCCGGCGTTCAATGCCTGGTGGCGAACACGGCGGGCATCACGCCGGCGCGCCTTGCCCATCGCGGGCTGGAGGAGCGGGCGCCCGAGGTGGCGGGCGCGGCGTTGGAGGCCGCGCGCCAGCTGGCTCCGCAGCATCTGTTGGCGGAGGTGGGGCCGTGCGGGCTTCCCTTGGACCCGTCCAGCAAATCGTCGCTCAATGAGAACCGCGACCAGTACGCGCGCGCCGCGCGCGCATGCGCGGGGCAGGAGCTTGACGCGCTCTTCCTGAACGGGTTCGCCAACCCGACCGACCTCAAGTGCGCGCTCATGGGGGTGCGGCAGGTGAGCGACGTCGCGGTGTTCGCGTCGGTGGACGTGCGCGCCGACGGCCTGCTCGCCGATGGGCGGAACCCCTTCGACGAAGCCTTGGGGGTCATGGCGGATTTCGGGGCGTCGGTTGCGGGTTTCGCAACGAGGGCGCCTCTGGAGCGGGCCGAGGCGTTCGCGCGCATGGCGGCCGGTGTGGGCCTCCTTCCCGTTCTGGCCCAGCTGACGGTGACCGAGCATGCGCCCCGGCAGGGAGCCGCCACGCCGGAGAATCCGTATTACTGCCCCGACGTTTTGGTGGACGCCGGCGTGCGTTTGCGGGCGGCGGGCGCTCAGTTCCTGCGCGCGGCCGGGAAGGCCACGCCGGCGTACGCGGGCGCTCTCGTGGCGGCGAGCGCCGGGTTGGACGTCGTCCGCCCGGGCGCGGGGGCGTGAGCGCCATGGCGGGCCCGGTGCGCAAAAACACGGTGCGCAGCCCCCATTACGGGGCGCTCCAAAACGTGGTGGACGCCCTGTTCGCCGATGCGGGGACGAAGTCCGTCCGCCGTTTGGACGTGGTCGTGGCCGCCGAGTCGGCGGACCTTCCCGATGACTTGGCGGAGATCATCTCGCTGCTCCCTCCGGGCACCTACACGCGCCAGCGCCTGTGCGACCAACTGAACTCCGCCATAGGCGGGCACGCCTGGGGCCAGGTGTACGGAACCGTCGAGTAGCGCCGGGGCGGCTTTCCCGAAAGGCGCCCCGGCCTGCCCTCAGGGAAGGGCTTTTCGCGGCCGGACGGGGCCCAGGGTCAACATATAGTTGACGGAAGCGTGGATAATCTATGAAAGCCCCTGCAACGCCTTCGGGGGCACATCTTCTGCATGAAATCTACCCTTGCATGCGGGATGGCACCCGAGTACTATATATCACTGCTCGGACCGGGCACACCCACTACATATTGTGGAAAACCCTGGTCATTACCTGTGGAAATCGTGGGCAGAAACAATGGGAAACCACAGTTCGCGCCCATAAAAGGAACGTCTCCGAAAACAAGGCGAAACATCGGCGAAGAGAGGATCGAGGGCATGGTCACCACCATCATCAAGCGCGACGGCCGCAGGGCGGAGTTCAAGGCTGGCAAGATTGCCGAGGCGGTGGAGAAAGCCTTCCAGGCCTGCGGCGCCATGCAGGACCGCGCGGTGGCCGAGGAGATCGCCCAGAACGTGGTGGCCAAGCTGGAAGCCGGCGCCATCGAGGGCGTGCCCACGGTGGAGGGCGTGCAGGACCTCGTGGAGGAGACGCTCATCGAGGCCGGCTTCGTGCAGACGGCCAAGTCCTACATCCTCTACCGCGCCGAGCGCAGCCGCGCCCGCGACGTGAACAGCCGCCTCATCCAAACGCTCAAGGACATCACGTTCTCCAAGGCGTCCGATTCGGACATGAAGCGCGAGAACGCCAACATCGACGCGGACACCGCCATGGGCACCATGCTCAAGTACGGCTCCGAGTCCGCCAAGCAGTTCTACGAGATGTGCGTCATCGATCCGAAGTTCGCGCGCGCCCATCGCGAGGGCGACATCCACATCCACGACATGGACTTCTACACGCTCACCACCACGTGCTGCCAGATAGAGCTGCGCAAGCTCTTCAAGGGCGGCTTCTCCACAGGCCATGGCGTGCTGCGCGAGCCCAACGACATCGCCAGTTACGCGGCGCTGGCGTGCATCGCCATCCAGTCCAACCAAAACGACCAGCACGGCGGGCAGGCCATCTGCGACTTCGACTACGGCCTGGCCGAAGGCGTGCGCAAGACGTATCGCCGCCTGTACAAGAAGCATTTGGCCGAGGCTGCGGATTTGCTGATGGGGCTTGAGGATGCGCGGACGTTCGCCCAGGACGCGCTCGACCGCGCGGAGGAGCGCACGGGCGCCTTCGCCAGCCTGCGCATGGACGAGGGATTCGAGGCCGTTGTGCGCGAGGAGCTTATGGGAGCCGGCGCCGACCGCGCAACCGCCGACCGCGCGATGGAGTACGCCGCCAAGAACGCGACGGCCGACACCGACCGCACGACGTTCCAGGCCATGGAGGCGCTCGTGCACAACCTGAACACCATGCACTCCCGCGCCGGCGCGCAGACGCCGTTCAGCTCGGTGAACTACGGCATGGACACCAGCCCCGAGGGCCGCATGGTCATCAAGAACATGCTGCTGGCCACCGAGGAGGGCCTGGGTTCGGGCGAGACGCCCATCTTCCCCGTGCAGATCTTCCGCGTGAAGGAGGGCGTGAACTACAACCCCGAGGACCCGAACTACGACCTGTTCAAGCTGGCCATGCACTGCTCGGCCAAGAGGCTGTTCCCCAACTTCAGCTTCCTGGACGCGCCGTTCAACGCGCAGTACTACAAGGGCACGCCGGAGACGGAGATCGCCTACATGGGCTGCCGCACGCGCGTGATGGGCAACGTGTACGACCCGGATCGCGAGGTCACGCCCGGCCGTGGCAACCTGTCGTTCACGTCCATCAACCTGCCGCGCCTGGCCATCCGCGCGAAGGGCGATTTGGATTTGTTCTTCGACCTGCTGGACGCGAAGCTGGCCCTTGTGGTGGGGCAGCTGGACGAGCGCTTTGAGATCCAGGCGCGCAAGAAGGTGTACAACGCGCCGTTTTTGATGGGCCAGGGCGTGTGGATAGACTCCGAGAAGCTCTCGCCCAACGACGAGCAGCGCGAGGTGCTCAAGCACGGCACGCTGTCGCTTGGGTTCATCGGCTTGGCCGAGACGCTGGTGGCGCTCACCGGCAAGCACCACGGCGAGTCGCGCGCCGCGCAGAACCTCGGTTTGGAGATCATCGGGCACATGCGCGCCTACCTGGACCGCCTGTCGCAGGAGCGCCATATGAACTACGGCCTGATAGCCACGCCGGCCGAGGGCCTGTCCGGCCGCTTCGTGCGCATGGACCGCGCGCGCTACGGCTCCATCCCGGGCGTGACCGACCGCGACTACTACACCAACGGCTTCCACGTGCCGGTGTACTATCCCATCAGCGCGTTCGAGAAGATAGAGATAGAGGCGCCCTACCACGCGCTCACGAACGCCGGCCATATCTCCTACGTGGAGCTTGACGGCGACCCGACCGAGAACCTGGAGGCGTTCGAGGCCGTCATCCGCCACATGAAGGAAAGCGGCATCGGCTACGGTTCGGTGAACCACCCGGTGGACCGCGACCCGGTGTGCGGCTACAACGGCATCATCGGCGACGTGTGCCCGAAGTGCGGGCGCACCGAGGAGGAGCACGGTGTGGCCTTCGAGCGCATCCGTCGCATCACCGGCTACTTGGTGGGCACGCTCGACCGCTTCAACGACGCCAAGCGCGCCGAGGAGGCCGACCGCGTGAAGCACTCGCTGTAGAGCGCGTCGCCTTGCTCTGCGTGCGGTATCGCTTGCGGCGGGGCGCCGTAGGAGGTTGTTGCGGGATACTGCGAGGTATCTCATAAAGAAAGCCCGTCTGCCGCTGAATTTAAACGGCGTGGTGGACGGGCTTTTGCATCGGTATGCGGGCTTTCCGTCCATTGCGAGTTCGCCGTGCTAGAATCCTCGGGAGATAGTGACTGATCGGGGTTTTGGTGCGCAGCCGCCAAATTCGTGCTCGCGCACAGCTGGGTGCGCGCAATCCTGTGAGAGCACAGATGAAAGAGAAGGTTACCATGACAGTGTCCGATAGCGTGCAAAAGCCTGCAACCATTCGTATCTTCGGCACGGCTCCGGATTCTATTGTGGATGGGCCGGGGCTGCGTTTTGCGGTGTTTGTGCAGGGGTGTTCGCACGGTTGCCCCGGCTGCCACAACCCTGAAAGCCAGCCGCATGAAGGCGGGGAAGTGCGCTCGATAGACAGTCTGGTGGCCGAGGTGGCCGCCAACAAGCTGGCGTCGGGTGTGACGCTGTCGGGTGGGGAGCCGTTTGAGCAGGCTGCTGCCTGTGCGGAGGTGGCTCGGCGTTGCCGCGCGCTTGGGTTGGGCGTGTGGACATACTCGGGTTACACCTACGAACAGTTGGAGGCGGGCGTGCCGGATGCTTCTGCGCGCGAGCTTTTGGACGCCACGGACGTGCTGGTGGACGGTCCTTTTGTGCAGTCGCTTCACTCGTTTGATCTGGCATGGCGCGGTTCGTCCAACCAGCGACTGGTGGATGTGGCCGCCACGCGTGCGGCGGGCCGTGTTGTGGAATGGAGCGTTCCGGTGGAGGTGCCCTTGAAGCCGCCCTCGTGGTAAGGCGCCCGGCTGCACGCTTTGACCCATTGAACTATGATAAAGGTGTTACAATAACGCGGAGGCGCCTGCGGGCGCATGGCGAAGGCGCGGCGTGCCTTTCGGAGGCGCCGTCTGCGCTGATCGGGATGGTGCGAGGTGGGAATGCTGTTCGGCTGGTACATCGTTGGCTACCTGTTCTTAGCCGGGGTGGGCAGCGGCGCGTTTCTGGTGGCGGCCGCCTGCTGCGTGTTGGACGCGGTCAGCCGCACCGAAGAAAGCGCGCGTGCGGCCGAGGCGGCGCAGGCGGGGTTCTACGTCGCTCCGTGCTGCATGACGTTGGCGGCGTTCCTGCTGCTGCTCGACTTGGGCAACGCCGAGCGCGCGTTGGCGGTTGCGGCGACGCCGTTTCAGTCGGTCATGTCCGCAGGGGCGTGGCTGGTGGCGCTGCTCACGCTGGTGTCGGGTGCGCTGGCGGCGACGATGCTCGTGCGGCGCCGGGTGCCCCGGTCGGTCGGTTGGCTGTGCTGCGTCGCGGGCGGTGCGTGCGCGGTCGGGGTCATGACGTACACGGGGCTTCTGCTCTCGGACATGGTCTCCATCGACTTTTGGCGCTCGCCGTGGCTTGTGGTGCTGTTCGTGGCGTCGTCGCTGTCCACGGGCGCGGCGGCCGTGTTGGGGCTCAACGTCGTGCTGCGTCCGGGTTCGCGCGGGATCGCGTCTGGGCTGTGGCGCGCGGCGGGCGTGCTCGGCGCGGCGGAGGCGGCGGTGCTCGCGGTGTTCGTGATCGCGCAGAGCGGCTACACCGAGGTTGCCGCGCAGTCGTGCGCCCTTTTGGTCGGCGGTCGCTTGGCCCCGGCGTTCTGGGGCCTGGTGTGCGCGGCGGGGCTGGCGCTTCCCCTGGCGTGCCACGGCGCGCAGGGCGCGTCCGCGCGGCCCGCGGCGGTGGCCGTCTCGTCGGCCGGGGTGCTGTCCGGCGGGCTGGCGCTTCGCTACTGCATTGTGGCGGCGGCGCTGTACACGCCGTACGCGCTGGGGGCGCCGCTGTGAGAAGGAGAAGGACCATGCGACCGGAATGTGGGAAAGCGTGACGACCAATACCGAAACCGTGCAGATCACCATTGACGAGAACAGCGGCATTCCCATTTGGCTGCAGCTGCGCAACCGTCTGATCTACCTGATCACGTCTGGAAGCTATGCGGTGGGCGACAAGCTGCCCACCATGCGCGAAATGGCGGTTGAGCTGGGAATCAACTACAACACGGTGAGCAAGGTCTACCAGGACATCGAGCGCGACGGCTACATCGTGTCGAAGCGCGGCCGCGGAACCTTCGTGCACGACGGGTATCGGGCCGACGGGGAATCGGCTTGCAACGCGGCCGACTCGCTGGCGGATTCGTTCATACAGCAGTGCCGCGAGCTGGGGGTTCCGCGACGTGACATCATGGAGCTGGTGGAGCGGCGCCTGCGGGCGACCGAGGGCTAGAGGAGGGCTGCGATGAAGCTCAGCTTGCGAGGAGAGGACAAGAAGGCGAACAGGCCGGCGCGAACGCCCAGGCCGAAAGCGACGGCGGTGGAGATGGAGCCGAACGAGGCCACGCGCGCAGGCGTGTACCTGTTCGCCCTGGCCGTGTTCGCCATCGGATTCGCCGCGGCGTTCGCCATCACGCTGCCGTGGATGTCGGCGGCCACGGCGGTCCTTTCCGTGGCGGTGGGCGCGCTGGCGGCCGCGTGCGTGCGCGTGGCGCCCCAGTGGGAGCGTGTGGCGGTGCTTCGCTTCGGGCGGTTCCACCGCATTGCGGGGCCGGGTTTGTACGCGGTCGCCCCCTTCGTCGAGTACGCGGCCATGCATGTGGACCAGCGCACCATGACCTCGTCGTTTTCCGCAGAGGCCGCGCTCACGGCCGACCTGGTGCCGGTGGATGTGGACGCCATCATCTTCTGGGTGGTGTGGGATGCGAAAAAGGCCTGCCTGGAGGTGGAGAACTATCCGCGGGCGGTGCTGTGGAGCGCGCAGACCGCCATGCGCGACGCCATCGGGCAGGTGAACCTGGCCGAGCTCTCGCTGCGCCGCAAGCAGATCGACCGGGAGCTGCAGCAGGTGCTGGGCGAGAGGTGCGAGCAGTGGGGCATCACGGTCATGTCGGTGGAGATCCGCGACATAGCCGTGCCCGAGGAGCTGCAGGACGCGCTGTCGAAGGAGGCGCAGGCCGAACGCGAGCGCAACGCCCGCACCATCTTGGCCGAGGTGGAAAAGGACATCTCGGAGATGTTCGTGGAGGCCGCCGAGGTGTATGATCGCAACCCCAAGGCGCTGCAGCTGCGCGCGATGAACCTCGCCTACGAAGGCGCGCGCGAGGGCAAGGGCGTGTTGCTGGCTCCCAGCGCCTTAGCCGACGGCTTCGACGTGGAGAAGCTGCTCAGGGGCGAGTAGGGCGGCGCGGCAAGCGCGGAAACCTTGGATATCAATTGAGCTCAGAATAGGCGCGCAAACGGCTTTCCGCTACTTCGTAGACTTCGTTATCTTCGCGAACGCCCACTACGACAATTACCATGCGTTCGTCTTTGCGTGCAAGTGAGTGCACAGCTCGAAGACCGCTAGCACGCAGCTTGATTTTGAACAGCCCGGAAAGGTTGCGTTCACCTTTATTGCCCAGGGGTTTGCCGTAACCGCCTTCGTTTGCGGGAAGAGGATTGTTTTGCAACCTTTTCTATGGCTCGTGCATATTGTTTTCGAATAGAGCCATCAAGCTTTCGGATGTCTTTGGCGGCTTCCTCCAGATATTCGATTTTCCAGCTCATTCGAACTCAACCTCCGGTATCTCGTCGAGCATTTCTTCCGTGACACCGAGTTCATCCATGAGGTCATCGTGAGAGGTGAGTTTCGATACGTCTCCATCCCAACGGGCGAGACGTTCCTCGGCAAGCGCCAGGTCGCGGGCGTCCTCACGCTCTTGGCGCAGGCGTTCGTAGTCGCGATATTCTTCCGGCGTGATAATAACGGCGGCAGGTACGCTGCGCTTGACCACAATGACAGGGTTTCCCACGCCAACGCGTGCAAATGCTTGCGCGGCTTTGCCGTGCGTGAAATCGCTTGCCGGGACAAGGTTGTCAAGCAATGAGCCGCGATCAGTCACAGCGGATTCGGATAGGGTGGACATGAGCTCTCCTCTGGTCGTGTGGATGCGTTAAAGAATTCATTAAAGAATTCTTTAACGCAATTATGGCATGCAGGTTCTCCAAAATAGGGGAGTCGCATGCGGTTTTGCGGCGGGGCGGCCTGTAACCTCATCGACTGAGGGCGTGCGGTACAAAGAAGAAAAGCGCGGAAAGCTTGACTAGTGCATACATCTGTTTCCTGTTTTGAAAACACGTCGCAAAGCATGTCCTGTTTTTGTTAAAATGCGTCGCAAACTAGGCTCCATTTTTGTAAAAATGCGTCGCAAGGAGATGTTGTGGCACTGGAAAGAGCAGCGTTCGCCGAACTTGAATCGTGGAAGAAATCGCCTCGTCGCAAGGCGTTGCTTGTGACAGGCGCACGCCAGGTGGGCAAGACGTATCTTGTCAGAGAGTTTGCTCGCAGGAACTATCAGGTGTTTCTCGAAATCAATTTCGTGGAAACGCCCAGCGCCAAAGCTATTTTTGAGGGCGATCTCAACGCAGAGACGCTGATTGCCAATCTAACTGCTTTCAGCGGCATGGCGCTTGAACCGGGTTCCACGCTGATATTTTTTGACGAAGTGCAGGAGTGTCCGAGGGCTCGCACGGCCATTAAGTTTCTTGTGGATGATGGACGCTTTGACTACATTGAGTCGGGGTCGCTTCTTGGCGTCTTGTATAACGAGGTTCCGTCGCTTCCGGTGGGTTATGAGCAGGTGCTTCGCATGTACCCGCTCTCGCTTGAAGAATTTTTCGTCGAAAATGGTGTGCAGCAAACCACGCTTGACCTTGCGCGTAGTTGTTGCGAGGAGAGCAAGCCCGTTCCACCGGTTGTTCATGAGCGTCTTATGCGCCTGTTCAGACTCTACCTTGCCGTAGGCGGTATGCCTGCGGCGGTGCAGGAGTTCGTTTCGACGAGTGATCTTGCGCGTGTGCTGGGGGTGCAGCGCGATATTCTTACGCTGTATCGTCAAGACATCGCAAAGTACGCGCCCAATAAAGCCCATGTTCATGCAATCTGGGGGTGCGGACGTTTTTCCGGACGGCCTAGGCGGCCAGCCCCAGCCGCCTCCTGCGGCCGGCTATCGTATCGTACACCTTGCGCCCTCCCTCGTCGAACGCCTTCAGCCTCCCCTCCCGGTACCAGCG